>OMJJ01000404.1 GCA_900299305.1 bacterium | reverse complement strand
CTACAGAGATGCTGGACGGGAAGCGTGTGGTGGTATTTTCGGCACTAGGGAACCCTTCCGCGTTTGAGTCGATGGTGGGTGAGATGGGAGGTATCGTAACGACGCGCCATCGCTACCGTGACCACCACGCCGTTACCGATTTGGAACTCGCTACGCTATTTGCAGAGGCACAGGCGCACTCCGCCGTCGCTTTGGTAACTACTGAGAAGGACGCGGTAAAACTCCCGCCTTACGATTCGCCTATCCCCATCTGGACAGTCCAAGTTGAGATGCGCCTGAATGAGCCGGAGGCGTTTTATGAAGTGCTTGCAGGGGTATGCTTTCCGAGTTCATAAAGAGAGGTTCCGCACTCTTCTCTCTTTCGAGAAGGAAAGTGCAATCGTTTTGTTGTAACTACAGAGCGATTGTACTTTTTTTGATAGGAGAGAAGCCAACCTATGCTCGCTCAGGTGCGCTCTAGCGCGGTACTCGGAATAGATGCCTACCTCGTTCATGTGGAGGTAGATGTAAGTAACGGTATGCCCTCCGTCTCTATTGTGGGGCTACCCGATGCCGCTGTCAATGAGAGCAAAGAGCGGGTACGCTCGGCTATCCGTAACTCCGGCTTCTATTTTCCCGCCGACAAAAGAGTGACCATTAACCTTGCCCCCGCGGACATTCGGAAAGCAGGACCGAGTTTCGATTTGCCTATCGCGATTGGTATTCTCGCCGCTACAGGGCAGATTCCCTCTGAAAACCTAGAGGGTGCGGTACTTATCGGGGAACTCTCGCTAGATGGGGGAGTGCGCCCTGTGAATGGGGCGTTGCCGATTGTGATAGGGGCGCGTAGTCAGGGGATGAACCGCCTCTATATCCCCGCAAACAACGCACGAGAGGCGGCTATCGTGCGTGAGGTCGATGTCTTCCCTGTTACCACACTAAGCGATATGGTACGCGCTCTTGCCCTCCCCGATTCCCTTGCGCCCTATCCTTACGACCCCACCTTACTACAGCCCACTATCCCACATTTTACGCACGACTTTGCCGACGTAAAGGGACACTCGCTGGTAAAACGCGCCCTCGAAGTGGCGGCGGCGGGGGGGCATAACGTCTTGCTGATAGGACCTCCCGGCTCTGGTAAAACGATGATGGCGCGGCGGCTTCCTTCCATTCTACCCCCCATGACCCCCGAAGAGGCTCTGGAAGCGACCAAGATATACAGCGTTACGGGGCTACTCACCGCCGAAAATGCACTGGTCAATACCCGCCCTTTTCGCTCTCCACATCATACCGTTTCGACGACTGCTCTTATCGGCGGTGGCTCAATTCCGCGTCCCGGTGAGGTGAGCCTTGCCAATCATGGAGTGTTGTTTCTGGACGAACTGCCGGAGTTTAACAAAGATGCCCTAGAGGTGCTACGTCAGCCCCTCGAAGATGGAGAAGTGACTATCTCACGGGTAAACGCGACCTTCACCTATCCTGCCCTCTTCTGCCTTGTTGCGGCAATGAACCCCTGCCCATGCGGTTATTGGGGCGATAAATACCGCGAATGTACGTGTGTGCAAAGCGCAGTTCAGAAGTACCAGAAGCGCATATCCGGTCCGCTACTGGATAGAATCGACCTACATATCGAAGTGCCGCGCCTTTCGGAAGACGAGCTACTCCAAACTACTCTCGGCGAGACCTCGGCACAGATTAGGGCGCGAGTGCTTCGTGCGCGAAACCTACAGGCAGAACGCTTTGCCTCCCCACCACGCTACCTTACCCCTCCCGAAGAGGGAGAGCCTCCTCACCCCGTTCTCCATACACCGCGCCCCCTCTTCAATAACGCACAGATGGAATCGGCGGATATTCGCGCCTACTGCCGCCTTACCGAAGGCGTGAAAAACCTGCTTCGTACCGCCATAGACCGCTTGGGGCTATCTGCAAGGGCGTATGACCGTCTTTTGAAGGTAGGGCGCACCATTGCCGACTTGGCAGGGGCAGAAGACATAGAACCCGCGCATATCGCCGAAGCGATACAGTACCGCAGTTTAGATAGAAAGTTTTGGGGCGGGTAGCCCATGAGACGAGACTTTCTGTTGAAGATGGACAGAATTCAGAGGCGCGAGTCAAAGATTTGAGGTTCCTAAAACCTTATGGAAGGAAAAGGGGCAGTTACTCACGAAATGCGGTACATGATGTTCAAGAGACCTTTTTACCTACCTCTCACCTTTTCGCTTTTTGCGTGGCTCATGGGTGCGCCTCCGGCACACGCGCAAAACACAGAGGCTCTCACCCATTTTGAGAAGAGAGTGCGCCCGCTTCTTGTGTCGCGTTGCCTCTCTTGTCATGGGAAAAGTGTTCAGCAGGGCGGTTTGCGCCTCGATTCGAGAGAGGCTATCTTGAAAGGGGGAGGGCGTGGCTCTGCCATCACGCTTCAACATCCCACCGAAAGCCTTCTCTCGAAAGCGATACACGGCTCTGGGGTACTCAAGATGCCGCCTTCTGGGATGCTCACCGCAGAGGAGAAGGAGGCAGTAGACCTCTGGATTCGACAAGGCGCACCATGGACACCCAGCACGCAACCGCTTATCGCAAAGCCCGCTACTGTGCCGCTCTGGTCTTTTCGCCCTGTCAAACGTCCTCCAATACCCGCTACACATAACAAAACATGGGCAAAAAACCCGATAGACGCTTTCATTCTTGATAAGATGGAGCGATTCGGAGTTACCCCTCCGTCTCTTGCAGATAGGCGCACGCTCTACCGCCGTCTTGCTTTCGATTTGACTGGGCTACCTCCTGAACCACGTGCGATAGAGGCGTTTCAGAGAGACCAATCTCCTCGCGCTATAGAGACGGTCATTGAGAGACTTCTGGCTTCGCCTCACTATGGCGAGCAGTGGGGACGGCACTGGCTCGATGTGGTGCGCTACGCGGATACCGCAGGAGAGAACTCCGACCACCCTCTGCCTCATGCGTGGCGTTATCGCAACTGGGTGATAGACGCTTTTAACCGTAATCTGCCCTACAACGAGTTTGTAAAAGAGCAGGTGGCAGGCGATATTTTGGCGAAGCAGGGAGACCCCAACCGCTACGCAGAACGGGTAGTTGCAACGGGCTATCTTGCCATTGCCCGCAGGTTTGGGCACGACATTGAGCAGGATATGCACCTCACTTATGAAGATGTGATAGACACTTTAGGAAAGTCGTTTCTGGGCTTAACGCTAGGGTGTGCACGTTGCCATGACCACAAGTTTGACCCCATCTCAGTAAAGGACTACTACGGTCTCTACGGAGTTTTCAGCAGTTCGCGATTCTCCTATCCGGGTTGTGAGCCAAAACAGCAACCTCGCGACTTGGTTCCTCTACTCTCCACTGTGGAGATGGAGGCACGCACCAAGACCGTACAGGAGAGTTTGAGAAAACTGGACGAAGAGAATCGCACCCTCTTAGATTCTCTGCCGAAAGAGGCACGGGCTTTGTCCGCAGACGCACGTAAATTCGCGACCACGCTCTCCGAAGGCGAAATCGAAGATGGAGGTGAGAAACGTTTTGAGGTGGGGGCAAAGACCTCACTACAGCGCGTCCACGTCAGGAAAGGCGATGTGCTTCAACTTTTTGTCACTCCGCTACAGAACCATGGTGCAGACTCGACTCTTGTAGAGTGGAAGATAGCAGAGATAGGAGGGCAGGGGCGGCTCTGGGATGTGAGAGACCTTGTAGAGGACTTACCTGCGGGTAATCCGCATACCGATAGATACGGTAATGTGGGGACATGGTGCTTTATGGACGCACAAGAGGGCTTTCGGTTTCTCCCCGAAAAGTTGGAACGCATTGATGGACAATCTGCGATTAAAGCGTGGAGAGATGGCGACACCCCCTCTGTTTTTGTCAATACATCGGCTCAGCCCGTTAAAGTTTGGACAACTCTACCCCCTAAATCTTTCTTTGTACACCCCGGAGCAAAGGGAGCCGTCGCCGTTGCATGGCTCTCGCCGTTCGACGGCGAGGTGAGCATTTCGGGTCGAATTGCAGATGTGCATCGAGGCGGTGATGGTGTGGGCTGGTTGCTACAGCAGTATACCTCTTCTCCCAACACGCTAACCATGGCACAGCGGTATGCCGAACTAGGTAGGCAGAGTATGGCACTTCAGGAACTCCAAGCCAAACGAGCCGTTTTTCAAGAAAGTTTGCGGGTTCCTGTCGCGTTTGCCGTAGTGGAAGGAGAGGCACGAAACGCACACATTCAGAAACGAGGCGACCCTGCCATGTTGGGTGAGGAGACACCACGTACCTTCCTCACCTCTTTAGGAGAGTCCAAGCAACCCCCAAAAGACTCAAGTGGGAGGCTAGAGTTGGCGAACTGGCTCGCAAGCCCCACCAACCCCCTGACGGCACGTGTTTTTGTGAATCGAGTATGGCAGTGGCACTTTGGGCGTGGGCTCGTGGAGACCCCTAACGACTTCGGCTCACGCGGCTCTGCACCCACGCACCCGGAACTCCTCGACTATCTTACAGACTGGTTTCTCAAAAGCGGTTGGGATGTGCGTGCGCTTCATCGTCTAATTCTATCAAGTGCAACCTATCAGTCTATTTCCGTGGCTCCTCCCACTTCCAAGCGACCCCCTTCGCCTAAAGAGGCAAAGGAGTTATACGCGCTATTTTTGCGCCGCCGCCTCACCGCCGAAGAGATACGGGATGCCTTTCTTACGGTGAGCGGTGAGATTGATGTCACTCCCGGAGAGGCACATCCTTTTCCACCTGAATCGGGCTGGTCGTTCACGCAACACTCTCCTTTTGCAGACGAATATCCCACTATGAAGCGGAGCGTATATCTCCTTCAGAAGCGTAACCGAAAAGCAAGGTACTTTGCCCTCTTTGATGGCGCAGACCCGAATACCAGTTCACCCATTCGAGACAATACCACCGTACCAACGCAAGCCCTCTACTTTATGAATGATGGGTTTGTTCATGCTCGCGCCGAAAAGTTTGCGGAGAAGATTCTAAGTGCCTCTTCTACTCCACAGGAAAGAATTCAGTTCGCCTATCGTCAAGCCTATGGGCGTACTCCGAGTAGACTAGAGATACAAGAGGGAGAGCGATTTTTGATGGACTACGCACAGAGCCTCAAAGAGATACCGCCCCAAAATCGCCTCACTTCTGCTTGGCAGGCTTATGCACGTGTCCTGCTCAGTAGCAATGAGTTTCTCTATATTGACTAACGCCTACTACGGCGAAGGACAAGACCGATGCACCAAAAACCACTGATTTCAAGACGCGAGTGTATGCGCTCCTCTCTTTGCGGTTCACTGCTCTTCTCTGGCATTTTGCAAGAACTCCTTGCAGAAGGCAGTCCGCAACGTTTTGCAGACCCACTCGCGCCACGCAAACCGCACTTTCCTGCCAAAGCCAAACGGGTTATTTTCCTCTTTATGACAGGCGGAGTCTCTCATGTAGATACCTTTGACTATAAGCCGCGTCTTTTTGCAGATGTGGGCAAAGAGGTGAAACTCGACCACCCAGAGATTAAGAACCGCCCCGGTTACGAACGCATCTTTTTGAAACGCCCTCAATGGGAGTTTAAGAAGTATGGGCAGAGCGGGGCGGACGTAAGTGAACTTTTCCCTCATGTTGCTGAGTGTATGGACGATATCGCCCTCATTCGCTCTATGCACACCGATCACTCGAACCACTACAATGCAACGCTAGGAATGCACACTGGCTCTTTTGCTTTTGCCCGTCCTAGTCTTGGTGCGTGGGTGAGTTACGGGCTAGGAACAGAAAACCGTAATCTGCCCTCATTCATAGCCATTGCACCCGCACAGACCTATGCAGGCTCACAAGTCTATGCCAGTGACTTCCTGCCCGGAGCGCATCAAGGTACTCTGGTCGTTCCCGGTTCAGAACCCGTTGCCGATATAACACCACGTAGCGCAACCGCGCAACAACGCAAAGAGTTGGAACTGCTAGATGCTATCAACCATCGCCATCAGTCTACAAGAGAGACGGACCCGCAACTCTCCGCACGAATGAAGAGTTTTGAGACCGCATTTGGAATGCAGACTGCCGTGCCGGATGTATTCGACTTCTCAAAAGAGACGGATGCCACTCTCCGCCTCTATGGTTTGGAACGAAGTAGCACGCAGGGTTTTGCATGGCAGTGCCTCACTGCCAGACGGCTCATTGAGCGTGGAGTTCGCTTTGTGGAGTTGATAGATACGGGATCTTCTGGAAACTGGGACTCACATGGCGACATGATGGATCACGCACGTTTGGCTCAAAATGTAGATTAGCCCATCGCGGGGCTTTTGAAAGACCTGAAGTCACGGGGACTATTGGAGGATACCCTCGTCGTTTGGACAACAGAGTTTGGGCGCACCCCCTTCAACAATATCGCCACTGCGCGAGGGCGTGAGCATCACAACTGGGCGTTCAGTTCGTGGTTGGCAGGAGCAGGCGTTAAGGCAGGAACCGTCTATGGCGAGACAGATGAGTATGGTGTTCGTGTCGCCTCTAACCCTGTCCATGTCCACGATTTTCATGCGACTATTCTGAGACTAATGGGTTTAGACCATACTCGTCTGACTTACCGCCATAGTGGGCGTGACTATCGCCTAACCGATGTCTATGGTAACATTGTTAAAGGGGTCATGAGTTAAGGCACTCCTTCTAAAAGTGCAGAAGCGAAAGAGACCATCCCCATCGCGGAGGCAATACAGTACCGTAGTTTGGATAGAAAGTTTTGGGGTGGGTAGTACCGTAATCACCTGCTAAAACAGACGAGAGGCTCACTCCACTAATGGAATGAGCCTCTCTTAAAGTATTTGAGAACGAAGCAGAGAAGTTAGCGGTTTTCGCGGGCTTCTGCTTGTCGGCGTGCACGTTGAATTTTGCGGATACGGGCGGCGGCTTCACGACGACGCTTATCACTGGGTTTCTCATAATGCTCATGGGCGCGAT
>OMJJ01000403.1 GCA_900299305.1 bacterium | reverse complement strand
GTAGTGCGTCGTCTTCTCCAGTTGTTTGTCCCAAATACGTACTACTAGCGGGAGTTCTTTCTGCATACTGTTTAGGATGTCTAAGCCGCGCCGTCCTCTCGCCCTTTTAAGGGAGTCGGCGGAGTCGGCGATATGCTGTAGCTCCTCCAAAACAAAGCCGGGAACATAGAGCGTACCCTCTACAAATCCTGCCCTACAAACGTCGTGGATGCGTCCGTCGATAATGACATTCGTATCGAGTATTTTACAGTTTTTGGTGGGTGCTTCTTTGCTCTCAGGGGCAGTTGGAGTTTGTCCTCCACGCGCCAGAATATGAAACAGTTCGTTTTTCATACTGGTGGTGGTGATATAGCCCAGATAGACAAATACTACGCTAACGAGCATTGAGAGTGCAATCTGAAAAAAGACGTGCATCTCTACTTTGAAAATGATGAGGGTGAAAAAAGCCGCTACCAAGCCGCCCAATAGAATGCCTCCCAATGCGGCGAGTTTATCGGCGGGTTTCATGTCGGCTAGGGAGTTACCCGTTTGGATAATGGATTCTCCAATATGAAGCCCAAATATCGCCCCCAACATAAATCCCACAATGCCCAGTGCTCCTGTGGTGAACTGTAGATAGCCCGGTATAGAGGCTATCATATCGGCTCCGCTAGGGATGACACCGACTTTTGGCATTTGTGGGAGACGCAAACCCAGATAGATACCTATGCCCATGAGGACTAGGCTAAAAACAAGTGCGAATAAATGCTTGAATGAAAACTTCACGGGGTTTCTTCTCCTTTCTAAAGAGTGGTACTGCTTAATCTTCTGTTTAGTGCGCGAAGCGTTCTATCTTCACACTAAGTTTGCCTACTACCGCTACGGATTGAAACATCTCCATTACGTCACCCTGTGCAAACTTGATGTGCGTGGCATCGACATAAGGGACGGGAGTTTTGGTGGAGTAGAGGGTGGGGTCTAGTACCACCCACTTGCCCACGTAGCACTCTACCCAAGCGTGGTAGTAAAAACGCCCCTCCGCGTATACAATCCCCGCGCAGAGCCGCGTGGGTACTCCTGCGGCACGGGCGATCGCGGTAAAGAGGGTAGCATAATCGCGGCAGACCCCGCGCCGATGATTGAAAATATCGGTAGCAGAGCGGGGTACGCCGATACTAGGGTCGGGGGTCATAGCATTAGACACCCAATCGCGGACGGCAGTTGCAATTTTATAGAGGTTCTTTTCGTCGCCTTTAATCTTTTGGGCGGTTGCAACGATGTCGCGGTTCTCGGTATCGAGATAGGGGACTTTTGTGAGGTACGACTGTAGTGAGGTACTGGTGATGGGAAGGCTTAGCGACTTGGACGCATCGAACTCTTCCGAACGCACCTGATAGACTCCCTGATACGTTCCTTTACTAGAGGTCACGTTTTTTACGGTCTGATAGTCGTCCGATATAATGAGGTCTTTGTTGGGTATGCCCGAAATCGTAACGTCTAGCGCGTGGAGTTTGCGCGGGTTCTCGATTTTTTTGTCGGCAACAATGGCGGTAGCTACCGCGAAATCTTTGGGTGGAATATAGGTTTTGCCGTTACTTTTGGGGAGGGCTAAGAGTGCAAAATCTTGCGGGTTAAGGGCGCGTTCTTTAGGCTCTCTCTGCATCACAATTTGTAGCGGGCCCACACCCATCTCGGCGCGTATCATGCCCTCGGTTTCGTTATCCCAAGAGGTCATGGTCATCTGCGAGAGGTTGCCTTTGGAGACGAACGCCTCTACCTCTTTGCCGGTAACGAGGTCACGCACTCTACTGCGCCCCGTAACGTCTACCACCGATTTTTGGAAGGTGATAGAGACCGGGTCGAGGTAGTACTGGGTAAGCCTCTGCCCAACTTTGACGGTTGTGCCAAGCGTGAGCAGGTTGGTGTCGCCAAGTATAACGGCATCTTTGGGGATAGAGAGGGTTTTGTGGTTCTTCTCGTCGCTGGTACCGAAGCGGCATTCTACCTTGTTCGCCGTATAGTCGAAGTCGGCTTCGAGGTACATCTTGCTTGCCTGAGAGTGAATGTCCATCACCTCACGCAGTATGCGCCCCTTTTCGTCCATTACGGTCTGCTGAGTAGAGATTTGCTCTACCTCTGTACCGAGCATATTCAACTTCATACGGGCATCACTATCCAGTTGAATAGCGGGCTTGCCCTGATAGGTAACTTCCTTGAATAGCAGGGAGGTGTACCCTATTTTGCTCTTCCCTAAATACATTCCGTACCAAGCGGGCTTTAGGGAAGCGATTTGAAGTTTGGACTGAGCAGAAGCGGTAACAAGGCTAAAATGAAAGCAGAGAACCCCAAGCAAAAATGAAAAAAAACGTCCGTTTCTTTGGGAAGGACGTGTGGATGTTGGCAGACTATGCATTGCCGTAAACTCCATACAAACTATTTGGGTATAAAAGAAATCTCCATATAACATAATATAGGGAGCATCTATTCATTACCCTCTCATTATACCACTGTTGCCCCTATAAAGATAGGCAGTATCCGGAGCAAAAAAAGACCTCGACTTGCTTAGAGCCGAGGTTAAAACGTGGTTTGCCAGAAATTACGCATACTTGGCGGGTAGCCTTGTACACGTAAACCATAAATTTCGTAAAGGAAGATGCTTTACATTTAGCATTATAAGCCCTAAGCGTGACGGCACTGTAGACAAACGGGGTGATTTTACGTGACATGAGAGAATTTTCACCGATTTTTACTCTGCGACAATAATGCGTAGCCCTGCCTCTTCCAGTGTGTAGCGGTCTTCTGGCACAATACCAGAATCGGTTATCAGTGTGCTTACTTCATTTAGTCCTGCGACCCGCGCAAAGGAAGTCTGCCCAATTTTGCTCGAATCGGCAACGGCGATAACCTGCCTTGCCCGTGTCATCATCTGCCGTTTTACCTGCGCGGCATCGAAATCTATAACGGAGAAGCCAGTGGTTATGTCTACCCCGCTAAACGCGACAAACGCCTTATCGCACTGTATCGGCTCTAAAAACTGGGTTGCCAGTGCGCCTAGTGTGGCACGGCGTGACGACTGTACCACTCCGCCTATCAGTATCGTCTGAATTCCTTCGTTTTCGGCGAGGGTTTGGGCAGTAGCCAGCGAGTTGGTTACTACTGTGAGCCTGTCAAACTCTTTGAGACGAAGAGCGATTTCGTGGCAGGTGGTTCCTGCATCCAGAAGGATGGTCTCCCCTTCATGTACAAGGTCGGCGGCGGCGCGGGCGATTTTACGCTTTTCGGTTTGCCGTAGCACTGCTCTCTCGGAAAAAGGAGGCTCGTAGAGAGTGTTGCCTACGGCTATCGCGCCCCCATGGGTTCGGCGTAGAAAACCCTGTTCCTCTAGGCGTGTGAGGTCGGTACGGATGGTAGGGGGAGAGACCTGAAAAGACTGGGTGAGTTCATCTACTGTCACCTTTCCTTTTCGGCGGAGTTGTTCCAATATAGCACGTTGTCGCTCTTCAGCAAACATCGGGAGAGTTCCTTACCTAAAAGTATCGCTTATGGCGAAATATTTTGCGCTTATTAGCGAATTATCAGACTGTTTAAGGCGCGATTGGTTACGTTCATTTTCATAATACAACAAAAAAACGCGAAACATCCCTTATATATCGAAAATTGCGAAAAATAGTTTTGAAATCGGCTTTCTTTCTCTTACTTTTGCTATTGATTTTCTTCTCTTTTGTGTTGTATTATGTATCTACCCAATCCATCCTATTCAAAACGGAACTGTGCAGAGGAGCCAATCGGATGCCGAAATCCATTACCATTCACCCGCAAGATGTGCGTAAAAGCGGACAACTTACCTTCAACCCTATTCCCATCAACCAGTATAGCCGCTCGGTAGCGCAGGAGAAGAAGCGATACGGAGCAGAGGCTCTCATTCGTATTCAGCGCGATATGGCGGTGATACGCGCCTTCGAGAGTATGCTCAACGAGGTTAAAATCAAGGGCAGTTATCAAGGAATTGAGTATAACCACCGAGGTCCAGCGCACCTCTCTATTGGGCAGGAGGCATCGGCGGTAGGGCAAGCGTTTCTGTTGGGGGTGGAAGACCAGATATTCGGTAGCCACCGCAGTCATGGTGAGATACTTGCGAAGGGGCTTTCCGCTATAGAGAAGTTGGATGACGCAACACTTATGCAGGTGATGGAGTCGTATCTGGACGGGGCTACCTTGAAAGCAGTAGAGCGTGAAGCAGATGGCACAGTAAAAGACCTCGCTATCGACTTCCTACTCTATGGGGCGTTGGCAGAGATTTTTGGGCGAGAGGCGGGTTTTAACAAGGGAATGGGCGGTTCGATGCACGCCTTCTTTATCCCGTTTGGTATCTTCCCCAACAACGCCATTGTGGGCGGTTCGGCAGACATTTCGGTAGGGGCGGCTCTGTTTAAGCGCGTTAATCGCAAGCCCGGATTGGTGATTTGTAATATCGGAGATGCCTCTGCGTCGTGTGGGCCCACTTGGGAGGCTCTCTGCTTTGCTACCATGGATCAGTTTAAGACCCTGTGGGACGAAGCACACCGCGGCGGACTACCGCTTATTATGAACTTTGTAAATAACTTCTATGGTATGGGCGGTCAGCCAGTAGGAGAGACGGGTGGGTTTGGGGTACTAGGACGCTTGGGAGCAGGGCTAAACCCCGACCAGATGCACGCCGAGCGTGTTGACGGCTACAACCCCCTTGCGGTTATTGATGCGATTGCGCGTAAGAAAGAGATTTTGGAACGGGGAGAAGGTCCGGTGTTGTTGGATACCGTTACCTATCGCTTTAGCGGTCACTCTCCATCGGACGCCTCTTCCTACCGAGAACGTTCGGAGATAGAGGAGTGGCAGAAGTACGATTCTCTGCTGACGTACTCGCAAGAACTGGTAAAAGCGAAAGTAACGACGGCAGAGACACTTGCCAAAATGCAGGAGAAGATAGACAAGCACGTTTTGAAAGCGTACAAGCGAGCCATTGACCTCGACGTTTCACCTCGTGCTAACCTCTATGTGGACGGAAACTTATTGGATAAAACGATGTTTTCCAATGAGACCGTAGAGTCGTTTGAGCCGACCCGAACTCCCGAACTAAACCACCCCCTCGACCAGAATCCGCGTGTACAGCAACTGGCGGGGCGTAGCCGCTCTGGAATTGACGAGAGCGGTAAAGCCTTGCCGAAAGCACGATGTATTGGGCTACGTGATGCGCTCTTCGAGGCGGTACTACACCGTTTTGCCACTGACCCCACTCTCGTCGCTTACGGTGAAGAGAATCGTGACTGGGGGGGCGCGTTTGCGGTCTACCGCGGGCTTACCGAGATACTGCCCTATCATCGCCTCTTTAATAGCCCCATTTCGGAGGCGGCAATTACGGGAACGGCGGTTGGGTACGCGCTTGCAGGGGGACGTGCCTTGATTGAACTGATGTACTGCGACTTCTTGGGACGTGCTGGTGACGAGGTTTTCAATCAGATGGCGAAGTGGCAGAGCATGAGCGGGGGACTGCTCAAAATGCCGGTGGTACTGCGTGTGTCGGTGGGAAGTAAGTACGGCGCACAGCACTCCCAAGACTGGACGGCTCTTTGCGCACATATTCCGGGATTGAAGGTGGCTTTCCCCGCTACCCCCTACGACGCAAAAGGCTTGATGAATAGCGCACTTTCGGGAACCGACCCCGTTGTCTTTTTCGAGAGCCAACGCATTTACGACCAGACAGAGCTGTTTCATGGTACAGAGGGCGTTCCTGCCGAGTACTACGAAATCCCCATCGGAGAGCCGGACGTAAAGCAAGCGGGAACCGATATTACCCTGCTTACGGTAGGGGCAACACTCTATCGCGCACTGGATGCCGCCAAAATCCTAAAAGAGCAGTACGGAATAAGTGCCGAAGTGATAGACGCACGCTCTATCGTTCCCTTCAACTACGAGAAGGTGGTGGAGAGCGTGAAGAAGACGGGCAAAATTCTGCTCTGTTCGGATGCCTGTGAGCGGGGGAGTATCCTGCACACGATGGCGAGCCGCATCGGGCAGTTTGCCTTTAACTATCTGGATGCGCCGCCTGTGGTGCTGGGCGCACGAAACTGGATTACCCCTCCCGACGAGGTAGAGGACTCCTTCTTCCCCTTCCCTACCGACATTCTGGATACCATTCACGAGCATATCCTGCCGCTACCGGGCTATACCTCTAAGCGTCCTTGTGATACGGAGAACCTGATACAGAGGAGTGCGGACGGTCTGTAGTAGGCTTTATCAAAACACGCAGGGTAGTTCCAGTGCCGCTTCTAGGCGTTGGAGGTACTCTGCGTTCGGTATCTCTATAGCCCCCAAACTCTGGAGGTGAGGGGTGAGGTACTGCACATCCAGTAGTACGAAGCCTCGTTCTTTTAGGCGTTGTACTAGCCCTACCAGTGCCACTTTAGAGGCATCTGTCTCGTAGTGGAACATACTCTCTGCCATAAACGCGCCCCCTAGTGCGACCCCATAGGTTC
>OMJJ01000402.1 GCA_900299305.1 bacterium | reverse complement strand
GGATGTTCGCGTGGGTGGTCTCTTCGGCTATTCCTTCGGCAAGCGAATGGATGGTCGCGGAACCTCTGGCGTTGCGCTCGGTCTACTTGCCGGATATCAACTTAAAGGCGGCGTAAACCCCTGGACAGTAGATGCCCGTTACCTTATCATCACCGGTAACGACAGTGAACTCGATGGCTTGAGCATCACCTTCGGCATCGGTTTCTAGGCTCGTAAGGGCTTGCAAATAATAGAAGAGAGGCTACCCTACAAGGTACGCCTCTCTTTTTCTATCTCCATCGCGAAGCACGTCTATAGACCACAGCGTTAGGAACTTGCCTCATGCGCTTCTGATACCCTTTGTGGTTCAGGTTGGTATACAAGTAGTGTGGAAAGTTCCAGTCTAGCCTACTACCCAGTTCCTCTAGTACACTCCCAACCTGCTCCCCCTCTTTCCCATTTGGGGTCGTCCGTACCTGAAGATAGACGTAGATACACGGCTTCTCTGGGCTTATCTTCACCTCTTTACGCACAATCAGTATCTCTTGCAACCTATCTATCGTCGCGGCTACTTCACGTACCTGTTGCAAAAAATCAGCGGGTATCTCCGCAGGAACAAGGGTATCCCCAGAACGTAGGATTTTGCGCTCCTCTTTCATCTCGTCATATAGGTCGGTGGTCTGTAAGTAGCGGCTACGGTAGTTGTTCGCCTCCTCTTCACGCCCCGCATTCATCAGATAACTATAAATAATCTGACACCCCGAAAAAGTGTAGTCCTTCTCCTTCTCCATCACCTCTTCCATCAGTGCCATCCCCTCCTCCTCCTTTGACTCCAGTAGCATACGTGCCAACTGGTACTTTGCGGGGAGGTAGTCGGGTTCCTTCTCTATAATGGTACGGGTACACAGTATTGCCCCCTCAACACGGTCAACCTGCTCGTACAACCCTCCCAAGTGCATCAGTTCGTCTCTGGAGAGCGATTGCGTCTGCTGTCCCTTCTCTTCCAGTTCCTTTATCTTCTTACTATGCTCTTGTAGGGTTTCATAACGCGCCTTCCAACCTTGTGCGGCACGGTTGCGGTAGTCCTGCTCCAACTCTTGCCGAATATAGGGCAACTCCACCCCAAAGTAGAATTCGGAGGCACTCACTGCGGGTATCGGAGGCACTAACTCCTCCACCTGATAACCTTCTTTAAGGTAGCCTATCGCTAACAGGCGGTCTTTTGTACCGGGGTGGGTGTCGTCGAAGCCCGTCTTCTTGCGTAGCGCACTCGTAAGTCTATCAACAGCCGTTTCGGTAGGAAGCGCGTGTTTTGCGGTATCTGCTATCTGCAAAAGTACCCCAGTGGGAACCTCCATCTGTTCGAGCACCTGCTTGTAGTACTGGCTCCAAACCTCCTCAAAACGTTGTCCCCAAAGCCTAAGAGTGAGCAACGCGCTTCCCCCTGCCTGAGTATCCGTGTACTGTATGGCAAAACTATCGGCTTCGTACTCGTTTTGTCTGCGGAGGGCGAAGGAGTAGGCGGAGAAGTAGGGTACATACCACAAATAGAAACTCCCAAAAATAAGGATGCTAAGAGTGTCGTTTCTCTGTTTGAAACTAGCAATCAGTTGCTCCCAAACCCCTTGCATTTTGTAGATGCGGCGGCTAATTCGCGAGTGGTTACGAGAGTGATGCCCCAGTTCGTGCGCGATAACAAAGCGGAACTGTTCGGGAGAGAGGGTCTCCATAAGCGGCAAACCCAAATAGAGGTAGTTCTGGTAGTTGCCTAGTAGCCCCGTTCCGAAGCGAGGATACTGCCCTGCGCTTGCATTAAAATCTTCGTTTAGGCGTACATAGTGGATAGGAGGGGTGTTTAGTTTGACGCGGATGTCGTCGAGAAGGGCAAAGAGCGCAGGGGCTTTGTTGTGGGTCAGAACTATCCCGCGTGTAGAGGGGCGAATCGGAATCCAGAATGAGCGCAAAATAACATAGATAAGCACACACACCCCTGCCCCCAACTTAACGAGGATATATCCGCCCTTCCCTTCCCCATTCACAAGTAGCACCCCTAGCAGAACGAGAAGGGCAAGCGCAATCCCCAACCAAAGAAAGATATACCCCAGCCCAAGCAGGTGGAGCAGACGCACACGCATAAGGTAGCCTGTGGGATTGGTACGGGCGTACTCCTCTAGGTTGCGGATCATCGCCTCATACTTTTGAAGGCGGGCTTCGGAAGATGGGGCTTGCTTGGACATAGTGTCCTCCTCATGGCTCGGTAAAAGAACTCTCTATGGTTACTCTACTATGCCTCTCAGGCAGTCACCTTACTCTCAGGTGTTGCGTTCTGTTAGGTGATAGCCCTCATCACCAACCTCTTCTCCCAAGTTTGGGAGAAGAGGCGAATACACGATATAGCCAGATTAGAGCCTTTTGGCACAGGTACACCTTGCTTGTAACGAAACTACCTTCCTATCTGTTCCTTCCCTCAGAATTGGGGGAAGGATGTGCTGCAAGGACAGGATGAGGGCTAACTCGCTGACTATGGCGTAAAGTAAACAGCCCTCCAATGTCAAAGGAGTGCGGAGTGCCCTACTATGCCTCCGTAACAACAGCAAAACTACGCTTAGGAGCCGTGATGGGCGGTGGAGCGACATACAGGGGAACCAATGAAACCGCGTCGTCTCCCCCATCCCCTTGCCGGTAACGCACCATCGCCAACTTGCCAATCACGCCTACACGCGGAAAGTGGGTATCTACAATAGAAACGGTTTTTCCTGACTCCTGTAGAAGCGTGGTGAGCCGATCACCATAACGCTTTACCCCCTCCCCGCACAGTAGAATAGAGCGGGTATCGTCTTGAGGCACTACTCCCGCCACTACGTCTAGGGAATATGCCTCTATGGGGCTAAGGGGGACGGGTGGGAGGGTATCGACGGGGTAAGGAGCCGTATAGACGACATCGGTACGGCAGGGCAGTACAGGAAGTACAAGGGTGTTCTGCAACCCACAAAACTCACTTGCCAACGCCTGTAGGCTATCTATCCCGTACAGCGGCTTCTGAAACAGGTCTGCCCACACCTTTATCGTTACAACCCCCATACGTGTCCCTGTAAATGACCCAGGTCCCATGCCCACCGCATAAGCAGAGACCTCTTTCAGAGTGATTCCTGCCGATTGAAGTACAAAGTCCGTTATCTCCATAAGACGTTCCGAAAGGTGCATCTTATGAACGAACTGGTGCTCTACCACAACGGATTCCCCGTATAGTAGAGCAATTCCGCACACATCCCCAGAGGTCTCTAGGGCAAGCAAGTAGGGGGTAGGTTCGATAGCAGGTGTCATGTTGTGTCCCCCTCCTTCAAAGCGCGTAGCAACGCCTCCGAGCGCGTACCATAGGAGGTAATACGGCAGGTACGTGGGAGGCTTCCACTGTCTAGGGGGGTCTCCGCAGAGGCTGCAAACGTAATCTGTAGCACCAAAATATCTTCCGGTAGAGCGGCGAGTACCCTATCTGCCCACTCTACCACAACCGCCGCGCCCCGTTCAAAATACTCCTCGAACCCAAAGCCTAGCAGGTCTTCGGCACTTTCGAGGCGGTAGGGGTCGCAGTGAAAAAGGGGAATACGCCCCTCATACTCCTGTACCAGTGTGAAGGTGGGGCTTGTTACCTGTTGCTGGATACCAAGTCCCTGCGCGATGCCCTGTGTAAGCGTGGTTTTCCCCGTACCCAAATCACCGATAAGCGCAACCACATCACCGGGCTGTAGGCTCTCGCCCATACGCTTCCCAAACCGTTGTGTGGCTTCCCGTGACTCCCACTGTACCGTTAGGGTCGTCATGCCAGTGCCTGAGAAATCTCTTCAGCAATCGTGTTTGCGGCGGCTACAGGGTCGGCGGCGGCGAGAATAGGTCTGCCGATAACGAGGTAGTTAGCCCCGCGTTGTATGGCTTCGGAGGGGGTCATTACCCGTGCTTGGTCGCCTTTGTCGGCTCCAGCGGGGCGCACACCGGGAGTGATTATCAGGAAGTTCGGGTCATTTACGGCTTGGCGCACCACCTCAATCTCATGCGGTGAGGCGATTACTCCATCGCACCCCGCCTTTTGCGCCATTTTTGCCAGTTCTGCCACATACTCCGAGACAGATAGCCCCACCTTCATCTCATTGGCGAGTGCCTCTGCCCCGATACTGGTCAGAACCGTCACCGCGAGGATTTTGGGGCGCGATAGGTGTTCGTTGTCGGCGGTCTCGCAAGCGGCTTTCACGGCGGCGGCAAGTTGGGCGTACCCTCCCGTAGCGTGTACGGTAACACACCACGCTCCGAGCCGCGTAACGCTCCGCATCGCCCCGGCAACGGTGTTGGGTATGTCGTGCAGTTTACCGTCGTAGAAGATACGCTCTGCCCCTGCGTCCCGGAGGCGTTTTAAGATTTGTGTGCCTTCCGCAGTCACCAGCTCTAGCCCCGCCTTAAACACCCCAACATGACCCTTTAGTTGCTGTACCAGTTCGACAGCGCAGTCTCCACTCTCCACATCCAACGCAACGATAATTCTGTCTTTGCCGCTCAAGTAGAGTTCTCCTTAACCTTGTAGGAGGGGGTGCTGTGCGTTGTCCATCCAGAACTGCGACCACGCTTGCCAGAAAGTGTCGCCCTTAGAGACAATAAGGCGCGGGTTCACTATCTCTACCCCCACACGGGATTGAAATTCGTTGGCGCGGTCAGACGTAGCGAGTTCTACGGTAAAGGAGACGGGAGGCGGGAACTTGAGGGGCTTTGGAAACTGCTTCCGTGCAAGAGCCGTATACGCCCCCGCTTCGATACGCGCACAGGCATCGTTTGCCGGTAGGTGTCGGGCGGCATAGCGTCCTAGCCCTGTTTTCACAGGAACCTGAACCACGCTCTCTCCTACCAACGCGCTCACCTCTTTACAGGTCGCCGTATCTCCTGATACAAACACCGCGGGGCAGTCGAAGTCGCCACAGAGGGCGGAGACTATCCCCGATTCGCCCACCAGAGTCTCGTTTATTCGTGCGTTGTACCACGCTTGCGCCGATACAGTATGACACAAAATCCCATCAGGAGTACCTGCCATCGCGTGTGCGCCCACAAAAAGCACTGCATCACAGCCCTGTTGTAGCGGGGTGATGTACCGTGCCCACGTATGCCCTAGCACATATTCGGCTCCGCTTTCGAGTTGCTCTGGTATCAGGCTCTTAAAACTCCACGCACCACCCGCACCATGTCCGTCTACTACTACAATCTCTTTTGCGCCCGCCCTCTTACAGCCGCGTACCGCCGCATTGACCTCGTTGGTATAGAGCCGCCGCCCCTCCTCATAGAGTGCCGCTCCACCGTTCACCTGCTCCCACACCGAGATTCCCGCAACCCCCTCCATATCACAAAACAGCATGACTCTCATTATTGGTTATCGCTCCTTTTCTTCCACTTAGGGGGCTTGGGCAAGGCTCCACGCCTCTTCTGCCAACTGCTTCATTACGAGGCTCTGCGCCCAGCGGTCACTAAACTCTTTGCCATCTGGTAGCGTAATCGCATAGCGGGGCGGTCCCAGTTCACTGGTAAACGGAAGTATATCTCCCTCTTTCGCGCCCTTGAGCCAGTGTTTCATGGCGGTAGCCCACAGTTGTACAAAAAAGCGAGCGGGGGCGGTAGAGCCATCCGCGACATCGACCTGGACCTGCTCACCGTTCGAGATGCGACCGTGTATGTGAGAGGTACGTGATAAGACCGGCAACATTCTATCCACCGCTCCCTCGTCTGCCCAACCATAAAACTCCCCTACCACCACAAAATGCGAAAGGTCGGCAGTAAAACGAATGTCGGGTACAAGGTCGATAAGTTGGATGGTTTGCGGTAGGTTCTCGGTAAAGTTGTTGCGGTGTGTCTCTACAAAGAAGGCAAGCCCCGCATCGTTCGCAATTTTGCGCCCCTCAATACAGAGTTTCGCGACCTCTTGGGGAGAGGTAAAGGCATCGGCAGGTTGTGCAAACACAAAGTCGGCTCCCAACCTTATCGCACGATTCACCGTCGCTTGCACCTCTTCCAACTTGAAGGGTCTATGCCCCAGTATCAGCCCTAGCCCGTGTTTTGCGAGGGTCTCCTTATGCTCTTGCTCGGAGTCATCGTTTAGCCAGCACTCTATCGCCTCAAAGCCGTTCGCCTTTGCATTCGCGCACTTCTCGTCAAGTGTCCACTCGGTTTCGGCGTTCATGGGGAGTTTCCCTAGCGACCAGAGGGAGTGCTGAATTCGGAGGCGCGGGGCGTTCGTGCTTCCGTCGTTGTAGCGGTCAAAATTTGCCATGGTTGTATCCTTTTCAAAGGGGGGTCTAAGAGTCATTTTACCTCACTCCGCGCAGAGAATGAAGCTACATCAGGTGAGGTAATAGGGAGAAGTTACGCGCTAATAGGAAGGGAGAGCGGTGTAGAGGTACGGCGAGAGGCGGCAATTTGCAACACAAGCAACTGCTGGGTATGGCTCCACATTCCGTTATCACGGTGCCAATAGGCGCAGTACGCCTGCTTGCCGTCGATAGTAGGAACCCAACAGTCCTCCCCGTCGCCCGAAAACAGCACCACGCGCTGAAACGGCTTCACGGGTATCTCTTCCCGAAAAACGTACATCTCGTCGGCAAGTTGCCGCTTCTCTCCCTGCAAAAACGCCTCACTACAGAGGGCATAGCCTTTCAGGTTAATCGTGACAAGCCCCTGATTCTCCAGCACGACGTATTCGCCTTGAGGGTTTTGGGAGGGATGTAGTTCGAGTATTTTGAGCATGACGGTTGCTCCTCGTGGAGTGAGAGAAAACCACCGCCCTCCCCTGCAAATACAAGAGAGGGCAGTCGGTTATTACAAGATTACGAACAGCCGAACACAGAGCCACAGTTTAGGCACTTGAAGCACGCACCGTTCCGAACCATCAGCGTACCGCAGTCCGCACAGATAGGTGCGTCTGCCTGATTCTGGAAGGTCTCCCGCTCCTTTTTGGTGAGTTCCGACTCTTGAGCAACAGGAGAGAGTGCCAAAGTAACGGCAGGGGCAACCGATGCTTTCGCGACGGCAACAGGAGCCTCTTCTCCATTAGAGAGAGCCGGTTCTTCGGTAGGAACCTGCTTTACAAACTTCGAGCCAAGCCATCGGAATATGTAGTCGGTAATCGACTTCGCTATCCGAATGTTGGGGTTGTTGGTGTACCCTGCCGGTTCAAAACGCGCATGAGAGAACTTGTCTACCAGCGTTTGGAGGGGAACCCCGTACTGCAAGGAGAGCGAAATCGCTGTTGCAAAGGAATCCATGAGACCAGAGATTGTAGAACCCTCTTTGCTCATGGTAAGGAATATCTCGCCGGGAGTACCGTCCTCATACATCCCAACCGTGATATAGCCCTCATGCCCCGCAATACTGAACTTGTGGGTAATGCTTGCTCTCTCGTCGGGCAGTTTGCGGCGTAGCGGCTTCACCACCTCCACAATTTTCTGAACGACTTGGGGTTCGATAGCGGCTACCGCTTTCGTCTCCCCTTCATCGCGCTTTGTAGAGAGCGGTTGGGTACGCTTCGAGCCGTCACGGTAGATAGCGATTGCCTTTAGTCCTAGTTTCCAACCCTCAATATAGGTCTTCTCTATCTCTTCGGGGGTGGCTTCGTGGGGCATATTCACCGTTTTCGAGATAGCACCAGAGAGGAAGGGCTGTGCCGCCGCCATCATCTTGATGTGTCCCATGTAGTGAATAGAGCGCGTTCCGTTTGCGGGCTTGAAGGCACAGTCAAAGACCGGAAGATGTTCGTCTTTCAGTTCGGGAGCACCTTCTATCGTATCGTTTTTGTCGATGTACTCCACAATGGCTTCGGTTTGAGCGGCGGTGTATCCTAGTCGGGTGAGTGCCTCCGTAATTGTGTTGTTCACAATCTTGAGCATACCACCCCCAACGAGGCTCTTGTACTTCACAATCGCGATGTCGGGTTCGATGCCGGTGGTGTCGCAGTCCATGAGGAAGCCGATGGTTCCCGTCGGTGCAAGTACCGTGGCTTGTGCATTGCGGTAGCCGTACTTCTTGCCGCTCTCAATGGTGTTATCCCAAGAGGTTCGAGCCGCCTCCATCATGTCTTTGGGAACGAGGGAGGAGTCGATGTTCTCAACGGCTTTACGGTGCATCTTCATAACACCCAAGAACGACTCGGCATTTTTGGCATAGCCGGGAAATGCCCACCCATGATCACGAGCGATAACACTCGACTGGTAGTAAGCCTCTCCGGTCATTATGGCGGTGATAGCGGCGGCGTAGGCACGTCCTGCGTCGCTATCATACGCCAACCCCCGCGCCATAAGAAGCGCACCCAAGTTCGCGTACCCCAACCCTAGCGGACGGTAGTCGTGGCTGTTCTCACCAATGCGGGGCGTAGGATAGGAGGCGTTATCCACGATAATCTCTTGGGCGGTCAGCACCACGCGGCAAGCGTACTTGTAGCCCTCTACATCGAACTCACCATCTGCGTGTCGGAACTTCATTAGGTTGAGCGATGCAAGGTTACACGCGCTATCGTTCAGGAACATGTACTCGCTGCAGGGATTAGACGCATGGATTCTGTCGGTGACTTTGCAGGTGTGCCAGTCGTTAATGATGGTGTCGTACTGCATACCGGGGTCGCCGCACACCCACGCAGACGCGCCAATCATCTTCATCAGTTCGCGGGCTTTGTAGGTACGAGCCGGCTCTTTACTTAAAACGTACTGTGTCGTCCAGTCTTTATCCTCTACAACGGCTTGCATAAACTCGTCGGTAACACGAACCGAATGGTTTGCGTTCTGGAACTGTACGCTATCATATGCCCCGCCCGAAACATTAAACGCCCCACTATAGCCGGCATCTATCAACGCCCACGCCTTCTTCTCTTCTTTGTCCTTGCTCTGGATAAAGTCCACAACATCTGGATGGTCGATATTAAGAATAACCATCTTGGCGGCGCGGCGGGTTTTGCCCCCGCTCTTAATCGCACCCGCAAACTGGTCGAAGCCCCGCATAAACGAGAGAGGACCGGAGGCAGTACCGCCCCCAACCAGCGGCTCTCGTGAGGAGCGGATAGGCGAAAGGTTCGTACCCGTTCCGCTACCAAACTTAAACAACATTCCTTCGGTTTTCGCCAGCCCCAAAATCGACTCCATTGTGTCGTCTACGCTATTGATAAAACAGGCAGAACACTGGGGCTTGGGTTGGTCGGGCAGACCCACGTTAAACCACACAGGAGAGTTGAACGCGGCTTTTTGGTGTAGAAGCAGGTGGGTCAGTTCGTCTTGGAAGGTCTGTGCGTCCTCTTCTGTGGCGAAGTAGTCCATCTTGCGCCCCCAGTCGGACATGGTGTCTGCCACGCGCCCAATCAGTTGGCGTACACTGCGCTCACGCTCTGGCGTACCGATATGCCCCCGAAAGTACTTAGATACCACCACGTTGGTAGCGAGTTGCGTCCAACTCTTGGGTATCTCTACCTCTCTCTGCTCGAAGACCTTTTCGCCCCGCTCATTAGAGATAACCGCATCGCGTAGTTCCCACTCTACGGTAGAGTAGACATCCACACCCGGCTGAGTGTAGCGGCGTTCAAATTTGAGACCAGTGGCTCCCGCAAGCCGGGCGGACTTGTGTCCGTTGGTAGCCGCCGCTTTGGTACGCGCAACGGCTTTGGTTCCGCCATTCCCATTTGCAGGGGATACCGAGGCGATATGATCCATCTCGTCCGGCAGTATCACGGAACTGATGTCTGTTTGATGTGGGGTTGGGTCTTGTGCCAACGTGCGCTCTCCTTCCAAAAATAGACAAAATGCACTAGCCGCGTTACGGCTTCTTCGTGTTTTGCCGCTTGAGCAGGTTCACAATCTCTCGGAACTGCGTCGCGTCTTCAAACTGACGATAAACAGAGGCGAAGCGCACATAAGCCACTTGGTCGAGTGCCTTCAGCCTATCCATAACCATCTCTCCAATCTCTTGCGAAGAGACCTCTTTCTCAAGGCGATTGTAGAGCATCCGCTCTATCTCTTGCGCCGCTTCATCCAGCGCGTCCGCGCTAATTTTGCGCCCCGTACAGGCAAGTTGCATACCGGAGACGATTTTACGCCTATCAAACGGGGTACGCCGCCCGTCGTTCTTAATTACAAAAAGATGTAACTCCTCTATGGTCTCCGTCGTCGTAAAACGGCGACCACACGCTTCGCACTCGCGGCGACGCTTAATCACCTCACCGTCGTTGTGAGTACGGGTCTCTAGTACACGGTCTTGGTTGACGATACCACAAAAGGGACACTTCATTGGAGATAAAGGCTCTTATCTAAGAAGACTCACTCCGTTCTCAGAAAAGGCGGAAAGCCCTCCCTAAAGCAGAGGAGACGGTTTACATACAAGGGTGTTTTGACGATACTCGCGTCTGTGCGAGGAGACACTACATAGAGAGTTGCTTGGTGAGCAGATGTCTAAATCTATAGGCAGGTATAGAATAGCACCCCTAGTGATAGTTGTCAATAGATTCAGAAAAAATAGTTGTCCCTAAATGTAGTGTCTGCTATCTCTATAGAGTACAATCGCTACAGGGTTCCAAAATAAGGAAGAGAGGCTTGCTAACCATGCAACGTTTTCGGATGTTACTTCTACTTTTGTGCGTTAGTTATGGGCTACCGCTAGGGGCGCAACCCTCTACAGACGACAACGCGATTCTGGCGTATGCCGCCCCCTACCGTATGGAGTGGAGGCAAGGCAGGGGGGTATTTGTTCGTAAAGCACTCGGTAATGAGAAAGAGATTCGCCAGCCCCTCACCTTCCTACACACCGATACCGGTCCCAAAGGCTCTTCTAAATACCTTGCGTGGTTCTTAGCAAGAGACAGAACAGACTTCGCGATTCTGTGGTGCTACCTCGACGATGCAGGGCGCGACTTCTGGTGCTGGCTCTATCGCTTCCCCTCCAACCAGTTGACAACCGTACATTTCTTGGGAGGCTACCGTTTCACGCCACCCAAGGAGCCTACCCAACCCACCATCGTCACCGATTTTCAGTTGCGGCTTGCCCCCTTGTACGAAGGGCAAAACTTTCTCTATAAAGACTGGTCTCGGCGTAGCGGTAGCCTTGCAAACCTAAGTGTATCCCCTACCACATCCCAAAATGTAGCCGCGCCCAACCCAACCACAAAGGAGATTAAAGACCTCAACGTGATTCCGCTCCACGACATCACCGTTCCCGGCAAAAACGGTTGGCGTGAAGGAGGCTGGAAGGAGTTACACACCCTCGCTTACGACAATGAACGTGACCCCTACTATCTTATTCTTTACAGCAACTCCACCAAAGGCTTTGCCATCGACCTAAAGCGCGGCTTAACCTTTACCGCGCAGTACGGAGAGAAAGTCGTCTTCGGCAACACAGAGAAAACCGACCCCAAAACCCCAGAAGAGCCGCCCAAACCCGAACCACCCAACGAAAAACCGGTAGTAAACGGTGTAAAACCGAACGAACTCTACGAGATAGTGCTACACAGCAAAACCCCTCACGAAAACCCCTACCAAGAGGTACTCCTAGAGGCAGACATAAAGACACCCGAAGGCAAAATCTGGAAGGTTCCCGGATTTTGGGACGGGGAGGGCAACTGGATAGTACGCTTTGTACCCAATAAGGCAGGTGAATGGTCGTACAAAACCCGCTCCAACGATAGCGAACTACACAACCAGTTTGCGGGGTTTACCTGCGTCGATTCAGACGATACAACCAACACGCCTCCCCTACTACGGGTACGTACCAACCCCCAACCCCACTTCCAAATCCAAAACAAAACCCCCTTCTACCCTGTCTCTCTGCCCTATCCTGCCCTAGAAAACGCCCCCAAGTCAAGCAAGCCCGAAGACGCTTTCCCCCTCTTCCAAAAGCAGATAGACACCCTCACAGAGCAAGGAGCAAACCACCTGATAGGCGGCTACCTGCTAGACACAGCACTAGGCACGAATGAAGGGGGCAACCTCTTCCTCAACAGCGACCCCTCTACGATAAACCCCCGCTTCTTCCAGTGGCTAGATCGCCGACTAACCTATCTCCAGTTCAAGGGAGTCCTAACCGATATAGGCATCGCAAAACGCTGGGACACCGCAACCAAAACCCTCACCGAATCGCAACTGCGCTGGCTATGGCGGTACGTAGTAGCACGCTATTCGGCTTACGGCGTAGTCTGGAACCTTACCGAAAGCCTAAACGACACCAACCAAGCCGAACTCGCCGCCTACGCCCTACTTACCCGCCAAACCGACCCCCTAAAGCATCTCCTCACCGCAAGCATCGCCGAACGCGCCGAGGGAGTACCCAACCTCCCCCTCCTCAAAACCGACTGGCTAGACTACGGGGTACTGCGCTCCAAGATACTCCCGCTACCCGTCGGCGGCGAACGTGTCGTCGTCGTTCGAGATACCGACTCCAACACAGAAACCGACCTTGTAAGAAAACGGATGTGGGAGACACAACTGCGAGGAGGATTTTGGGAGATAGTCCCCGAATCTTCTGCTCAGATACCCAGCGAGGTACAAAAAGCCTTTCTGCTCTGTGCGAAGTTCTTCCAAAAAACACGGTTCTCCCGCCTAGAGCCGCGCCAAGACCTCGTAGGAAAGCCCAACGAAACCGATGCAGAGCGGCGCAATCGCAAAAAAAGTATTCAGTCCGTAGAGGCGCAAACACAACTCCCCGACCAACTCAAAGCGTTGCTAAAAGAGCAAGCACGGGGTTCTGCGGTGCTTGCGCTCGCCAATGCAGGGCGCGAGTATGTCGTCTATTTCCCTATGGGCGGCGCAATCTCGCTCGAACTGCTAGAGGCAACCGGAACGCTAAAAGTAGCATGGTACAATCCCCGCACCGGAGACTGGAAAGAAGAGGCATCCGTGAAGGGAGGGGACTACCTCAACTTCCAAGCCCCCGACACCAAAGACTGGGTACTCTACATCGTGCGCCCCTAAGGCGTAACCCATCGTAACCAAAAAGGAAGCCGTCTGGTGAACTCCAACCGTGACCAACTGACACAAGGCACACTGCTAAACAACCGCTACCGAATCCTCAAAGCCATTGGCAAGGGAGGAATGGGAATGGTGTACAAGGCAGAGCATACCCGCCTCCAAACAGTCGTCGCAATAAAAGAGATTCGCAACACAGAGTCCGATAGCACCGAGTTTCTGCTCGCCCTCCAACTCTGTGAGCAAGAGGCGCAGATGCTGGTTCGCCTCAACCACCCCAACCTACCCAAAGTAAGCGATGCTTTCACCGAAAAAGACCGCTTCTACCTCGTTATGGACTACATCGACGGGGGAACCCTAGAGGCGCGGCTACTTAAAAATCAGGGCAAGCCGCTCGATATTCTCCAAGTAGTGATTTGGGCGTTACAACTCGCCGATGTTCTCTACTACCTGCACTCCCAAAAGCCCGCTATTATCTTTCGAGATTTGAAACCCGCCAACATCATGATTCGGCGCGATGCCCAACTGTTTCTCATCGACTTTGGTATCGCACGCCGCTTCCATCCCGGAGCCACCAAAGACACCTCTCTACTCGGCAGTATGGGCTACTCGCCCCCCGAACAGTTTGGGCATGGGCAGACCGATGAACGCTCGGACATCTACTCGCTTGGGGTAACACTTCATCAGTTGCTTACGGGCGCAGACCCTCTCGCTACCCCCTTCCAGTTCACTCCTGCGGTTCTCCTCAACCGAGAGGTTCCCGACGCGCTCTCGCGTTTAGTCGGCAGGTGTGTAGCCCTCGAACCCGACTCCCGTCCTTCCTCCATGCACGAGGTAGCCGAAGAGTTACTCGTTATCCGCGACCTCCTACAGCAAGACCCCAAACACCAAAACCGCCCCGTCGAGGCTCCCGTCGTCACCTCTGGACTAGGTACGGGGAATATCCTCTCGAAAAGCGGCTCTACAGGCTCTGGGGAGATGAGCGGAGGCAGTGGAAAAGTAGGTAGCGGAAATGTTGGGAGCGGTAACGTAGGGAGCGGCAAGGTAGGTAGTGGAAAAGTAGGCAGTGGAGAAATTAAGAGCAGTGCCACAGGCTCAACACACTACTCCAAAGAGGACTACGCCCTCGAAAAGCGAAAACAGCCCCTCGTTCCCATCGTAATAGCAGGAGTAGCGGTACTCGGCGCAATCGTCTACTTTATGCGCCCACATACCCCCCCACAAACCGTTATGGGCAGACCAGGGAACACCATCGTCATCAACAAGGATCCCGGAACCAAACCCGCCCCGCCACTCGATACCCATGTCGCCCCCCCAAAAGTCACCGAACAGATTCCCCCTGCCCAAAAAGATTCGGTGATATTTAGCAAAGCCGAGTATCAGGGGATTGTACGAGACGGGCAACTAGACATCATGCAGATTCTAGTCGCAGGAGAGATTCACAATCAGGCAGGAAAACCGGGGCTAGTAGCCGTCCTCTTTTACGATGCCAACGGCTCCCCCATGCCTGCAAACTCCAACGCCCCCGCCTTCGCCACCCCCGACGGTCAGTTGGCAGTCGCTTACGCACTTGATATTACACAGGACAAACAGCCCTTCGAGACCACGCTTCCCATGCCGCTACAGCACTTTCCGCAAAATGCCTTCTCGTCGCCCGTCAAGTTTCGGGTGATGGTGTTCGCAGATTCCAAAAAGATAGGCGAATCCGACATGAAAGACATGACGATTGTCATGCCCACCGCCCCCCAAGAGCCGAACCCAAACCCACAACCCACCAACCCCAATAGCCCAACTTCGTCCAACCCAACCGACACCAAGCCGACCAACCCGTAGCCTACGATACTAACTCAAAACGGCTTTAATCACCTCGCCGCTCACATCCGTAAGGCGCATATTGCGCCCCCCATAAGGGTAGGTTAGGCGGGTATGTTCTAGCCCCAGCAGGTGTAAAATCGTCGCATTAAAATCGTAGACCGTTTGGGGGTTTTCGGCAGCGATGTAGCCAATCTCATCGGAGGAGCCGAAAATCGTTCCCCCCTTTACCCCCGCCCCCGCCAACCACACCGAAAACGCTTTCGGGTTGTGGTCGCGCCCCACACTTCCCTCCGTAAACGGCATACGCCCGAACTCCGTATGAAACACAAGTAGCGTATCTTCCAGCAAACCCCGTTGCTTCAGGTCGCGAAGAAGCGCAGATACCGGCAAATCCATCTCTTTTGCGCGTCTTTCGTGGTTGGCAACCATCCCGTTATGCGCGTCCCAACTCTGGTCGAACACCCCGCCACCGCTATATATCTGCACAAAGCGAACCCCACGCTCCACCAACCTACGCGCCAGCAAGCACTGCCGTCCCACTATTTCCGTGTCGGGCTTGTCCATCCCATACATCTGCTTCGTGGTTTCCGTCTCCTTCGATAAATCTACCGCCTCCGTCGCCTCCGACTGCATACGGTACGCCAGTTCGTAGGTACGAATACGCGCCGCCAGTTCCTGCTCTCCCGGATGTTCCCGTAGGTAGTTCTCGTTTAGTTTCTCGATAAGAGCGATATGCTCTCTCTGCTTTTCGGGCGAAACTCCCGTAGGCGGCTTGAGGTTGAGGACGGGTAGCCCCGCGCTTCGGAACTGCACCCCCTGATAGTAAGAGGGCAAAAACCCCGAACTCCAGTTACCCGCGCCACCTCCCACCAGAGCGCGGGGGTCGGTCATAACCACAAAAGCGGGCAGGCTCTGGTTCTCGGTTCCCAAGCCGTAAGTAACCCAGTTTCCTAGCCCGGGTCGCCCACTAAGAATAGACCCCGTAAGCATATGGTAGACCGCAGGAACGTGGTTATTGCTATCCGAACGCATGGAGCGAATAAGTGCGATGTCGTCGGCACACGCTCCGATATTCGGAAGTAGATCCGAGACAGGCATACCGCACTTACCGTAGTTCTTAAACTGCCAGTTACTCCGCATCAGTTTGCCGGGTGCGCTACGTCCCCCTGTGTCGTAAATCGGGTTGCCCGCCACCGATACCCCATCCTTTTTCGTCAGTTCGATTTTCGGGTCGAAGGTGTCGATATGGCTCATCCCACCAAACATAAAGAGCGAGATAACCCGCTTCGCTTTTGCAGGGAAGTGTGGCGGATGGGGCGCAAGAGGGTTGCCCTGTTGCGGCTTGGCGGCATGGTTGGCTGGAGTCTGCCCCAGTACCCCCTCCTGCTCCAGCAAACAGGCAAGTGCAAGCCCCCCAATACCGCCCCCCGCTTGTGCCAGAAAGTCGCGCCGGGCGATAGGTTGTAGTTCCGAATAGGGGTTCTTTTGGTTAGGCATGGCTCTTACTCTCCCTGTAGTTGCTGAATAATCGTGGGGGCGGCATTCGGTTTGGCGAGGGCAAGTGCGTTCTTCCGTAGAAGTTGAAGTTCGGTAGGGCTACTCAGCAGGCGTGCTATAACCGTCTGTAACTCCACCTCGTTCTCGACAAGAAGCCCCGCCCCGCTCTCTACCAGAGAACGCGCATTATCCTCCTCTTGTCCCGGAATCATAAAAGGCGCGTAGACCACCAATGGACACCCCGCAACACAACACTCCGCACTCGTTAATCCGCCGGGCTTACCAATCATAAAGTCGGCGGAGCGCATAAAGGTCGCCATATCCTCCAAAGCAATATGCCCCTTCACCGTGATACGCCCCCCCCGAAACGCATCCGAGACACGGGAGTACAGCCCCTCATTACGCCCACATATTACCACCGCATGAAGCGGTAAATCAACCTTCTGCAACAGGTCAACCCCCCGCCCAAAGGGACCTGCCCCTATCCCACCCGCCGACACCAGCACCACAGGAACCTCTAGCGGAAGCCCAGTTCGCTTTCGTGCCTCCACTTTGGTCTCGGCACAAGCGAATGCAGAGTGTACCGGAATACCCGTCACTTCGACTCTGCTATCCGCAGTAGGAAGACGTTCCAATAGCCTCTGCTTCGACCACTCACTCGGTACAAAGTACCTGTCTGGCTCTCCGCGAAGCCACATTAGATGCGGGTGGAGGTCGGTAACAACAATCCCAACCCGAAACCGTACCCCCTGCGCCCTTAGCAGTGCTAGGCGCGGCTGTGGAAGAGAGTGCGTACAGAGAATCCAGTCCGGTTGAAAATCGCGCACGAGGGCATCAAGGCGTTTGAGGAAGAGGATATCCAGCCGCGTTTGCAGGTAAAAACTGGTCTTAGGTCTATCCGAATCCCGATAGAGTAGTCCCCAAACCTTTGGCATCCAGTGTACCAACGCCTCATACCCTCCTGCATACCACAAGCGGTAGCCTTTGGGAGCATAGTCGAGGGTATCTACCAATTTAGAGATTAAGCCCTTCTCTTCGCAAACCCTCTGCAACGCTTTAGCCGCGCTGATATGTCCGTTACCCGTAGAAGCAGAGAGAATCAATACACGCGGAGGCTTGGGGGTGGAGGCGGTCATAACTACCTACTATCGCCCGCTTTTTGAAGAATACGCGCAATCCGCACCCGATGATAGCGTTGGAGAAGCACACAGTAGACATTCGCAAGCATAAAGAGCGCGATGTATCCCACCCCCATCCAGAAGCGTACCTCCACAAAGTGCCACAAAAACGGAGTATGTAAAAGCACTCCTATTAAGTGAGATGCCTCTGCCGTTTGAGTCTGCTGTTCGTAGGCGTGGATGTGCGAAAGCGAACGCCCCTGAATATAGATGTGCCTCTGCCCCTGAGTGCGCTGTTGGGTCTCTACTGCAGTCCCTGTGGTTATCTCCAAAACAACCTGCCGAAACCGCTCTACTCCTAAGCATCGGTAGAAGCCTACAGTCTCGAAGCGAGCAAGGCGAAACCACCCTGCGGCACGCCCTAACGTTTTTGCCAATGGAGGAGAGAGAGATGCTTCCTTTGTATCACACACTTGGGGCTTTTGTAGTAGGAGGTAGCACAAACAGCGTTTATACCGCTCTTGAAGGGTGGTGAGCAGGTGCATTAAGACGAACAGATAGGCGTAATAGAGCAACCACTCATTCCCATAAACCGCCACGAAGTAGATAAGAGGGAGCGTGAATGTACCATACAGCAGGTTGACTATCTCATAGTAGCGGGTTGCATGGTACATTCGGTTCAGGTTAGCATGGCTTAGTTGCGTCTTTGGGTGAGAGTCACTTTGGATAGTACGGGTATCCGGAAGCACCGCCTCTCCAAAAAAGCGGGCAACAAAACAGTAGCACCAACGAAGCCCCAAACGCTCATAAGTACGTCCGTTCGCCTCTCGGTGTGCCTGTTGATAGTAGTGCTCCAGCCAGTTAAGTTGCACCGTAACATCCGCCTAACGTATGGGGAGGGGTTCGGCATGAGGGAGTAGCGCAAGGTCGTGCGTCTCTATCTCTCTCCTCAAATCCTCCCACCGAATCAGTTCTAATCTACCGTCGAGATGTTCCACAACGGCAGTGCAGTTTTCTACCCAGTCGCCCGTATTGATATAGAGGGTTCCGCTCTCTTGGGTCTCCATCTTGGGCTTATGAATATGCCCACACACCACTCCATCCAGCCCCTGTTCTCTGGTATCGTGCGTTATCTGGTCTTCAAAACTGGTGAACTGTTGAATAAATCGTTTGAACCGGGCTTTAATGCCCCCCGCAGTGTGCTTTGGATGCTCGGAGGTTTTGGAGCGGAAACGCCCTCTCCAGTCCAGAAAAACGGTAATAAACTCATACACCCAAGTCGCGCTCCAAGCCAGCGGCTTGCAGGAAGTTACCGACCTATCAAACAGATCGCCGTGTACTACCAGTAGCCGTTGCCCTTGTGCGGTAGTATGAACTACTGAGTGGTCTACCAAAACGTTCCCCAAAACGGCTCCGTTTATCTTGCGAAGGAGCGCGTCATGGTTGCCGGGGGTATAGAACACCTTACACCCCACCTCCGACTTCGCAAGAACGGTACTAATGACGTTGGTATGCTTTTGCCGCCATTTCCCCGATTTCACGCTAACCCATAGGTCGATAATATCGCCTACCAGATAGAGGTATTCGCAGTCCAGACTCTCTAAAAAGTGCTGGATAGCGTCTGCTTTACAGGCGGCGGCTCCCAAATGAAAGTCGGATACAAAAACGGCACGGTATCGCAAGGGGGGCGTTTGCATCGGTATAACCTCTTCCTCCATCGCCAAAACACTCTCTCATTGTACCTTCAAACCCGCCCCTGCCTGTTTGGTTTCACAAGAATTTAATGTAAGTCGCTATGCCGCATAAAGTAGTAACTATCGCACCTCTAAGAGTGTCTACAAAGGTATACTCTTTGTGTATAAGTTATAAGAGGTATGCCATGTCTGTCCACGCACTAAAAACGTTTTTTCTGGTTGGAGTGTTGCTAATAGGTTCCGCGTTTGCCCTCTACGCGCAAGAGCCTCCCTCTCCTGACGAGACCTATCGGCTACGCATCGAAAATGTTGCGTTTGGGAAGGTAGAGATAAGCACGGATAGCGGAAAGCACTATCGTCTGCTTGGAAGAGTCTCGCGTCCCGCAAAATCACCTATGGTAGACAGGTCGGCAAGCAAGGTAGGGGAGGTACTACGCAGTACCCGCGACTTCTTCACGTTTTCGGTGGCATTAGGGCAGTCGGTGGTGGTTAGCCCTCTCCGTAGCACTAAAAAGCCCATTAAAAAGGGGAGTTCCTCCTCTGCCCCGCCTACTGGTGCTACCATCCAGACCAATCTCCCTCCCACTCACCCCCTCTTTACCGAGTTCGCAATACCCGAAAACAGCCGCGCCTTCCTGCAACCCACTCCTGGCTTCACCGAAAAGATGGGTGATAGTTTTACTCTGGGGGAGGAAGATATATTTGTGTTTCCCGTTACCCTTAGTGGCGGAACCACCACAGAGGCACTCGAAAAGAAGATAACGGCTCTTGCCGATGCCTACCAAGCAGGTGCGGTAGAACGCGCCAAAGCCAACAAAACCGACCTCGTTTCAGGAGTACTTACCCTCCAGCCCCAACTCCCCACCGGCGAACCCGACCCCATCGTATACGTAACTTACGCCATAGACGGCGACCAAGTTGCCGCCCAAAACACCGAACCCTATAACTACGAATGGGATACCAAACAGGCAAGCAACGGGGAACATTTAATCGAGATTCGCGCTCTAAATAGACAGGGGAACCTGATTACACGGGCGCGAGTCCTTGTTGTTGTCAATAACTCCCACTAAATATTCAGGTATTTTTACACACAGAACCTGTTAAACTGCTCAGTGTAAAAAATTAAAAAGTTGCCGTATACTCTATTTAATGAAGCATTAATGGCGGTGGGTTATACTCCTAGTACTAACACCACACCCTAAGATGCTTATTACAGTTGTAAGCAGAAAAAGCAAGATTACAATGAGACAAACCTCCTACCTACGCCTACTGAAAGGTGCTCTTGCAGTCGCAAGCCTTCTCATAACCAGCCTCGCCGCTCAGGCGGGCACCCTCACCTTTTCCGCGAATGGTAAGAATACGGTATCGGGCAACAACAACCCGCTTTCGGCGGCTGTTATCTTCGACTACGATGGCTCTAGTGTTCTCAAAGTTACCCTACAAAATACCGCAAGCGGTGGCGCGTATGTACCCAGCGATGTCCTTACAGACCTCTTTTGGACAGATAGCGGTAAAGCAACCTATACTCCTGTTTCTGCGGCACTAGGAAGTGGCTCTACACTAACCAATGCTCCTGCCACTTACGATTTGGGCAAGGAGTGGCAGTACCTTAGCGGTATTTCGGGCTACAAAAATGCGAATATGGGTATTGGTAGTTCGGGTTTAGGCATCTTTGGCGATGGTAACTTCTCTGCAAATGGAAACCATACCGACGGTATGAACTACGGCATTATCAATGGGTTGAATGCTAATGCCAACCCTGCCGCTCAATCTGGCACTTTTGCCAACAATACGATGGTGTTCACCCTCAAGGTCGGGACAGGTTTCTCACTCGACTCGATTAGCAATGTGTGGTTTCAGTACGGAACCTCCACTAGCGAACCCGCTTTTCAGGGGAGTGCCTCTAGCCCTAGCAACGTTCCTGAACCCGGTGCTATCACGATGTTGGCAAGCGTAGGAACCAGCGGGCTGTTCTTTGGGGTTCGCCGACGTACTAAGCGAAGCCGTAACTAACCATAACGCCCCAACCTATTTTTCAAGAGGAGTCTTCTCTATAAGAAGGCTCCTCTTTTTTTGTGTTAGGCAAACGGTGTATAATGACTCCAGACTACTCCCCATACAGAAAGTGACCCCTCCCCATGAAACCGATTCGAGTTGCGATTTTAGGACAGGGCAGAAGCGGGCGCGATATTCAT
>OMJJ01000401.1 GCA_900299305.1 bacterium | reverse complement strand
GCGAGACCCAAAAAGATAACCGAAGAGCAGATATTAGCGGCGGCACGAGAGGCATTTACACGGGAAGGGATAAACGCCTCTACCGCAGAGATTGCCAAGCAAGCGAAGGTATCGGAAGGCACGATATTCAAACGGTTTGCCACCAAAGACGCTCTGTTCCTTGCCGCCATGAAAACCCCGCCCATACCCGCCTGTATCGATAGGTTGAGCAGTATTGCCGGAGTGGGAGACCTGCGTACCAATCTGTTTCAGACGGCGTTGCAGTTTGTGGAGTTTTTGCGTCAAACCATTCCTCAGTTTATGGCTACACAGAGCGGCAAGCCATCGCACCGAGAACCGCCCCTTATCGATGGAGAGCCTCCTCCTTCTCGTGACCGTCGTCTTATTGCTAGCTACCTACGTGCAGAACTGGAGAGGGGGCGTTTGAGACCCTGTAACCCAGACGTGGTTGCCTACACGTTTTTTGGTTGTCTGATGAGCTATGTGATGGACTCGTTTCTCTTGAAGCAGTCACCTTCCAAAGAAGAGACCGTCGCGTTTGTGGAGAGCCTGATTTCTACCCTTTGGGAAGGGGTCTCTCCGTTAGAGCCTTGAGTACTTACTATCTTGAAATGAGGGAGTAAAAAGGGACGATGTGCCAAGCCGAGTCTCCGTTTGCCTCTGCACTACTCGCCGAAACCGAAGAAATTGCCTTTGAAGGCACAGGGGGTATTTTTGAAATAAAGTATCTCCTTACCGAGGAGACCGCCCCCATACTAAGGGAGTGCGCTCGCCGTTGCCTTGAGCCAGACCCCCATGCCAGCTCCTCTGAGGGGGATGGCTACTCGGTGTATAGCCTCTACTTTGATGATGAGGAGTTTGCTACCTACCGCGCAACGGGTACACAAAGGCTACCTAAATACCGTATTCGGCGGTACGGAGATGCAGACACCCTCTTTTTAGAGCGGAAAAGCAAGCCCGACGGCAAAGTTAAGAAGCACCGTACCCCTGTTCCTACGCATGACCTTGCCTATCTCCACTCTACCGAGCCACCCGAAGAGTGGTCGGGACGCTGGTTCCGTAAACGGCTACGTAAGCGTGGGCTACATCCCGTCTGCTTTGTTTCGTATAAGCGCACCGCCCGGCTTGGCGAGATAGATGGGCAGTATGTACGTTTTACGATGGATAGAGAGATACGGTGTACTCCTACGACGGAACTGGGAGTTCCGGGACCGCTTAACGGTCAGGCAATCCCTATAGATATTGTGATAGCCGAGATTAAGTTTGAACACACGCTACCCACCCCCTTTGCGGAGGTGGTAGAGCAACTCAACCTAACTCCGGTAACAGTCTCCAAGTACAAACGAGGTGTAGAGGCGTGTTCACTTATTCCGGTGCACCTCTTAGCCGATGCCTCTGCTGAAGAGAGTAACTAGGAGACCCATGCAACGCCCCGACTCCCAACTCTACTCTAAACTGCGGAGCATTGCGCATCCCTTTTTGCCTCACCTTTTGGGAGTGCTGATGCTGGAACTGCTCTCGACACCACTTACCCTACTCGCCCCCATCCCCCTTCAGATTGCGGTGGATAGCGTGGTACATCTCAAGCCTGTTCCTTCCGCATTTCGATGGATACTTGGCAATCCTGTAGGAAAGCCGCAATCCTTGTTATTGGGGGTATGTATGCTCTCTTTGGGGATTGTGCTTGTGGGGCAGGTACGGAGTCTGCTCAGTTCGATACTCTCTACTTATACCGGACAGAACCTTTTATTGGGCTTTCGCGCCAAACTGTTTCGTCATGCCCAAAACCTCTCGCTCTCGTATCACACCGACAAGAGTTCTACCGATGCGATGTACCGTATTCAGTCTGATGCTTCGTCGATAGAGCCTATCTTTACCGAGACCCTGATACCGGCGATAACCGCAGTGTTCACGCTCTTTTGTATGCTCTATGTGCTATTGCGCCTCGATTTCAAGATAGGGTGTATCGCGCTTACGGTCTCGCCCATTCTGTTTCTTCTTTCTCGAATGTCGCGCCCCCTGCTTCGCGCTCAATCTCGCAAAATCAAACAGCAGGAGAGTGTTTCGCTTGCGGTAATCCATGAGGTGCTGGGTCTTTTACGTGTGGTAAAGGCGTTTGGGCAAGAAGAGCGGGAGCAGGAGCGGTTTACCCAACAGGCTAAGAGTTGTGTGGCGGCGCGGGTGCGCCTAAACGTTCTCGAAACGAGTTTGGGGCTAGGCATCAACATGGTGACGGCGGTGGGGGTTGCTAGTGTCCTCTATTTCGGCATTAACGACGTAATTGCGAAAACGCTCACGTTGGGGCAGTTTCTCCTTGTACTGAGTTATGTTTCCGACCTCTATGCCCCGCTAAAGACCCTCAGCCGCAAGATGGTTGCGGTACAGACCCACCTTACCAGCCTAGAGCGAGCATTTGCGTTCTTGAATGAGCCACAAGATGTTCCCGAACACCCGCAGGCACTGCCTCTCGAACGCGCAAAGGGCAGAATCGCGTTTGAAGGGGTGAGTTTCCGCTACAACAAAGAGCGCAATATCCTGAAAGAGATAGGCTTTGAAGTAGAGGGCGGCACACGAGTAGGCATTGTGGGTGTAACCGGCTCTGGGAAAACTACTCTAAGTAATCTACTGCTTAGGCTCTACGACCCCCACGAGGGGACGATAAGGCTGGACGAGGTAGATATTCGTGAGTACCGCCTAAAAGATTTGCGAAACCAGTTCGCGGTGGTCTTCCAAGAGTCGCTACTCTTCTCTGCGAGTATAAGAGAGAACATCGCGTATGGTTGCCCCAACGCGACACAGGCAGAGATTGAGATAGCGGCAAAAGCGGCGAATGTACACGACTTCATTCAAAATCTGCCCAATGGCTACGAAACCCGCGTAGGAGAGCGCGGTATGGCGGTATCGGGCGGAGAACGCCAGCGCATTGCACTCGCCCGTGCGTTTCTGAAAGATGCGCCGATTTTGGTTTTAGACGAGCCAACGAGTTCGGTAGATAACGCTACCGAAACGGCGATTATGGAGGCGATGGAGCGGCTGATGAAGGGGCGTACCACCTTCATTATCGCACACCGCCTAAACACGATTGAACACTGTGACGTGGTTTTGAAAATAGACGAGGGGAGGCTCATCGGTACTGCCGCCCCACAACTGCTTTCCACCTATTGATAACAAAGGAAGTAACGATGACGCAACATCCCAAACCCCTTCCCTCTACCTACTTACGGCGTGGGCTACTGCTAAGTACCCTGTTGATAGGCTCTCTATCCCTATCTAGTATGCTGTTTGCGGGGGAGAAGTCTAAAACCCAATCGACACCGCTACCAAAAAAGTCTGCGGAACTGTTCCAAGAGACGAAAGTATGGAACATTCACCTAAAACTGACCCCCGAAGCGTGGACGGAGATGGAGCCTACTGGTGGTCAAGGAGGTCCCTTCGGAGGACCACCCCCTCCAGGTGGGCGAGATGGTCGTCCGGTCGGAGGACCTCCCAGTGGAGGCAAGCCGGGAGGTGCAGAACCTCCTAGTTTTGGACCCTCGATGTTTGTTGCGCCTACCTTTATGGGGCAAGCAGACAAAAACAAGGATGGTAAAATCTCCGAAGCGGAGTTCGCTCAACTTGCAGAGGCTTGGTACGACAAGATAGACAAAGACAAGAAGGGAGTGGTGGACGAAAAGCAACTCCGTAAAGGTCTGAATGTGGTATTGATGCCCCAACCAGGAGGGGGAGGAGGTCCGGGAGGTGGTGGTCCTGGTGGTTTTAGCCTACAGGCACCTCCGGGCAAGAAGAACGGCGTATCTGGAATGATGGGGATTGAGTTTAAGTATGTTCATGCCGATATGGAGTTTGAGGGAGAGACCTTTAACGATATTGGGCTACGCTATAAAGGAAATGGAACCTTTATGGAGTCGCGTCCTACCTTGAAACGCTCGCTTAAAATAGATTTGCGACGGTATAACAAGGGGCGAAAGCTGGCGGGAGTCTCCACCATAAATCTGCACAATAACGTAACGGATGCGAGCTGGATGAATGAGGTACTCGCGCATCGTGCCTATCGGGACGCTGGGATTCCTGCGCCTCGTACCTCTTACGCCAAAGTCTACGTTACCGTACCGGGTAAGTTCGACCACAAGTACATTGGTCTCTACTCTATCGTAGAGAATGTGGATAAGAACTTCCTAGAAGACCGATTTGGTTCCAAAAAGGGAGGCTTGTTTAAGCCCTCTTCCAATAAGATGTTTGACTATTTGGGAGAGGATTGGAAGGCTTACAATCAGGGTTTTGACCCCAAAACCGACCTTACTGAGGAGCAGGAAAAGCGTGTCTTCGACTTCTGTAAACTGGTAACAAAAGCGAGCGATGAGGAGTTTACGAAGGAGATTGGTCGCTTTGTAGATATTCCCAAGTTCGCGCAGTACATGGCGGTTCTGGTCTGGATAGTCGATTTCGATAGTATTCTGGATACAGGGCAGAACTTCTATCTCTACCTCGACCCTAAAACCAACAAGTTTCAGTTTATGGCGTGGGATCAAGACCACTCCTTCGGGCAGTTTGGTATGGTGGGCAAGCAAGAGGACAGAGAGAACCTAGACATTCATAAGCCATGGACGGGAGAAAAACGCTTCCTAGAGCGTATGTATAAGCTAGACGCTTTCAAAAAACTCTACATTGCTGACCTTGCCAAACTAAGCAAAACCGTCCTTCAACCAGAACGTCTCGCCCAACAGGTAGATGCAATAGGGCAAGCCATTCGTTCTGCTGTTAAAGAGGAATCCGATACCAAACTCGCGAACTTCGATAAGGTGGTTGCAGGGCAAAACATCAAACCCGCCAACAACTTCGGAGGGCGTTTCCGAATGCCAGACACCGTCCCCATTAAGCCCTTTATGAAGTCTCGCTTACACTATGTAGAAGACCAGTTGGCAGGGAAGATAAAAGGGAAAGGCATTACAATGGGCTTTCCTGGCGGCGGTGGAGATAACGATTTTGGTCCGGGTATGTTTATGGCTCCTGCTTTTATGCGGGAACTAGATGCCAACAAGGACAAAAAAGTGACCCGCGCCGAGTTTATAGCGGGTTTTGCGAAGTGGTTTAAGGCGTGGAACACCGACAAAAGTGGCTTCCTTACCGACAAACAACTGCGTAGTGGAATCGACAAAGCTCTCGCACCCAATTTTGCCGATATGCCCGACTTTGGCGGCGGAGATGGTGACTTTTAGGCTCTAAACCTTGAACTGCCTCCCTCTCTCTGCTTGGGGGGCAGTGAAGGTTAGCAGATGACAGTACTTGCTTGGGAGGAGATAGCCTCCTCCCACCTCACACAAGCCGGTCTGAACGACCCCGAAAAAGGTTTGCGAAGCCTCCGCGAACTGGCAGGGCAGGGTGTCTCCGACGACGACCTTGAACCCCTCCTCACTCCCCTTCTTCTTGCCCTCCAAGATGCCCCCGATGCAGACCGTGCGTTGGGCAGTTTTGTGCGCTGGTTCTCTGCGCTTTCGGGGCGATACTCCTATCTCCAGTTACTTTTGCGCCACCCCGTTGCGTTACAGGTCTTCTGCCTTGTAACGGGGAGCAGTCAGTACTTTGCGGACTTGCTGGTGCGTCATCCCGAAACTTTTGAGATACTTGCTAATCCGGGAGTGCGGGGCGGAATCAAATCAGGTGCCACCTTCTATAAAGAGGTGAGTGCGTTGGTAGGGGCGTGTCAGCAGGTTGTACTCAAAAAGGACGCGCTACGCCGATGGAAGGCGCGGGAGATGCTTCGCATTGGGGTACGTGACCTGGTGGGTTTGGGGGATATGCCCTCTACTGCCCGTGAGTTCTCGAACCTTGCCGATAGTTGTGTACAGTGTGCCTACGATATGACCGTGTTGCAGTTTCCACTTGCTCCCGACCAAACACTACCCCCCATCGCCGTTATCGGCATGGGTAAACTTGGCGGACAAGAGCTGAACTATAGTAGCGACATAGACCTTGTGTTCGTACACGGCGATAACCTTCCTTACGAACTGACTACCGCCGAGGGGAGAAAAGTAGAGACCGTTACGTGGCTAGGCAGGTTCGCCGAATCGCTGATTAAAACCCTCTCCGAAGAGAGCGCAAACGGTCATGTTTTTCGAGTGGATATGCGCCTTCGCCCAGAAGGACGCTTTGGTCCTCTTAGCCGTTCTCTATCTGGGTTTCGTGCCTACTACGAGAGTTGGGCAGAGAACTGGGAGCGGCAAGCACTTCTTAAAGCCCGTTTTCTGGCTGGCAACCGTGCGCTAGGGGACGCTTATGCGGCACTGGTAGAGGAGTATGTGTTTGGGCAAAAGGTGACGAGCGTCTTTTTGCAGGATATGCGAGATAATAAGCGGCGCATCGAGAAGCACTGCGCGTTGGAACGGCAGACCGAAACCAACGTTAAAACAGGGTACGGCGGTATCCGTGATATTGAGTTTATTGTACAGCGTTTTCAGTTGGAGTACGGCAGTAGGTACACACGGCTACGCACACCCAACACATTGCAGGGGCTACAGAGACTATGGCAGGCGCGTCTGCTTACAGAGCAGGAGGCGAAAGACCTCTCCCACGACTACATATTTTTGCGGAACCTAGAGCATCGCCTTCAACTACTGCAAGGCTTCCAGACGCAGAACTTGCCCCCCGCAAGTCAAGAACGAGAGCGGTATCAGGTAGCGCGGCGCATGGGCTATCCTGCGAGAGAGGAGTTTGAGGAAGACCTTAGTGCATTACGAAATCGTACCCACCAGTATCTACTGTCCCGCTTTTATGAGGAACCCTCTTCGGAAGAAATACCACTGACTCCTGAACATCAGTCTGATGTTTGGGAGGAGATAGGCGACCTGCTAGACGTTATCGACACTCCTACAGGGCAGAACCGCACTACCGATTTACTCCGTGCCGAGGGCTTTTCCAATCTTCCAAACGCGCTTCGTGCCCTGCAAATGCCCATAGTGGGCAACAACTTTGGTGCAATGCCTCCCGATACCGCCCCAAAGTTTAAGACGATAGCTCCACGCCTGCTTGCCGCTTGCGCTCACTCTCCTTCCCCCGATGCCGCTTTGGGGGGCATAGAGGATTTAGCAGTCGCGGTTCCCAATCGCGCTCAACTCTACACCTCCTTCCAAGATAGCCCCGAAGTGATGGTTCGGCTGGTACAACTGGCGGGATCTGCACCTCATCTCTTTCAGAAGGTGGTACGTCATCAGGAGTGGCTAGAGACCCTGTTCACTCAAAATGAGGAAGAGGAGGAGAGGGTATCCCTCCTTACGGAGTTGAGAGAGCGTTTGGCAGGTGTACGTAAGTGGGAGAGCAAAATAGAATCGCTGGCGCGGTTTCATCAACGAGAGGTGGTGCGTACCGCCCTGCATGAGATTGTAGGAGAAGCAGATACACCGCGTACCCTCTCTTCACTTACAGAACTGGCGGAGGCGGTACTTGCCGTTCTTATAGAAATCTGTGCAGAGGAGCAGATTACACACCACAAAGAGCCTGAGTTTGCACGGCGGGTGCTAGAGCGGGTAGCCGTTATCGGAATGGGCAAACTGGGAGGGGCAGAACTGGGCTACAGTAGCGACTGGGATGTCGTTTTCGTCTATGAGAACTCGCGTTACCCCGACGATGCGGCACGAGTTGAAGAGCAGTATTCGCTTGCGAACGGGCTGGTAGAGCGGATTCTATCGGTAGGTAAAACCCTTGAGCAGAAGGGGGCAAGCCTCGAAATAGATTTGCGGTTGCGCCCTTGGGGACGAACGGGGTCGCTTATCTTTACCCCTCGTGCCCTTATGCAGTACTACCACGAAGCGATGGAGACTTGGGAACGCCATGCCGCCCTGAAATCGCGGTTTTTGGCAGGTAGTGCTTACGTTGGAAGGCGTTTCGAGAGGCTGTTACGGGGCGTTAGTTTTGGGCGCGGGATTACTACTGCCGAAAACACTGCGATTCTCAACATGAAACGCCGCATAGAAAACGAACGCCTAAAGCCCGCCGAACACGCCACCAACCTAAAACTAGGGCAGGGCGGATTAATGGATGCAGAGTGGTTGGCACAGAGGCTACAACTGCTGTTTGGGGGACGTTTCCGTTCGCTTTGGGTCTCCAACACGTTGCAGTCGCTTACGGCTCTGGTAGGGGTGAACCTGCT
>OMJJ01000400.1 GCA_900299305.1 bacterium | reverse complement strand
GGGGTCTCCTCCTCTGCTGCTATCGAAGTCGCGACCATGCACGCCCTCAGCGAAGCCTCTGGGATACACCCTAGCGACCTTACCCTTGCGGCGTGGTGTCAGAAGGTAGAGAACCATCTCGTTGGTGCACCGTGTGGAATTATGGATCAGGTGACAAGTGCGTTGGGGGCAGAGGGGATGTTACTCGCTCTGCGGTGTCAGCCCCATCATCTGCTAGGCAACTACCGTATTCCGAGGGGTTGGCGGTTTGTGGGTATCGATTCGAGGGTAAAACATTCGGTGGGCGGTTCTGCCTACACCAAAGCCCGCGTAGGCGCGTTTATGGGCTTAAAAGTTATCCAACTAGAGAGCGGCGGCAAACTCCTAGAGAACTATCTGTGCCAAATGAAGCCCGACGAGTTCGCCAAGTACCGCGAAATGATTCCCGATACCCTGACAGGGACAGAGTACCGCGCTCTATACGGGCAACTCCCAGACATTGTTACCCGCGTGGATTTGGCGGAGACCTACCACCCGCGCCTCTGTGCCGAGCATCCTATTTTGGAGAACGATAGGGTACTGAAATTCATGGCGGTACTGCGCTACTTGGAGGAGTGCGAACTAAACGGAGAGCCAACCGACGACCCTGCGATACTCTGGGAGGTGGGGCAACTGATGTATGCCGCCCACGCCTCCTATAGTGACCGCCTGAACTTGGGGTCGCCGGAGACCGACTTTCTGGTACACCTTGTAAAGAAACGCGGGGCAGAGAGCGGGCTGTTTGGCGCGAAAATCACGGGAGGAGGGGCAGGGGGTACGGTAGCCGTACTCTGCTTAGATACCCCTACTGCCGAGCAAGCCCTTCAAGACCTCTGTACCGAGTATCAACGCCATACGCAGGTCACTCCTCACCTGTTTTTGGGCAGTTCACCCGGTGCACTCAGTTTTGGAACCCGCTATATTGAGCGGGGGGGCTAATACAAAACTTAGGTGGGTATGCCGTACTGCGTCTATACGGCATCTTTTCTCGCCCTGTCTCACTCTAAGCCAATTCTACCCTGATACGACCTAAACTCCCCTCACAAACCTCTGCGCCTCTTTCTCGTAGGTATGAAACGGGTTCTTTAGTTCGAGTTGGCGGTTACGTTCGATGTAGACCGCATCCCAATCTATCAGGTATCGCGCCCCCTTCGCCTCCGCAAGTTTCGAGACGACGTAGCCACGCCCCTTTGCACGGGTGTTATCAGGCGGGTTCAAAATAGCGTGTTCTACCTCTGCATCCGTCACCATGCGGCGCATCTCCCCTGCCGCCTCTAGCCCATAGAACAGCCCTGTAGCGGGGCTGATGTTGTGGTACTCTAGGTCTACACTCTGCATAATGTCGTCTTGCCAAGTAGTCCCGTTCTCCTCCATAAACTGCGTATAGAGGCGATGCTTCGCCGACCAGTCCAGCCTATCATGCGTAGAGAGGGGGTCGCGCTCTAGGTCGTCCAGAATCCGCTCCCACTCCTGCAAAATCGCATCGGTCTGAGCGTCCTTTTGGTGGAGATACCGCTTCGCACTGTCCAGATAGCGGCGTTGGAGTTCTATGGCGGTAATCACCGTGCCGTTTCGCATAGGAACCAGCCACTTATAGGTAGCATCCCGCGATACGTTGCGTAGGGTCTCTAGGGGGTCTAGCAACTCTATGTCAGCAGGAACCACCCCCTCTTCGATTAAATCGAGAACAAGGCTTGTCGTGCCAATCTTGAGCCAGCAGGCGTACTCGCTCATGTTACTCTCACCAAAGAGGATGTGTAGGCGGTGCAGGTTACTATAGGAGTAGTAGGAGTCCCATTTGGGATTGATAATGGCGCGGTTGAAGCGTACCCGCGACGAGATAGTTTTCACGATGTGGTCGGCACGTTGAGAGAGTTGGAAATCGACAGTAGGGTCTATCTCCACCCCGTAGAAGTTAGAGACCCACACATAGTCCACCTCGTGCTCGCTCATGGTCATAATGTTCGATTTGCTGTTGGGGCGCACGAGTTTATGCCCACCCACACGCCCCAACCCCGCGAAAATCTGACGGGTAACTAAAAACGGAAGCAGGTAGTTCAGTGCCTCATTAAAGAACCTGTCCTCAATCTGCACCAAGTAGTTCTCGTGACACCCAAAGGTATGCCCCCCAAAGTGGTCTATGCTGTTGTTATGAAAACTGACCATCTCTTCCAAGTTCAACTCTTGAAGCAGTTGGGAGAGCAGAATACGCCCTGCCCTATCGTGGCGCACAAGGTCGAGAATATCGGTACACTCGGCGGTAGCGTACTCTTCGTGGCTTCCTACTGCGTCGATATAGAGCCTCCCCCCGTTCTTTAGAAAGCCCCCTGCTCTGGCAGGCTCGAATGCATAATCACGGGCATGAAGGTCTATCACGCCCAGTTTGCGCTCGTAGAAAGCGTAGTCCTTAACGTGTTCCACGACCTCTTCGGCAGTCCCCAAAGTCGTATCACGCACCATACACCCAAACTCGGTCTCAATGCCAAAAATTCGTTTGTCCATTGCTGTTTACCCTTGCCGCTTATCTCAAAAGTGTTATGCTGTTAATGCTACTTGGTACGTATGAAAAAACTCACACAGTATTTGTACGGGAATTTCTTAAAATCCAGTAAGAGTCCCTAAGAATCTACCTGATTCTAGCCGATAGCCGTTGAAAAAAGAGAGATTACGTGTATAATAAAAGAGGAATAGAAGTCAAAAAAGTTACTTCGTGGAACAGTATTTCCTGTCTTAAGAAATAATAGTTTGTTTTGAAATCGCGTATAGAGTGTTGATGCTCAGGATGGCTCGCACTTTTAGAAGACCTACACAATGGATTACGTTAGGGAGAAACGGCGCATCGTTATGACCTGCACCTCACCCCGACAACTAAATAGTTTTCGCAGTCTCGTTGCTGTATCGCTTGCCGCTACTGCCCTGTTACTCTTTGCAAGCACAGAGCGTAGTACGGCGCAAATCGCACTGAAAAACCTTAATAGCGAGGTGCGCCCCATTGTAGGTAAACCCGCAGGTTTTGTACCTTGGACACGCAAAGGGATGCCTCCGGGTTCGTATCTCGCCACCCCCGCCCGCTCAGTTGCAGAACTGGTCGCACAAGTAGACCAAGACCCTGCTCTCGTTATCAAGTACCAGCGTGTTTTCCACGATGTTACCAAATCGGAACTGCGCGGAATTTTCCGTAACCTCCAACTCGTACAACTCCAAGAGGACGTAGCGGCGAACGTCTACTACTGGCACACCGGAGTAGCAGGCTTCCGAGTACGCAAAGTTAAAAAAGGCACTTGGGTATTCGCTCGTAAAGACGACGGCAGACCCGTTTTAGTACAGGTCTGCGGAAACCCGCTAACCAACATTATTGGGCTACCCGAACTCCTAAAGCCCGGTGCCGCTACCTCTAGTATCCAAGAGTTTTTGGAAGACGAACCCCTGCCGCCCAGACGTACCGTCGTTTTGGACGAGATGCAGATGTTCGATATGGGTTCAATACAACTCATGGCTCCCAAAGCGCGAAACATAGACATCAATGTCCTACCCAAGCCGAGTATCGGACGTGGAGCGTTGGTAACGCCCGTCACCCCGCC
>OMJJ01000399.1 GCA_900299305.1 bacterium | reverse complement strand
TAGTGTTTCGGGCTTGGGGTAGAGGGTATTTGCGCCTGTAAGCGTGTACTCGGCAAAACTGCCTGCCCGTACATCTTTGGGACCATCGCCGCCCGTGGTGTAGGCGTGTTCGCAGTAGTGGGTGAGACCTAACCGACAGTTACGGCATAGCCCGCAGTAGCCGCTTGGTTGAATGATAACCGCGTCGCCCTCTTTTACGTTGGTGACGTGTGCGCCCACTTTTGCCACAATACCCGCGGGTTCGTGCCCTGGAATGAGGGGAAAGGTGACGTTGGTTCTGCGCCCCGTTATCGCTTTATAGTCGGTTTGGCAGAAGCCGCACGCCTCTATGCGTACCAGTACCTCTCCTGCGCCCGGTTCTGGGGTGGGAACCTCTTCCAATACAAGCCGATTCGGCTCTTTCAAAACTGCCGCTAACATCGTGTGTCTATTTTGCCTTTCTGGTAGATGTAAAGAGAAGAGGCGCGAACTCGTGTAGGCTTCTGCGCCATGTAAGCCATTCGTGGTCGGTGCCGGGGGATTCGTAGTAGACGGTCTTGATACCTGCCTGCTCAAGGGCTTCGTGATACCGCTTCACGCTGTCGTACAGAAACTTAGGCTCTGAGGTTCCTATACCAAGCCAGATAACGCGCATCTTCTTGTTGAAAGCCTCAGTATCTGCCATTACTCCATTGTGTGAGGTTTTGGGGTCGAACTTCTCTCCCCGAAAACCACCCCCTGCGCCGCTAAAGCCTCCGATAGAGGCAAATGTCTCTAGGTGGTTTAGACCGATTGCAAACGCCTGAAACCCTCCCATAGAGAGACCTGCCAAAGCACGGTTGTCTCTATCCGTAAGGGTACGATAGGTCGAGTCTATCATCGGTATCAGGTCTTTTACGACCACATCATCGAACGCCGAGACCGAGAAGTTCTGGGGAGGAGAATCCGCCTCTCCTAAACGTTGCGCGTATCCTTGCTCCATAACTACCAGCATGGGCTTCGCTTTGCCCTCTGCGATGAGGTTATCCATGATAAACTCTACCTTACCTTGCTTCGACCAGCCGCGTTCATCCTCACCGCTTCCGTGTTGTAGGTAGAGGACAGGGTAGCGCGTTTTGCGGTTTGTGTCGTAGTCGGGAGGGGTGTAGACGAAAGCGCGTCGCCAAGCACCCGTCGTTTTGGAGAAGTACCAACGTTGGCGCACCTCTCCATGAGGCACGTCTTTGGGCAGATAGTAGTCTACGCCCGTTTCTGGAATTTCGATACCGCTGGTCTGCTTACCATACCCAAAATAGGTCTCGCTAGAGGGGTCGTTTACGGGTACGCCGTCCACTACCATCCAGTAGTAATGAAAACCGGGAACTTGCGGATTGGTGGTCACACTCCAGTAGCCATCATCAGAGCGTGTCGCGGGGTAGATTTTCCCAAGATTGAACTCCACTTTCTGCACATTGGGCAGTTTAATTTTGAACACAACTCGCAAATCGGGAAGAACACGGGGGTATTCCGCACCGCGTACATTACTAGAGGCAGGAGTACCCGCTTCAAGTGTTTGCGTCGTTTCGTTCACGGTGGGAGTTACCTCTTTAGGGGCATCTGCTTTACAGACACCCCCGAAAAGCGTAAGGGAGGCAAGGGATAGGAGAGGTACGAGTTTCATAGAGGCTCGCTTTCTGTATGTTCGCAAGCTATTTCAGGTACTTTTTGTACCATTCGAGGGTACGTGCCCACGCCGCTTCTGCCGACTCTTTTTGATAACTTTCGCGGGTATCGTTATTGAAGGCGTGTCCCGCTTTCTCGTAGATGTGCATCTCTACTGTCTTGTTGTGTTCCTTTAGTGTGTCGCGGAGTTTCTCTACGTCTGTGGTGGGGATACCTCTGTCCAAGCCTCCAAAGTGACCTAAGAGCGGGGCTTTCATTTTGTCGGCGAGGTCGAGAGGAGAGTGCGGCTGATTGGCGGTAGACTGTCCTACAATGCGCCCATAGTAGGCAACGGCGGCATCTAGGTCGGAGGCATAGCCGTCGAGTAGCATACTCACGCGCCCACCCCAACAGAAGCCCACAATCCCCACCTTTTTATTTGATTCCTTTTTGCCTCTGAGCATCTTCATGGCGGCTTTTAGGTCTTCCATTACCTGCTTGTCGGGAATCTTCTGCACAAACTCCATCAGCGGACCAAAGCCGCCAGTAAGAGGAGGGGGCGCACCTTCCCGTGAGAAGAGGTCGGGGGCAAACGCGATGTACCCTGCCTGTGCAAAACGGCAAGCCACCTCTTTGATGTGGTCGGTTAGCCCAAATATCTCATGTACAACCATGACCGCGCCGTGCTTGCCACCTGCTTTTGGCATAACGAGCAGACCTTTAACCTCTGTGGGCTTGTCGTCTGCGCCTTTTGAGGTAAAAATGATGTCGGTTTTGATGATGTTGGGGTCTTCGCTGGCTTTGGGAGGGGCTTCGGCGAGTATGGGACTGGCTACCGTTGCGGCGAGTGCGCCCACACCTACACGACCTAACAGGGTACGGCGAGAGAGGTGGTCGAGGGTTGGGTCGAGAGCGGGGTCGATGTTGAGATTCGGGTTAGAATCGGAGGTTTCGAGGGGGTGCATGGTGTTTCCTAACTCCTTTGTTTCTCTAGTGTTCGCCTCTCCCACTACAAAGGGAAAGGTTGTATAAAGGGATGAATTGCTACTTAGTTCACCTCGTTACCTTTGCGCGATAGGGTGAGGCGCAGGGTCTCTACCTTGTCGTTTTCGAGGAAGAACTTGAGTTTGTACCAGCCGGGACGAGTTACTTTGAGTTGATTCGCTTTTTGGGTGGGTATCTCCTGCTCTGAGGCTACCCACTCCCAACGTTTGATTCCACTCTCTGCCTTCACCATAAACTCGCCGCGGGGGAGGTAGACCATACTGCTCTGTACCACGCCTTCCCACTTCAAGAACGGAAACTGTAAACTTATCAGGTTGGAACTATCGAGAGAGCGCATTAGCCCTCGATAGAGGTCGCCCCCTTTGTAGTAGATAACTCCGTCCGTCGATTCGGTATAGGCGAAGGTGTCGCGTAGCCCTTTGCTCTGGTATACCGCGTCGATGTAGAGGGTCGCGGCGCAGAGGTAGTTCATGCCCTCTGCGTTCTTTTGTTGGAGGGAAGCGAGGTTGATACCCTCACTCGAAATCCGTTTTAGGAGGGGAGTAACGCGCTTTGCAAGGTGTTCCTCTAGCTGTTCGGGGGTTACGAAAGGGAGGTTTTCGGGGGAGATGCGCCCTGCTTTTTGCTCTTGCGCTATCCAGTGCAAAAAGAGTTGCTCTCCTAGTACCCCGTTACCCCACTCTTCGGGGGCGGTGAACCCCGCAAAGCCCGGCAGAATGTAGTGACCGTACTCGTGAGCGACTTCGCGCAACCACTCGGCGGGGCTACGCTCAGAAAAGATGTTGAACAGGTAGATTTGATTGCGTATCTGCCGCCCTGCCGCCTCTGCCCCCAACCCTCCAGATTGCCGCGACATCCAGACCTCGACGGTGCTGTTGTTGCGGGGGTGGTCTTTGCGTAGGCGGTCTTTGTGGAGCGCGTGAATGAGGAGGAGGGTACGTGCCACACGCTTGGCGGTAGGAACTATCTCCTTATCGTTTAGGTAGACGATAAAACGCCGCGAGTAGCGCACCACCTCCTCTCCAGAACGCTCTGCCATATAGACCCCACACGCGATTTTATAACTCTGATGGTACTCTTCATCCTCGTTGGGAGTGTTGTTTTTGGGGAGGTAGATAAGCCCCGCAAAGTCTCCCTTTACCACTTCTTTGTCGCCGTCTAAGCGTTCTACTTGGGAGGGAACCAACTCTGTAGGCAGGTTTTGCGCTCCCACCCGATACCCACAAAGGCAGAGCAGAGCAGTAAGCATACAAAGTTTGAGAAGCAAGTTGCGTAGGTGTTTCATGTTAGGCACTCAGTCGGCGGGAGTCTTTGACCCCCAAATGGGTATAGATTTCGCGGGTGGCGGTGGCGCGGTTCATCGTGTAGAAGTGAAGCCCTCGAACGTGGTTATCCAGCAAATCACGGCACTGCTCAGTAGCCCACTGTACCCCTACGTGGCGCACATAGTCGTCATCCCCATCGCAACGCTCTACGGCGCGGAGCAACTTGGCGGGGAAGCGGGAACCGAGTGCCAACTCTGCCATGCGTACCAACCCTTTTTGAGAGGTAATGGGCATAATACCAGCGATAACGGGAATGGTGATACCTGCCAGTTCGCACCGCTCTCGGAAGTCGTAGAAGTCGTGGTTATCGAAGAAGAGTTGGGTGACGATGTAGTCTGCCCCTGCGTCTACTTTCGCCTTTAGGTACTCAATCTCTTTGAGGCGGTTGGGGGTCGCAGGGTGTCCCTCTGGGTAGCCCGCTACTCCGATACCGAACCCGCGCCTATCGGGGTGAATACCGCGCTCATTAAACCGCTTGATATAGCGCACGAGGTCGGTAGCGTAACGGAAATCGTCCTGAGAGCGGTCATAGTTGGGGAGGTTGCGGGGCGGGTCGCCGGCAAGCGCGTGGATGTTCGAGATTCCGTTTTCGGCGTAGCGTAGCAGGATACTCTCTATCTCCGCTTCGGTGTGGCAGACGCAGGTAAGATGCGGGAAGGGGTCGAGGGTGGTCTCCTCCTTCATGCGAACCACAAGGTCGTGAGTGTGTTGGCGAGTAGAGCCTCCCGCGCCGTAAGTCACCGAGACAAAGGAGGGGTGTAGTTCCTCTAGTTCACGGATATTCTGGAAGAGGGTCTCTGCCGCGCTCTGGTTTTTGGGCGGCGAGAACTCGAAACTGGTAGTAACGCGCTGTTGCTTTAGAATATCGGTGATGTGCATGACAGGGACTCCCAAGCGATGTATTGGTAGGATATGATACCTCAAGCGCGTTCCATTTGGGGGGCGAACTAACTATTTCCAGTTATGTGTAGGGTCTACTTTGAACGGCAAGCCAAGCGGAGGCTCATACCATTTTGCATTGAGTATCTTATCCTTGCCTATTTTGGCTCGAAGGAGTTTTGCACCAGTGAGGTCTGCATCAGTAAGGTTTGTTCTAGTGAGGTCTACATCTGTGAGGTCTGCGCGAATAAGTTTTGTCCGAGTGAGATTTGCTCTAACGAGCTTTGCACGAGTAATATCTGCATCAGTAAGATCTGTGCCGTTAAGGTCTGAGTCAGTTATGTTTGCACTACTAAAGTTTGCTCCAATGAGGCTTGCACCACTAAAGTTTGCACCATTGAGGGTTGCGTCAGCAAGGTTTGCACCATTGAGAGTTGCGCCCTGAAATTCGGCACGTACTAGAAACGCACCTTTCGCTTCCATAGAATACAGTTGCGCTTTTCGCATTTTTGCCCCTTTGATATTAGCGATATGTGATTCAAACTCTGACCTTAACTCATCTAGTTTGTTTGCTATATCGCGTTCAATCTTCTTGGTATCTTTAGATGCTTCCTTCTTGTCTCGTAAACTGCTGATGTCCTCTCGCAGTTTTGTTGATTTCTGTTGATACCGTGCTTCTTGCACCTCCCAATCCGTTGGCTTGGTCGAGAGTTCTTGATAGCTCATATACGGAACCGTATTATAGCCAAAGAGTTGAAGCAATCTGCGGTTTCGTATATCAGACGTGGATGTTTTTTGTTCATTAGCGGAAATACCGTCAGAGGCAAAGGGGGCAGGGCGGATAAGTCCATCGGAGATATTATCGAATATTGCAAATGCACACAACAAGGCGATTAAAAATACTTCCCACTCTAAACGCGGGTTGAGCAACAAATGCTTACGTAGTCTATCTTTTTGCTTTTTGCTTTTGAGCAAGGCAATCGCACGTGAAAACGTCTGCACCCCCCACGCAACGCACAAGGCGAGTAACGCCTCTAAGTACATTGTTCCGCTCCAGTCACGTTTTTTGATATAGGCGAGCCAAAACCCACTAATTACAAATGGAGTCACCCCCCAAGCCAAAGTCACGATAAGTAGCCTCTGTACCCAGATCAGGAGGGAGGAGGCTATTCGTCCTTTTTCTATGCCTCTTTGTAAAGAGAACCACTGTGCTAACGCAGTAGGAAACCAAGGATATACCCTCTGGTCTACTCTTCTGCCATCGGGGAAGATGGCGGGAAGGCGTGCTAACTCCTCCCATAAGAGACACATCTCCATCTGAAAATAGACATAAGTGCCTAGCAGAACCAGCGGCGCAACAAGGCAGAAACTGACAATAGAGAGCGGGGTGTTGAAGATAGGAAGGTTTGCGTCTCCGCTATTGGTGATGAGTTTGAAGTCGAGGTTTTTGGTGGAGAAGAGAGTAAGGAGAGAGTAGGCACTTGCTGTGAGCATGGCGAGGAAGAACTTCCCTGTGTCCTTAATACGGTCATCTACCTGCTTGGTCGCGTCGAAGTTCTTTATGTCGTCGGGGAGTTTTGCCCGTGTGAGGTTTGCCCCGCCGAGTTGCTCTGTTAGGAGGTTTTTGGTATGAGAGAGGTCGGCATCAGTAAGGTTGGTATGGCGGAGGTTGGCATTTTTGAGGTCGGCATCGCCAAAAATAGCCCCTGTAAGGTCTTTTCCAGAGAAGGGGTACTTATTAAGTGGGATATCCCCCGTGTCCAGTACCTATTTTCCTTCTGCATTTAATATCTGTGGCATATCGCGCCCCCGCGTGTGGTGATTGGGGGTAGTTTCGACGTGTGTAGCAAAACTCCTGCTTTTGCCCTCTTTTTGCAGTTCTTTTTAGTATCCGCGCTCGTGTTCGTACAGGTTATGTAGCCGTTCGCCGCGCAGATAGCGGTGAAGGTTCTCGGTAAAGATTTCGGCGGCACGGGCAAAGTAGTGCGGGGTCATGCCGGCGATATGTGGGGTTATCAGCACGTTCTCCATGCCCCAGATGGGGCTAGTGGCAGGAAGCGGCTCCTCCTCAAAAACATCTAGCCCCGCTCCTGCGATGCGCCTCTCTTGTAGCGCAGTAATCAAGGCAGATTCGTCTACGACTTTGCCGCGTGCTACGTTATACAGGTAGGCACTTGGCTTCATCATCGCTATCGTCTCGGCGTTAAAGAGGTGGTGCGTAGCGGGGGTATAGGGAAGCGAGAGTACTACGTGGTCGGATTCGGCAAGCAGAAGGGGAAGTTCGTTAGGAGAGTAGAGCGTGTCGGGGGTGATGCTTGCGTTGTACTGTGCTTGTGGATTTCGCTTGAGAGCCACCACGCGCATCCCAAAGGCTTTTGCCCTCTGCGTTAGCCCCTCACCAATACGCCCATAGCCCACAATCCCCAACGTCTGCCCTGTCAGTTCGGTAACGGAGGAGGTTGCCCAAGTGCGCTTCCACTCTCCCGCTATCTGTGAGCGCAAGTGAAAGTGCATGGTGCGTGTAAACATGAGCATCCACGCCATAATATGCTCTCCGATGTTTGCCCCATGAACCCCGCTTGCCGTCGTGATAGAAAACCCACGCTCTAGCAACTGAGGCGTAATTTTTCCGTCTACCCCCGCGCTCCAGAAGCCTATCCATCGCAGTTTTTTTGCCCTCTCTATTCTTTCGGCGGAGAGATTACCACACCATGCGATTTCTGCTTCGGCGATGTGGGTGTCGATTGCATCTGCGGTGGCAAAGCGGAGTTCCACCTTTTCATTAAGAAGGGGGTCTTTGGCAATAGCCTCTCGAAACGGCTCTGCGTCGGGGTCATTGGCTTCCAATGTCACCAATATCACGATTTTACTCACGTTCAAACCTCCTGCACACTAGGGATTACATAAGGACCGCGTGGTATTGCGTAGAGGGTGGCATCTGCGCCCTGCTTCGCCAGTGCCATGCTCACTCCTACCTCCACGCTCTCGGCGGGGGTAACAAAGCAGTCGGCAAGCGTCTCTTGGGGAATACCGCTTGCCACACAGATAACGTCTGCATGGCGAACCGCTTTCGCAAGCTCTTCCACCTCCCACTCTTCGGGTACAAACACGCCGGGCTGAGAGATGTGCTTTACAAACGCCTCTAGGTCGTCGGTTTCGCGGAGTACACGGGCAAAATCGGGGCTACCCACCCCCTCCGCGCACTCCGAAGCGATAACAATGGTTCCGCCCTGCTTTACGGCGGGGAGTGCGCCCACCATCCCCTTGACGGCTTGGTAGAAGGTGAGGTCGAGGGGGTAGCCCGCGCAGGTAGTTACTACGATGTCGGCGGGCTGGGGGATACTCGCTCGCACGTGCTTACCCGCAAACTCCACTCCCGTATGCCATGCCGCTTCCAAATCTCCCGCGAAGATACCGGTGGTTTCGTTCTTCGAGTCGAGGGTAACGTCCAGCACAAAGTCGGGGCGTACACACTTCGCAATCGCTAACGACTCTTCGTGGACGGGGTTGCCTTGTACGCTTCCATTAGTAGCGAGGGGATGTTCTAAAAATCGGGGGCAGTGCCAGTGCTGAATACTGAGAAACGCGGCAACTCCCGGCATTATCAGTTTTCGCCCACCCGAAAACCCTGCCATAAAGTGCGGCTCTATCAACCCAACCGTAATACGAAGGTCGGCATCGGTAAAGGCTCTGTCTATCCAGATAGGAACCCCATTGGGAGAGGTTCCCAAAGAGCGGTGTGTACTCAGGTCTTTCGAGTCGTGATTTACGACGGGGTAGTTTTCGGCTATCTCCTTGCCCACCAACGCCTCTAACTCTTCACCCCAGTTTGGGCGGTGTGTCCCCGTTGCAATCAGCAGAGTGACGCGCTCTTTGGGAATACCAGCACGGTGTAGGGTCTCTAGTATCGGGGGAAGCAGCAGTTTATTGGGAACGGGGCGCGTAATGTCGCAGAGAACAATGCAGGCGTTTCGCCGACCCCGCGCAAGGTCTGCTAGGGGAGGGGTTCCGATGGGGTTGCGAAGCGCACGGCAGACGGCTTTCGCGGGATGCTCTAGGGGCAAAGAGGGCTTTAGCCCCAAAACGGCTTTGAGGTTTTTATCGGGCAGTTCTACCTCCAAGCCCGTTTTACCATAGTCTAATCGAACGCGCACGGCACTACTCTCCTTATTTTGCAGGAAAAACGCGGCTTTAGAGCGAAAATCCTTCTCAGTTTAGCACACGAATTGAGGTGTGCAGATATTCTACCGTTTTGGAGGCTAATATGACCACCTACAAGGTCACACAAAAACATATTAGCGGCGTGATTGCCGCTCTTTTGCTACTACTGGGGTCATACTCCCATGCACAGTCGTTTCCTACTATGCCCGACCCTGCTTTGCTAAAAAAGAAGCTGAAGTTTCAAAAGCCCCCGCGCAAAGCGATTCACCTCTTCGATGGAAAAAATACGGATAGTTGGGTACATCGCGGTACGAACTCCGCTTGTGAGTGGACGATACAACCCGATGGAACGCTACTGGTGACAAAAGGCAAGCCCGACATTCTTACCAAAGAGAAGTTCCGCGACTACCAACTTCATGTAGAGTTCAAAATCCCCTTGCTACCTGACAAGCACAGCCAAGAGCGGGGCAACAGCGGGGTCTATAATCACGGTCTGTATGAGGTGCAGGTGCTGGATGCCTACAACAATCCCACCTACGACTTTGGCGGGTGTGGTGCTATCTACGAGCAGAAGAACCCCGATGTCAATGCGTGCCGCCCCCCAGAGGAGTGGCAGTACTACGATATAACGTTCCGCGCCCCGCGCTTCGATTCCGAGGGCAAAATGACCGAAAAGCCGCGCATTACCGTAATATGGAACGGGGTAAAGGTACACAACGATGTGGAGATACTACATCCCACTCGCGCCAGCTTAGAGGGTCCCATGACTCCAGAAGGCCCCATTATGTTACAAAATCACGGTAGCCCTGTGCAGTACCGTAACATCTGGATACTGCCCACCAAGAGCGAGTAGCATGACACGGCGGCAAATACAGATATTGGGGGGCTTACTGCTACTGTCGGGCTGTTTTTCGGTATCGCGCCCCCCGCAGTTAAGGGCGCAGAGCGAATCTACTCGTCGCATCGCGAGAGTAAGGACGGGCTTGGAGGTGTGGCTACAGCACAACTTTGCTCCCCTACAAGGGAAGCGTATCGGCTTGGTGACAAACCCCACCGGTATCGCTTCCGACTACCGTACCAACATCGACCTGATGGCACAGGCAAAGGGGATAAAACTGGTTGCCCTCTTCGCACCTGAGCATGGGGTACGCGGTGACGCACTAGCAGGGGACGAGGTAGGAAACTCCCGTGACCCTATAACGGGGCTACCGGTCTATACGCTCTACGGCAAGACCCGCAAGCCCACCCCCGCCATGCTGAGGAACCTCGATGTGCTTGTGTTCGATATTCAAGACATCGGTTCGCGCTCCTATACCTATATCAGCACGTTGGGACTATGTATGGAGGCGGCGGCAGAAAACGGCGTTACCCTCTGCGTACTAGACCGCCCCAACCCCATCGGCGGCAACCGTGTAGAGGGGAATATCCCTGCGCCGGAGTTCCGTTCGTTTGTAGGACGATACCCTATTCCCTACGCGCACGGTCTTACGCTAGGTGAGTTTGCACAGATGGCGAATGGAGAGGGGTGGCTAGGGGACGGCAAACGGTGTAATCTGGTGGTTGTGCCGATGGAAGGCTGGAAGCGCGACATGACATGGGCGCAGACGGGGTTGCCTTGGGTACTTACCAGCCCCCATATCCCACACCCCGAAACCGCCCTCTACTACGCCGCTACCGGAATGGTGGGCGAGCAACCTACTTTGAATATCGGAGTGGGCTATACTTTGCCCTTCGAGTTGGCGGGTGCGCCTAGCCTCTCCGCCTACCAGTTCGCCAAAGAACTGAGTGGGCGCAGACTAAAGGGGGTTACGTTTCGACCTATGTACTGGCAACCCTTCTATGCCGCCTATACGGGCAAAACGTGTGGGGGAGTGCAGATACACGTTACCGACCCCAACCAAGCTGAACTCACACGGCTAAACTTGGAACTGATGGACGCAACCCGAAAGCTGGCTCCCCACCTCAACTTCTTTCCCGCAGGGCGGGAAGAGATGTTTGATAAGGTTTGCGGCACAAATCAGGTGCGCCTTATGTTTAAGAGTGGTAAATCTTCTGCCGAAATCTGGCAAGTTTGGAACGCGGATTCGGCAAAATTCCGTCGGCAACGCGCAAAATACCTACTCTATCAGTAAATTTTTACGTTTCCCTCTAATTTTTGTGGGAAGTAGGTAGGAATTATCGCTTGCTTGAGCTAATATAATGGGGTGTTACCGATTTTGGTTCTGTCACATCTGCACCGTTTCGGTGTCTATAGGTAACAAGACCTAGCACAAGCACCCTGTTTTGTGTATGTCTTTACAAAAAAACCTTGTACCGCTATGTTGCGGTAACATTCTACTGTATCCACTTTTGGAAAGGAACTTGACGAAATGAAACTTCGTAATCTTCTCGCTCTTGCAGCTCTTACCGTTGTTTGTGGTGCATTGGTATCTCCCGTAAATGCCGACGACCACAAGAAAGCCCCCGCTAAAGCCGCTGGCAAAAAAGCCGGTGCCAAAAAAGCTGGTGCTAAAAAAGCCGAAGCGAAAAAAGAAGCCCCCGCAAAGAAGTAGTTTTACTTCTTGTTTTGGCTTTCAAGAACATCGAGACGAACTTAGTTTCCTCTCGGTGTTCTTTTTTGTTTGGCAAAAACAAAGCGGAGAAGGGATACTCTCCCTCTCCGCTTTCACACTGTAGAAATGCAGTTTAGTTTTCCGATTCTTCCAATAGTGTGCGAGGAGTTTCGGTAGCCTCCTCGGTTTGCCAGTTATCACAATCGAGGCGTTTGCAGTGAAGCATTCGACGGGTTGAACCGTCCTCCATGCTGACCTGTGCCATTTTCGCGAAGGCACAAGAGTAACAGAGACTCGGCTCAAGCAAGCGCACGATTTTGAGCTTGGTATCTTCTTCGTACATCTTTTTCGCCTCGCTCGACTAACGACTCCCGATGTTACTCGGAAATCTGGTTGCCCTCCACAGCGCACCCACGCTTCTCAGGCAGATTTATTATCGTCTGTTTCCCACAAAACAAGAGGGGCAAAACCTCTAAATTCCTAAAAAACCTTTGAGGGCTTTTAAGGAGTTTAGAGGGCACAAACCCACCCCTTTCCAACCTTACCCCTTCGCAAGGGGCAAGGCGAAGGCACTCCATACTCAAGGCTTTAGCAATCTGTAATGAGTTTAGAGGGCGGATTTGCCATCTCGCCCAATAAGCATCTCCTTAAAGACCTCTCTCTTGGCTTTGGCGGGGAGAGGCATCGGAACCGTATTGGCATCCATTCTCAAGAAGAGCGGGGTTTGCGGGGTGAATGCTTGCCATACGGGTAGCCCTTTTCCGTTGGGGTCGCCTTTGGTGGCGAAATTGACCCAGTAGGACGATACAATATCAGCAAGCCGCTGGTCTGTCGATGTCCAAGGGCGGTCTAAAAGGTGGAGATTGTGGAAGACATAAGGCACTTCAGAGGTATGGAACGCCCCAAATTCAGGATGTTGGGGCCAAGGAATAGCGTGGGCGAAGTAGTAGAGGTAGGATTTGGTTTTTGCGGTGTTTGCGCGTTGTTCTGCCCACAGAGCCATGGAGTAGACCCCCTGGTCGCGCTCTGCCACTCTCTGAGACGTGGCTACCTCTGCATCCGAGTTTGCGGGGTAGAGGCTCAGAAACGCCTCTGCGTGTTCGCCATACCTCTGCTGTGCTTGCTTCCGAAACGCCTCCGCGCTCATCTTGTTCGGGAAGGCACTGCCTTCGTCTGCGGTAAGCCCCGTAAGGGTTGGTACATCGTTCTGCTTATGCTCTGCGAAGATTTTCGTAACGTCGTCTGTCAGGAACCAGCCATCAATCGCCGGACCAAAGCGGAAAGGGTCGGAGAAATATCCGATAAAACTCTTAGCGGGGAGGGCGCGAAGTGCAGATAGCGAAGTCACCTTTTTCTCTTGGGCATACCGTATACCCTCCTGCTCTGCTACCTCACGGGGACGGGTAAAGCCGCGCCCTACGCCAGAGCCGCTCTGTGCGATAGCGCGGTGAAACAGCCCCTTTGCCAGAGGAGAGGCGGTAAGATAGTGAACCGAAGCGGCTCCCGCCGACTGCCCCGCAATCGTAACGTTATTAGGGTTTCCACCGAATGCCGCGATGTTCTTCTGTATCCACCTTAGTGCCGCCACTTGGTCTAGCAAGCCGTAGTTACCCGAACTGTTATGCCCCGACTCTTTGGTAAGTTCGGGGTGGGCGAAAAAGCCCAAAGCCCCCAAGCGATAGTTAATGGTCACCACTACCAGCCCTTTGATGGCGAGTTTAGTACCGTCGTATACCGCAACCTCCCCCGACCCGCCCGAAAACCCACCACCGTGAATATAGACAAGCACAGGCAGTTTTGCGTTCGCACGTTTTGCCGCCGTCCAGATATTGAGGTAGAGGCAGTCTTCGCTGGTCTTGTTTCCAAAGATAAACTCTTTTGTCCAAGGACCAAACGCGCCTGTATCGGCTTGTATGGCACTATATCCGAAGGTGTCCGCTCTGCGTACCCCTGTCCAGTGTTTTGCGGGTTGGGGCGCACGCCAACGCAGTTCTCCAACGGGCGGCGCGGCAAAAGGAACACCCTTAAATACAAACAGTGCCGAATCGGGAGTAGCCACACCAGAGATTGTCCCCTCCTCGACCTGCACGATAGGGGGAATCTGCGCGAATGTCCTTTGTGAAATCAGTAAAGAACCTACGCTAAGAGTGAGTAGTAGTCGAAATCCAAGTTTCAAGGCATAATCACTTTTCTTGTGGGGTTATGGGAGTGTGTTCGAGATACTTGCCATTATAGCACATCGCAACCCGCAGGGGCTAACCCTATTCTAAGTATGCGAAAGTATTCCCAGAAGAGTGGACAGATACTGAACTTACGCCAAAGCTGTTTTCTGTGGTTTCTGGGGTATACTGTTATCACTGTACCACTCCGATTTGGGGGCTAATCCACCTTCCACTATGAAAATCGTTATCATCGTTCCCACCTATAACGAAGCCGATAATATCGCCCCGCTTGCCCAGCAGGTCTCCCGCGCCTTGCCAGAAGCACATCTCTGGTTGATGGACGATAACTCTCCCGACAAAACTGCCGACATCGCCGACCAACTTTTTGCGGGGAATCCTGTCTATACAAACTACAAGGCGATACGCCGCACCGGAATACGGGGACTGGGACGAGCCTACCGAGACGGCTTTCAACGCGCTTTGGAGGAGGGGTACGACTGCATTATTCAGATGGATGCTGACCTCTCGCACGACCCCACCGTACTTCCTGCCCTCGTTACCGCAACCGATACCGCCGACCTTGTTATCGGGTCGCGCTACTGCCCACAAGGCGGCGTGAAGAACTGGCCCCGCCATAGGCTTCTACTCTCTAAGTTTGCGGTGTGGTATGTGCGTAAAATCGCCCATATCCCTATCCTAGACGCAACGGCGGGCTATCGTTGTTGGACGCGCCGCGCCCTCACCGCCGTAGAGATAGAGACCCTTCACTCGGAAGGCTACTCCTTTCAGGTAGAGATGGGCTATCGGGCGCACAAAGCGGGTATGCAGATAGCAGAGGTTCCTATTATTTTTACAGACCGTCAGTTCGGTCACTCCAAAATTTCGCGAAAGGTACTTTTCGAGTCGTTTCTTATGCCTTGGAAACTGCGCCAAAGCCCTTGGAAGCCCTCCTCGCAACAGAACGCACCTACCTACCTTCCGCAAAAAACAGACTAGATTGTCACAAGAAAGCAAAGGACGCAATGAGAAGGATTTACAACTTTAGCGCGGGACCGGCGATACTGCCCGTACCCGTTTTGGAAGCGGCAAGCAACGCCGTACTAGAATTTAACGGTTCGGGAATGTCGCTTCTTGAGGTTAGCCATCGTGGGAAAGATTATGAAGCCGTACATATGGATACCATGTCGCGCCTACTGAGCGTACTCGCTCTCTCTTCGGACGAGTACAACGTGCTGTTTTTGGGTGGGGGCGCAAGTATGCAGTTCGCGCAACTCCCCATGAACTTCTTGGGTAAAGAGGATACCGCCGACTATGTACATACCGGCGAGTGGAGCAAAAAAGCCATTGGTGAAGCAAAGCGGTTCGGTAAAATCAATGTCGCCGCCTCTTCCGAAGAGGGACGCTTTTCCTATATCCCTACCAGCCTGAACCTCACTCCCGGCGCAAAGTACGTCCATATCACCACCAACAACACCATTGAGGGAACCGAGTATAAATCTCTGCCCGATACCAACGGGGTTCCCCTCATTGCAGATATGTCTTCGGATATTTTTGCCCTGAACCGCGACCACTCCCGCTTCGATTTTATCTATGCAGGAGCGCAAAAGAACGCCGGTCCCGCAGGTGTTACCCTCGTTATCGTGAAGAAATCGTACCTCGCTACTGCCACCGACGACATCGCAACCATCCTCTCTTACAAAACACACGCCAAAGCCGACTCCCTCTATAACACCCCTCCCGCTTTCCCGATTTTTGTGGTGGGACAGGTGCTACAGTGGATTGAGGCGCAAGGTGGTGTGGCAAAGATGCAACAGAATAACGAGGAGAAAGCGGGGGTCGTTTACGATGCGCTGGATGCCTTCCCCGACTTCTACGACCCCGCTGTCACCGTAAAAGAAGACCGCTCTCTTATGAATATTACCTTCCGCCTCAAGAACAGCGACCTCGAAAAAGCGTTCTTGGCGGGTGCACAAGAGCGC
>OMJJ01000398.1 GCA_900299305.1 bacterium | reverse complement strand
GTCTACCTCATTCTGAATAGGCTAGGCTGGCTAGATACGTCTTTTGCGTTGATAGTGCCGGCGGGGGCGGGGGCGTTTGGCTTCTTTATGCTCCACCAGTTCTTTCTGGGCATCCCCAAAGACCTAGAAGAAGCGGCGGAGTTGGACGGCTGTTCGCGATTCGGAATCTACTGGCGGGTCGTGCTACCACTCTCACGCCCTGCCCTTGCGACCCTAGCGATTTTTACATTCGTGGGCTCTTGGAACGACTTTTTGGGACCCCTTGTCTTTTTAGACTCGGTGGATAAGTACACTCTCCCCGTCGGTGTGGCACTGTTTCAGACCTCCTACTACGCGGAGTACGGGCTTACGCTATCGGCGGCGGTACTCTGTACCCTCCCCGTGATTATCGCGTTTCTACTCTTTCAGCGTTACATTATTCAGGGTATCGCCATGACGGGCTTGAAGGACTAATCTCATGTTACGCACCCTCTTGGTGCTAGTAGCACTCACCCTTTGCACTCACGGAGGCTACGGATTGCAAACTCCTCCCACCGAAAACGCCATCAAGCACGTACACGACCCCTGTATCATCAAAGAGGGGGCATACTACTACGTCTTTGCAACGGGACACGGTATCCCCATTCGCCGCTCGAAAGACCTTGTGCATTGGGAGTTTGTGGGGCGTGTGTTTCAGGAGGATATGCCCGCTTGGGGCAAAACCGAGATACCCAAGACCATTATGCCCTGGGCACCGGACATTCTGCACTATCGGGGGCGGTACTGGCTCACCTACTCCCTCTCTTCGTTTGGCAAAAACCGCTCTCTGATAGGTCTTGCCACCAACAAAACGCTTGACCCCCAAAGTAAAGAGTACGCTTGGCACGACGAGGGCAAGATTTTCGAGTCGTTCCCCGAAAACCACTACAACGCCATCGACTCGAACCTGCTTCCCATCGGAAAAAACCGCCTTGTAATGACGTTTGGCTCGTTCTGGTCGGGCATAAAACTCGTAGAGTTAGACCCACAAACAGGCAAGTCTTTACCTAATGCGGAGGTTCTCCCTATCGCACAACGCCCCTCCCCCGATGCAATCGAAGCCCCTTTTCTGTTTCATCATGGGGAGTACTACTACCTGTTTGTTTCGTTCGATTTCTGCTGTAGAGGGGTCAATAGCACCTATCATCTGCGGGTAGGGCGTTCGCGAAAAGTGGAGGGTCCCTATCTCGACAAGGCAGGTGTGCCGCTACGAGAAGGCGGGGGAACCCTGCTCTTGGAGACAAACGGGCGGTATGTAGGAACAGGACACTGCGGGGTTTTGCAAGACGGTAAGCGGACTCTGCTGGTTCATCACTTCTACGACAAAGAGGACAAAGGCATCCCCACCCTCCAAGTCCGCCCCCTCACTTGGGATAGCGAGGGGTGGGTACAAGCGGGAGAACCTTTGGAGTAGAGTTTAGTAGGGCTGTGGGCGAACGCGCTTCTCCGCAGGAACCATCATTTTGCTCACTTCTACGAGGGCAGTCACCTGCTCGAGGGGCTTATCCATCTTCTCGGCGGTCTGTACTGCACCCTCAAAGTCGCCTATGTCGGACTGCCAAATAGAGACTGCCATAAGCGAACTGTTACGATACTGCCTCTGCTTCACCTGCGCGGCAAGGCTTTCCGCAAGAGTCAAATCGCTCTTTGCTTGCTCCATATCCCCCTCACGGTTACGCTTTTGGGCGATAGCGTAGAGCATATAGGTTGCGCTCTCTATGGGAAGAGAGGTAACGATGGCTTTCGCGCTCTCAAAATCCGATACCTCCAAACAGTCTTCTGCGAACGCACTAAGTTCCGCCAACTTTATAGACTCATCTCGTTGGCTCTGCTGAATACCTTGTAGTGCCTGATTGCGTAACGATTCGTAACGGGCGAGATTCCCTTTTTTGTGGTACGCTACCGCTATCTGCATCTTAAACATATTGTAAGGTTGCTTTAGTCGTGCGAACAGGGCTTCTGCCTTCTCTGGCTCTCCTAGTGCTAAGTAGACCAGAAAACTTCGCGTCTGTATATCGTCGTGAAGGAGGTAGCGCGATTTGCTATCCTCAGCCACTAATGCCCCCAAAGACTGCTCTACCCACGCCTTCCCTTGCTTAGAGCGGCGTAGCTTTGTTGCCTCCTCTGCGGCGGCAAGAAGTAGGAAGGAGCGCGTATTTCCCTCCTTCGCGCTGGAGAGAGTGCCGTTGAGTGCGGTGGTATCGTTCATTCTTGCTTGTAGCCGCGCAATCAGTTCCAAACGGGAAGGAGTTCCCTCTGTTTTCTCGGAATCGGTGAGGGGCATCTCTTGCACTTCTTGAATAGTATGCTTCGCCTCTGCATAGTTACGCCGAGTAACACAATGGCTCGCTACTTCTAGTAGACTTCTTACCCGCCCGTAGTCAAAAGTAAGGGTTTTTGAGAGGGAACGGGCGTTCTGAAAGTCTCCCAACTCCGCATAAAACTTCGCATAGACCCCTTTGTCGTACTCTGCGCTACGTTCGTTGATGGAGTAGACTACGGGAAGTGCCGCAAGGTACTGCGGGGCAGTCACTCTAAACTCGTCGAGTCGCTTACGTTGATATTCACAGTACGCCACCGCCCCCAACTGAGATTCGTTTTTACTTGCGGCGGGAACGTGGGCGGCGACCTCTCTGGCGAGTTTGTCGGCTTTAATGTCTACTGCACATTCGATATATCTACGCCAAAACTGCCAATCCAACGCGGCGATTCGGTTGGGAAAGGTACGCTCTTTGATAAGATTCAGAACGCGCAGGGTTTCACGGTGTGGGCGACGTGCTTTCATGTTCTCCGCGAAGGCAAGTAGTGCGCTGTCGCGTTGGCTCTCTTCTGGTAGTGCCAGTGCCTCTTGTATCGCGCTATTCGTGTTCAAGAACTCCACTCTCTCGTACAGTATGGAGAGGAGTGCCTCCTTGCGTAGTGCAGGGTCGGCTTCGCTTTGGGCAGTACTCCTTGCCTTCTCGAAAAGTTCGCGTCCCTTCGCGGCAAGCCCCGCCCGATAGTAGCCCTGAGCGATACGTGCAATCCCCTGCGCTTTGAGAAATGCGGCAGGGATACGCTCTGCCTGTTTTTCGGCTTTTTGAAGCACAAGAGCGCGTTCTTCGGGGGAGAACTGAGCAAGAGCAGGATGTGTCGAAGTGAGCAGTAGCGAGAGTAGCAGTATAGGCTTGGTGTTACGCACAACCGATGAAATAGGCATGGTGTTTACCTCGAAAGAGTAGGCGAGAAAATAAGAGAGAATGGCAGAACGGGACAATCAGAGGCACAATGGTAGCCCTTGATATTTTTTGACGCACTGCCCTGTAGTATTGTTCCCACAAAACAAAAAACTTTTCTCATGCTACCACGTTCTTCCAAAAGAGGGTACGATATATCCAAACAAATTACCCCCTCCTACTCTCGGCGTACCGTTTCGTAGTGAGGGAAAATCTTTTAAGGAGTGCATTTCAAAATGCGATTAAACGGCAAAGTTGCGGTAGTTACGGGCGCGGGTGCAGGGATTGGGCGAGAGACCTCGCTTGTTTTTGCCCGCGAGGGTGCGGCGGTAGTGGTTAGCGATAGAAATGGAGCGACGGCAGAGGAGACCGCCAACCTGATTACACAGGCAGGAGGCAAAGCGATTGCGCTTACCGTAGATGTCTCGAAAGGGGCTGAGGTTCAGCAGATGCTAGAGAGGGCTATTGCGGAGTTTGGTACGCTGGACATCCTCTTCAATAACGCGGGAACCGTAGCACAGGGGCGCGTGGAAGATAACACGGAGGCGGATTGGGACGAGCAGATAGCCACGACCCTCAAAAGCGTCTTTTTGGGGTGTAAGTACGCAGTACCACTGCTTCGTGAGCGGGGCGGCGGCGTGATAATCAACATGGCAAGCGTGGCGGGAATGATGGGCATTACCAATCGTGCTATCTACTCCGCCGCAAAGGGAGGGGTGATAGGTCTTACTCGTGCCGTTGCTCTCGACCATGCCAAAGAGGGGGTACGTGTAGTCTATATCGCCCCTGCTACCATCGAAACGCCCTCCCTCAAACAGAGAATCGAGAGTTCTCCCGACCCTGTAGCGGCGCGAAAAGCCTTTGAAGACCGCCAACCCGTTGGGCGCATCGGCAGACCGGAAGATGTTGCGAGTGCCGCGCTCTATTTGGCTTCGGACGAGTCGTCGTTCGTCACCGGCTCTGGGCTGGTGGTAGACGGCGGTATGGCGGTATAGCAGGTATGCCTCAAGCGGTCTATCAGTGCATCCCAAACTTTAGCGAGGGACGGCGCAAAGAGGTCGTACTAGCGATAGCCGACGCAATACAGAGCGTCTCTGGGGTTCGCCTGATAGACTACTCGGCAGACACCGACCACAACCGTTGTGTAACAACGTTTTTGGGGAACGCGGAGGGGGTACGAGCGGCGGCTCTTGCGGCGGCACAGGTCGCAGTAGCCAAGATAGATATGCGCGAACATTCGGGGGTACATCCGCGGGTGGGTGCTATCGACGTACTACCTGTTGTACCGTTACGTTATGCCTCCCGCGAAGAGGCGATTGCGCTCTCTTACCAGATAGGGGAAGACCTTGCAAGTCAGTGCGGCATTCCCATCTACTTTTACGAGTGGTCGGCAAAAGAGGGGCGCACCTCTGCCCTACCCGCGTTACGAAAAGACGGCTTCGAGGGGCAGGTCGGGCGGGAACTGGTAGGAGGGTACGCCCCCGACTTAGGAGGCACTCGTGTTCACGCTACGGCGGGGAT
>OMJJ01000397.1 GCA_900299305.1 bacterium | reverse complement strand
AGAGCCGACCCTCTATATTTTGCCGCAAGGAGAGGTACACCATCCCAAAACGGGTGAGCGTATGCTACCCACTCCCCTCGCTTTTGGGAGAAGCACCCAACTCGCCGCCTTCGACCCCGACGTAAATGGAGATCGCCGTACCCTCCTTTCCGAGTGGCTCACCTCCAAAGAGAATCTGCCCTTTGCCCGAACCGTAGTCAACCGTTATTGGGGCTACCTGTTGGGGCGCGGTATTGTGCATCCGGTAGACGATATGAGGGTCACGAATCCGCCCTCTAATCCGGAGTTATTAGACTACCTCGCGAAGGAGTTTGTAGCGCACCGCTTCGACCTCAAGTACCTGATGCGCACGATTTGTACCTCACAGGTCTACCAGCGAAGCGCGACCCCAACTCCCAACAATCGCAAAGACGATATGTTCTACTCCCACTATCTGCCTAAGCGTCAGTCCGCAGAGGTTCTCCTCGACTCGGTCTCCTACGCTACAGGGATACAAGAGAAGTTTATCGACCTACCGGCGGGTACTCGCGCCATCCAACTCCCCGACGCAACCATAAACTCCCTCTTCCTAGATACCTTCGGTAGACCGCCCCGCTCCACTGTATGCGAGTGCGAACGGGCAACAGAGCCGAATCTTAGCCAAGCGTTACAGATGATAACGGGGGATGTGGTGAACCGCAAAATCTCTGCCTCTGAGGGGCGCGTCGCGTACCTCATTCAGTCGGGAAAGAGCGACAAAGAGGCGATAGAAGAACTCTATCTCGTTACGTTATCGCGCTTGCCTACCCCTTCGGAGTGGCAACTCTCCCTAAATACACTCTCGCGTACCAAAGACCGAAAACAGGCACTAGAAGACCTACTCTGGATACTTCTCAACCGCAAAGAGTTCGTGACGATTAGATAGAGGAAAACAGTCTATGTTCTCCATAAAAAGTAAAAACGTACCCTGCTGTGACGGTCTAACACGCCGCGACCTACTCACGATTGGCGGATTAGGAACCGCAGGGCTACTCCTACCCGACCTCCTACGCGCACAAGAGCAGAGCGGAACCCAAAAGCCGATAGGCGCGGCAAAACGCTGTATCTTCCTCTTTATGACGGGCGGCCCTCCCCAGATGGACACCTTCGACCTCAAACCGGATGCCCCTGTCGAATATCGTGGGGAGTTCAAGCCTATCAAGACTAATGTGCCGGGTATCGAAATCTCGGAACAGTTTCCTATGCTGGCAAAACTCGCCGATAAGTACGCCATTCTTCGCAGTGTGACCCACGATAGCAATATCCACACGGTAGGCGCACACGCCATGCTCACTGGTAACGCCTACCCCAAAGCCGCGAACGGCGAAATCTCTGCCTCCCCTACCGATTTCCCCCACTACGGCGCGGTCTTTTCCAAACTGCGCCCCGCAAAAGCGAACGTTCCCACCTTCGTAGCACTTCCCCAAAAGAACACGAATACCGATGGAACGGTGTGGCCTGGGCAGGGAGGCGGATTTTTGGGCGCACAGTACGACCCCCTCTATGTCACCGCCGACTACGTGAAGCATCAGAGCAACCCCAAAGCGTATGAGAACTGCGAATTCCACACCCCTGCCCTCACCCTACCTCCCGGTGTCTCGGCAGAAAGATTGAAGTCGCGGCACGCCCTTTTAGAGGCGTTCGAGAGGCAGGTACGCCAAGCAGAGCAGTCGGGTAACGAGGGGCTGATGGATAAGTACCGCGAAAAAGCCTTCAATCTGCTCAGTTCTTCCGAAACCCTCAAAGCATTTCAACTCGACTCGGAACCAAATAGCGTAAAAGAGCGTTATGGTAGACATCTATTTGGGCAGTCGTGCCTACTAGCACGAAGGCTCATAACAGCGGGGGTTCCGCTCGTCACCGTCTTCTGGCATCCCGATGGAACGACAGCCGCCCCCTCATGGGATACCCATGAAAACAACTACTACCACCTAAAAACGCATCTTATGTCGCCGTGCGATAGAGGGTTCTCCGCGCTACTAGAAGACCTAGAGCAGAGAGGAATGTTGAAAGATACGCTGATAGTCTGGATGGGAGAGTTTGGGCGCACCCCGCAAGTAAACCGCGCAGGTGGACGCGACCACTGGGGCGCGTGCCAATCTATTGTTATGGCGGGGGCGGGAATTAAAGGGGGGCAGGTGTACGGAAAGTCCGACAAAATCGGGATGTACCCCGCCGAAAGCCCCGTCTCTCCCGGCGATGTGGGCGCGACCATCTACTCGCTTATGGGGGTCTCTCCCTCCGCTGAAATCGTTGACCAGACCGGAAGACCACACCCTCTCGTGCGCGGCGACGTGATTCGAGGGATATTATGAAACTATCGACACCACTAAAATTTACTGCACTCTGCGCCCTGCTAGGGGGACTACTATCGGGCTGTAATCCGCCGCAACCTACCGTCGCGCCTCAGCCCCAAGACCCGCTACAGATGACAAGTGAAGACGCTTCCAACCTGAAAGAAAAGAGAGCCATGTTACCCAAAACCCCACCTATTTTCACCGTTCCCGCTGGCAAAGAGGTCGCTACCTTCGCAGGAGGGTGCTTCTGGTGTACCGAAGCCATTTTCAAGGACTTACGCGGCGTGGAAAAGCTCGCTTCCGGCTACTCTGGCGGAGCAAAAGAGAACCCCAGTTACGAAGCAGTCTGTACCGGTCTAACCGAACACGCCGAAGCGATACAGATTCTCTTCGACCCTACCCAAATCTCGTATCGTGACCTCGTACATATCTTCCTCACCACTCACGACCCTACGACCCTCAATCGTCAGGGCAACGACGCGGGAACCCAGTACCGCTCGGCTATTTTCACCCACAGCGACGAGCAGAAGAAGACCGCGCAAGAGGTGATAGCAGAGGTCAACAAAGAGCATATCTGGCAAAACCCTATTGTCACCGAAGTGACCCCGTACTCCAACTTCTACAAAGCAGAGGAGTACCACCAAGACTACTTCGCACAGAATACCAACCGACCCTACTGCCAAGCGGTGATTGTCCCCAAAGTCCTCAAGTTCCGCGATAAGTACCGCGACAAACTCAAGCGATAACGTGTAGACTAATTGGATAACTCATGTCACGCATTGGTAGTATGTTATGGTGACTGAAATGCCCACCATACTGTTTACGCCCCCCTATTCTCCGTCTCCTTTCCCCCGTTTGACACGGGAGAAAGGAGTGCTAGGGTACAAGGTGT
>OMJJ01000396.1 GCA_900299305.1 bacterium | reverse complement strand
TGCCGAAGAGGTTGTCGCCGAAGTAGTAGCCGAAACCGTTACGGAGACCGCTACCGAGACTATCATCAATGTAGAAGTGACCGCGGAGGTAGAAACCGTGGTGGAGGTTGAAGTAGAGATCGAAACGGAGGTCGTTGTAGAACCCGTAGCCCAAGAGGTGAGTGCGCCCCTAGACGAAGCGGAACCTGTAAAAGAATCCCCGCTAGAACCTACCCCCGCTCCAGAACCCGAATCCCCTTCGGATACGGTAAAGAGTTGGGATGCCTATGCCCAGCGTGTTATGGGTGAAAAGAGCGGGCTGAATATTGAAGGAGGCAAAGCCTAATGAGCAACGAAACCACCACCCCCTCCCGCCTCTACTTTCCCGGCATTGCCAGCAGTGCCTTTGAACACCCCCTAGACCGCGCCGCGCTAGAGGCGTTGCGCCGTACTCCCGGCTTCGATAAGATGCTGAAAACCCTCTCGGAGTGGGGCATGGAGCGTTATCTGCGTGCCGCCTACACTGGTGACGCGATTAGGGTATCGCCGCGCCAGTGTTCCCGGCTGTACAAAGATTTACGAGAGGCGTGCGGCGTACTGGATGTAGCGGAACCAGAGTTCTACCTTATGCAGAACCCCCACCCTGCCGTCTACTTTTTTGGGATGCAGAGGCATACCATCGTGCTCACCACCTCTTTAGTCGATTTGATGACCGACGAAGAGCGGCTGGCACTCATTGGGCGAGAGTTGGGGCATATCAAAGCAGAGCATATGCTCTACCGCACGATGGCGATACTGCTTGCCGAGGTTCTTGCCAACGCCTCGAAAAGTGTACTGCTTCCGGGCGCTATTCTTACCGAAGTGGTGCTATACGCCCTCTTTATGTGGTTCCGCCGTTCGGAACTGACGGCAGACCGTGCGGGTTTGCTAGTAGCGCAAGATGTGGATGTCTGTATTAAGGGGCTTCTGAAACTGGTAGCGGGTTCGCAGAAACTTGCCGATGACCTCAACAACGACGAGTTCCTAAAGCAAGCCGACGTTCTGGACGATATGGAGGAAGACCTCATCAGCCTCTACTTCAAGTTCTCTATGGTACGCTGGCAGACCCATCCTTTCCCTGCCTACCGCGCCCGTGAGATTAAAGAGTGGTCGGCAAACGAGAACTATCTCCGTATTCTACGCGGCGACTATCCTCGTGAGAACCCTGACGCGGGTATAAGAGTCTGTACCGCTTGCGGCGCGTTGGTCTCTAACGTTACGTTCCGCTACTGCCCCGAATGTGGTGCGCCCGTAGACCCCATTACGGTTCCCAGCGGAATCGGGAGAAACTAGGCAGTATGAGAAGCGGACTAGGCACTCTCTTTGCAGTAACCTCTCTCATGGTAACGGGCGTATCTTCTCTTGCGGATACCAGAGGAGAGGCGGTACTGCGCCGCGCCCTCTCTGCCCTCAAAAGCGTGAAAAGCCTTCAAGCAGAGGTGAGCGTTCCGCATGGACACGGAACGCTGCACCTCATGCCTCCTCACGCTCTAAGATGGGTGGTAGAGGTAAAAGCGGAGGACAAAACCACCAAAACCACCGTTGTACAGAACGGGAGCCGACTGAATACCCTTGTCCAACCACCAAATGGCACTACCGAGCAGGTACTAAAACAGAACAACTTGCCCACCTCATTAGAGATACCCAAACTCGTTCTGCTCTACCGAACTCCCTCCCTCCTCACGGCAAAGGGAAAACCTACCTACTTGGGGAGCGTTACCCGCAACGCACGAAAACTAGAGGTACTTAAATTTGCGGGTTCGGAGGAGGTTCTCTTTTTGGATAGTAAGGGGTTCCCCGTTGGAGAGGGTTCCGACCCCAAAGGGGTACAGATAGAGACAAGCCTCTCGAACCTTCGCCTGAATACGTCCTTGCCCCCCAAGACGTTCGCTTTTGTGCCTCCCAAAGATGCCAAGCCGATGGAAGAAGCAGTAAACCTAGAGATGCAGAACGCTATGCTACAGGTGGGTCAGAAAGCCCCGCTTTTTGAGGTTCGGAACCCGCTTGGCGGTACCATCTCGCTTGCAGAACTTTTGAAGGAGAACCGCGCCGTAATGGTGAACTTCTGGTCGACGGGGTGCGCGGCGTGTTTGGTGGAGTTTCGGAAACTACAGAAACTAAATGAAGAGATGCAGGGCAAGGGCTTTGTGCTTATCGCCCTAAACTCGTTTGACGACCCCGATTCCGTTCGTAAGTTCCTAAAACAGAACGGCTACACCTTTACCGTAGGCTTGAGCGGTGCAAACGGCGGCAAAAAAGAGAGTGTGGACGACCTCTTCAAAGCGCAAGCGTACCCCAGCAACTACTTGGTAGGGCAAAACGGCAACATTCTTTGGCGTAACTTCGGCTACGAAGAGGCGGAGGTGCGTCAGGTGTTAGAGAAGGTGGGTATAAAGTAGACTTTCTCCCCACCTATAGCCCCTGCACCTGCATCAGTTGGATTAGGTTGTTTTCGGTATCGCGGAACGAGGCGAAGGTGGCACTGCCATCGGAGGTAGGCGGCACAAAAAACGCGACTCCTTTCGCGGTCAACTCCTTGAAGGTCGCCTCCACACTCTCTACCATCAACGAGAGGGAGACCGCATTGATATTGCGGTTTATCTCTGGTATCGGTTCGGGGGAGAGCATAAGCCCTACTCCCTCCGAAAAGACCACCCAGTCCTCCTCCTCAAAACTCACCGTAAAACCGAGCACATCTCTGTAGAACCGTAACGCCCTCTCGATGTTATCTACCAGCACCATCGCCATAACGCCTTGTATCTGCACCGCAATCCTCCTCTCTCATTTCTACAGATAGTTTACTCGAACTCTTGTCGATAAAACTCCCTATCTCGTTTTTACCCGATTTCGGATACAATAAATTGGGTACTATCTCTGTTTTAGAAAGACTATAATCACAAAATATGAAAGCCATTGTCAAAACGCAACCCGCGTTTGGAGCGGAGATTTGCGACGTTCCAGAACCCCAGATAACCGCCTCGAATCAGGTGAAGGTGCGCGTTCAAGCCACCTCTATCTGTGGAACCGACTACCATATCTATAGTTGGGATAGGTGGGCGCAGGGGCGCGTAAAAACCCCGCGCATTATGGGACACGAGTTTGCGGGTGAGATTGTAGAGGTAGGGCGCGATGTTGTCTCGCTGAAAGTGGGCGACTATGTGAGCGGTGAGAGCCACTGGACGTGCGGTCACTGTCCGCAGTGCCTCCGCAATGAACGCCATGTATGCGCGAACACCAAAATACTCGGCGTGGATGTAGACGGCTGTTTTGCGCCCTACGTGGTGGTTCCCGAAGGCAGTACATGGAAAAACGACCCCTCCGTTCCCCCTCACCTCACCTGTATTCAAGACCCGCTTGGTAATGCGGTACACACCGCTCTCTCTGGTGAGATTATTGGGCGAAGCGTGGCGGTTTTGGGTTGTGGACCCATCGGGATATTTGCCGTCGCCGTCGCCAAGACCGCAGGGGCATCTACCATCTACGCCACCGACACCAAAGCCTTCCGCCTCGACCTCGCCACCCAGTTGGGTGCAGATACCGTTCTAAACCCCCTCGAAACAGACGTAGAGGCGTATATCAAAGAGCGCACAGAAGGGTTAGGGGTGGATGTGGTGTTGGAGATGTCGGGGGCACCCTCAGCCATTCGGCAAGCCATGCGTATCTGCCGATATGGGGGGCGTGTCTCGCTACTAGGTATCCCTGCCCAACCCGTTCAGTTGGATATGGCGGAAGACATGATTTTCAAGGGCTTGACTATCCACTGCATTGTCGGGCGTAGGCTCTACGAAACTTGGGATACTATGCGCTCTCTTCTCGCTTCGGGTCGCCTCGACATTGCTCCTGCTGTCACCCACCGCCTCCCGTTTGAAGAGTTTGCGTATGGCATGGAACTGATGCGGGATGGCTTGTGTGGTAAGGTCGTCTTCGATATGGAGTAGGGTAGAGGGAAGCCGTAAAGTACACAAAAAGGAGTTCAGGCTATAGTAGACCATGAAGAGGTTTGACCTTACTTCTGTAAGAGGTAGAATGTTTGCCTTTGTAGATATAGCATAGCAGTTTCTAACGGTGTTTGCAGTAGGGGTAAATCAGGTTGTTGAGGTGTTTTGAGAAAAAGAGCATAGCAATTTCACAGCTTATCGCCCTCCCTGTCAACTTGTTAGCGCGGAAAAAGTATCGTAAAGCCTTCTTGGGTGAAGTGATGGTCGTTGGTGAGAACCTCTTGGATACTCTCATTACGACAAGTTTGCATAGAGATACAGTCTGTCAGGCTATACCGCTTATCCAAGCGGCTTTCATAGAGCGTAAGCCCCGCAAAAAAGGAATTATGAGTTTGGGGAATAAGGAGTGTGTTGAGGTCAGCAAGGATTTCATGCGTCATTCTAACGGCAAGACTACGCTGAAAAGTCCCCAACCCTGCCATACCTGTCAGAAACTCTATTAAAACCTCTTCCGTAGTCACTATTTGGAGAGTGCCTAGATGGGGTATAGCCTCTCTAATGAGGCTACGCCACTGGTCAGCGGGGTTTGCGAGCGCAAGCCAATAGAACGTATCTGCGAAAACACGCCTCATGGTTTAGACCACCCATATATATAGTGGTCGTGCTGTTCTGCTAAGTCTGTAGGCATATTAGTACGGTCTTCAAGCGACATGGCTTCCGACATAGCCAGAAGCCTCTCCGTTAGGCTCTTCTCTTGCGGCAAAACCTCCTCGCTAATCCCCAAAGGTAGCACCGTTACATGGAGGCGTTGCCCCTCGAAATCGCTTAGTCGCTTCTGTATCTCTTCCACAGTGCCTTCTAGTTCTAACATAGGCGTAGACATAATGCACCTCATCCGATTGGGATAAATCCATTATACCCTACCACAATGTAGAGCGGGAGCACCACATTAAACGATGCAATGAACGGTATGGAACTAATGCGAGACGGCTTATGTGGTAAGGTCGTCTTCGATATGGAGTAGGCAAGAGGGGAGTTGTAGCCTTAATGAGCCACTATCAACTTGAGGAAGATGGATTCACGATTTTGCCTCGTGTGCTGGAAGAGGCAACCATAATCCACCTTCTCACAGAGATACAACGGGTTAGGGAAGAACAAACCACCCTCAAGAATAGCCCTGTCTACGCCCTTCGCAACCTGTTCCAAGTCCTGCCTAGCGTTCGCCAACTCGCTGCGTCTCCTCTTGCGCGTAGCCTTGTTGAACCCTATTTGGGTACGGACTGCGTTGCGGTTCGTGCTATCTATTTCGACAAAATCCCCTCTGCAAACTGGAAAGTCCCCTACCATCAAGACCTCTCTATCGCGCTTGCTTCCCAACACGAGGTAGAGGGTTTCGGACCGTGGTCGCATAAAGAGGGAGTACTACACGCGCTTGCGCCGAACTTTGTGCTAGAGCAGATGCTCACGATACGCTTTCACCTAAACGACTGCTCTAAGGAGAATGGGGCATTGCGTGTACTACCGGGTAGCCATCGACACGGCAGGTTGGAAGCCAAACGGATTGAGGAACTGAAAGCGGAGACAGAGGAGGTTTTCTGTGAGGTAGAGCAGGGCGGGGTACTCCTCATGCGCCCTCTCCTGCTTCATGCCTCCTCTCCATCACAATCCCCGAATCATCGGCACGTTATTCACATAGAGTACGCGGGAAAGTGCTTACCGCAAGGGTTGGAGTGGCATGAGGAAATTCAATAGAGAAGGCTGACATCCATTACCTACGAACAAAACCCTTTGTGGTAGGAAGTTAGCCTTCTCTCCAGTTTTATACCCCTCTATTGCCCAACCTACTTAGGGGGTGTTGTTGATAAGGACACCAATCGTTTTCGTGTTCTCGTTTTGGGTAACAATATCCGGCTTGCCATCCTTATTCAAGTCCACTATCCAACAACTGCGACAGTTTACTCCCCCCGCAGGGAAAGTTTGTGCCGCACCAAATATGCCCCCTCCCTTTCCTGTTAAAACGCTAATATGGTCGGAACCCGCGTTCGCCGCGACTATATCCGGAATGCCATCGCTATTAATATCACCAACTCGAGTTATGAGGGGATAGATAGGGCTGGAGTAGCCAGTAAAGGGCTTAAAGGTTCCGTTCCCCTTATTGATGAACACGGCGATGGTGTAGTTCCAATAGTCGTTGAATATCATGTCGAGTTTACCATCTCCATTAAGGTCTACAAAGAAAGGAGAGGTCATATTCTCACTACCAATGTTATAGGTCTCTCCCGGAGTAAAAGTCCCGTCTCCTTTGCCGTAGTAAATCTGTCCCCCTGCCTGATTTATAGTGCCTGTTTGATAGGTAATAATCAGGTCGGGGTGCCCATCTCCATTAATATCCCCTCCCCCCACTCCTTCAACAATACCTATATGAGATACCGAAGTGACTTTTGTGAAGGTACGGTTACCATTGTTCCTAAAAACACTGAAGGAACCGCTTCCTCCGTTCCCCCAAAATGTAACTACCATATCGGGTAGCCCATCACCATCCAAGTCACCTACATAGACATCCGAAGGAACCGCATCTATGGGAGTTTTTACCGCAGGGGCAAACGTTCTCCCCCCTTGATTAAAGACTACCAGCAACTCATTAGTTCCCATATCCATCATCACAATATCTTGCCAGCCGTCGTTGTCTACATCCGCTACAGCACGCAATCTCGCACCAGTAAAACCTGTCTGAACGGGAGTGTAGGGGTCAAGAGTGCCGTCGCCATGACCATAAAGTACACCGACTTCTGTAAAGGGCGCGATAACCACATCCGGGTTTCCATCGTTATCGAAGTCGCCTGCCGCAACAAAGTCGGTAGCGTTGGGGACATCGTAGGACACAGGTGTCAAAAAGGAGGGAGCGACAACATCCTTTACCGTAATCTGGGTAGACGCACTCTTTCCCGATTCGGTGTCGGTATAGGTAATCGTCGTCTTACCCGTAGTCACTCCAGTGGCTATCCCTGTAGCATCTACCGTTGCCACTGCCTTATTCGTACTGCTCCATACCCCCTTGCTAGGCGCGATAAGAACCACTGATCCACTCGCATCTTTTGCAATAGGAGAGAGGAGGGTTGTGTTACCTGCGGTGAGGTTATAGGCATTTGAAGCGAAGGCGATACTGGTGATAGTGCTCGCCATAGTAAGAACAAAAGGCGTGTCTTGACTGGGGAGTATTTTTAGGGGAACGGTAGCGGTTGCTTGTGCGGTTCCGGTAGTTTCGGCATTAGGGTATGCGGTGGCGGTAGCGGTAAGGTCGCCAACCGGTAGCGGGTCAAACGTAACCGTACTCGTCCCTCCCCCGCTAGGGCGAGTTAGGATTTTGGCTTTAATCCCAGTGCCATCCTTTTTAACAACAACAATAATGCTTTTACTCGCGGCAGGAATCAAGCGTGTCTCTTTGGGCCAAGTAAGCGTGAAGGTCGCCCTGCCGAACGGTTGTGCCGATGGGGAGGCTACCTTTGCGCCCCCATGCCCACAGCCTAGACCTACCCCTAACAGAATATAGGTAGCTATCCATAATCCGAGTCGTTTCATAGCCTACTCCTCCTAGTTTATTGTGCCGGAAGCACTTCCCGCCTGTACGGTGATGTCGATGGTTGCCTTCTCTTGTGGGTCGGCTTGGCAGGTCGCAATAAGCGTAATGTTGCCCGGCACATTCGGAGCGGTATACACCCCTGCACTTGTCACCGTGCCACCCGCCCCTGCGGATTGAACGCTCCATGTTACCTTCGTATTAGTAGTCCCGTTTACCGTAGCGGTAAAGGTACGTGTCTCAAGGAGATTCAAAATGGCGGATGCTACGGAAACGGAAAGGGTGGGATGCACCACAACGGCAACAGTTGCACTCTTGGAGGTATCCGCAACACTGGTTGCGGTAACATGGTAGGTTCCCGCTTTGGCAGGTGCCGTATAAGAGCCAGAAGCGTCAATACTCCCTCCCAAAGCACCTTCTACCACCTTCCATGTCGTTGCGGTAGCCGTAGTTCCTGTCACATTAGCGGTAAAGAGTTGGCTTCCGTTGATGGGTATACGGCTCCCAGCAGGAGAGAGGCTTATAGTGATATTAGCAGGTGGGTGGCTTCCTCCCCCTCCAGAGCACCCCCATAGAGAGGCAAAAAGCACAATAAGGCTAACTCGAGCAACACGAGGTGTTCGCATAATACGCAATCCTCCATGAGATGATAGTGACCTCTACTTGGGTCATTTGGGCTTTGGAGTCTTCTTTTTGTTCCTATACAAAAAGAAAATCGGCACAAAATTCGTAAATTGTGATAATCTGTAGGGGCATGATAGGTCTCCCGCTATGGTTGCTTGTGCCTTCACGCTACCTGAGACCTACCACACACATAACCATCGGAACTCAAGTTATTTTAGTCGCAAAAAACGCAGGCTACCGCGTAGGACAGACTAGGGATAGTGGATAGAGTTGCGCCTTAAAAAGAGAGAACCTGTGCTTACAATAGAGAATACCCCACAAAACAGACCCCTCGACTGGAAACTTCAGTACTTTCTCATCATCTCTACCCTTTTCTGCATCTATGCGGCGATGTATATCGTGGTCAACAGTTTTGTAATGGGAGGAACCACCTACTACTCCCTCTTCGATGATGCCATGATTTCGATGCGCTACGCCAAAAACCTCGCACATGGTCATGGGCTAGTATGGAATGCAGGGGGAGAGAGAGTAGAGGGCTATACCAACCTGCTTTGGGTTCTCTACATGGCGATACTGCACCTTCTACCGCTCTCTGTAAGCAAAGTATGCCTAGCCGTACAGATAAGTGCTGTGGGGATACTCGTCGGCAACCTGTGGTTCGTGGGGAAAATCGCCGCCACCCTCTCCAACGATTCGCGGATAGCCGTTCTCTTCTCTCTTGTGCTAACCGCTTTCTATCTTCCTCTAAATACATGGAGCCTACTGGGGATGGAGGTGAGTGTCCTTACGCTTATTCTTACTGCAAGCGTTTGGCTAGTTCAGTGCTATCTACGGGAGGGGCAACCGGTACTAAGAAAACTATACACCCTACTCGCTATCGGTACGCTCGCTCGCCTTGATATGGTGGTTCCGTTTGGGGTCATCACTCTCTTCCTGCTTCTTAAAGACAGAGAGAACCGTCATACTCATCTGCGGACTGCCGTGCCGCTCTTTCTTGTAGCCGTAGGTAGCCAAACCCTCTTTCGGCTTGCCTACTACGGAGACATACTACCCAACACCTACTACCTCAAAATGACAGGGTATCCCCTACTTGCCCGCCTATCTCGCGGACTACTGGTACTCATAGATTTTATAGGCAACTTCAACGCTCTACTGGTTCTCTTCCCCATCCTCTATGTGTTCCAAAAGCGTAATGATACCGGGGCAAACCTTCTCCTCCTACTGGTAGCCTGTCAAATGGGGTATAGTATCTATGTGGGCGGAGATGCTTGGGAGTGGCTCAAGTTTGCAAACCGTTATATCTCTATCGCTATGCCTCTTTTGCTTATCCTGCTCTCTCTTATGTTGGCGGGGCTAATAGAGCCAAAGCGCGAAGAGGGTACCCCCCAACTCAGCCGAAGACAGAAAACCTGCCTAACCTACTCGTTACTTGTAGCCTCCCTTCTTGCGGTAAATGGGGTAACAAACGCCGACGGATTGCGGCAGTTCTTCCTGATTTCGCTCCCTCTAAGCGTTCCCGATAACGAAAACATGGCAAACGATGCGGCACACCTTACCCAGATAACCCGCAAAGAGGCGACGGTGGCAACGGTTTGGGCAGGTGCTCCCGCCTACTATGCAGACAGGCGTATGATTGACCTACTAGGTAAATGTGACCGTACCATCGCCCACCAACCCGCTCACCTACCCTTCGGACTGGCACTCTACTATGAGTTCTTTCCGGGGCATACCAAATGGGACTACGCCTACTCCATTGGCAAACTCCAGCCCGATGTCGTTTTTCAGTTGTGGAAAGACAAGGAGGAGGCACTTCCCATTCTACGGCGCAACTACATCAAAATCCAGTTTGAACGAGGTGAACCCATGTATCTGAGGAAGGGGTCGCCAAACGTATTGTGGGCAGACCTCGCAACCATGAAGGCGTACACCTCCGACTTCTAGCAACTTAGAGTTATAGGGGGTGTACTCTCTATAACCTATTTACAAAATAAAGCGCAACTCTCTCGCCAAAATCCGCGTCTAAAAGGGAGTAACAACATCTCTCCCCTAAGCATGGGGCGATACGTAACGAATTACCCCAACTAGCGGGTAAGTATTTAGGATACCGAATGTTAGCAAGACTCAACTTTATGCTCTTCTCGTTTGTGGTTGCGCCCGGCATACTGCTCTATAGCGCAGGAAAAGGGCAGACCCACAAAGCGAAGCGGGGTTCCAACACAGTTGCCACCGCCCAAATCGCGCCCGGCTCCTTTACTAAAGAGGCTCTGCCCTTTGTGCAGAAGTACTGCGTAGCCTGCCATGGTGCAAACGCCCCCGCCGCGGGTATCTCGCTGGCAAACGACAAAAGCACTGCCGATATGCTCAAAGACCGTGACAGATGGAACAAAGTACTTCATGCCGTCACGAGTTCTATTATGCCGCCGCCGGGTTCACCACGCCCCGAAGAGCCGGAGCGCCTCAAATTCGTCGCTTATGCCGAGAACGTCTTTGCACAGGTAGACTGCAAACTCAAAGACCCCGGCAGAGTGACGTTGCGCCGCCTGAACCGCGAAGAGTATAACAACACCATTCACGACCTCTTTGGTATCGACTTCCGACCCGCAGACGACTTCCCCTCTGATGACGTGGGATACGGCTTTGACAATATCGGTGATGTTCTCTCTACCTCGCCTCTCCTAATGGAGAAGTACCTAAACGCCGCCGAAAAAGTAACGCGCCTCGCTATCGTTACCCCCGAAGACATCAACAAACCCGTTCTCTACAACGGAAGCCAAATCTCTAGCATACAGGCAAATCCTTTCCCCACGGGCGGTAAAATTCTCGCTACCAATGGCGAGATGTGGATAGACCACGACTTTGTAAAAGCGGGCGAATACACCTTCCACATCGAAGCATTTGGGCAACAGGCAGGTAAAGAACCTGCTCTTATGGGCGTAAAACTCGACGATAAGTACCTTGATAAGATTTTTGTGAAGGCAGTAGAGCGTAAAATGGAAACCTATACGCTCAAAGCACAGGTAAAAGCGGGCAAACACCGTCTCTCCGTTACCTTTGAGAACGATTTCTACGACCCTACTGAGAAAAACCCTAATCGCCGTGACCGTAACCTCATTGTACAGAAAATAGAGGTAAAGGGTGAGGAGATGGGTCTGCCCGATGTTCTTCCCGAAGCGCATAAGCGTATCTTCTGCGTGCCTATGACGAGTGACCGCCAAGAGACTGCAAGAAAAATCTTAACGATTTTTGCGCGTCGTGCTTTCCGCCGCCCCGCTACCACCCAAGAGGTTGAACGGCTGACTAAGTACGTGACCATGGCTTCTGCCAATGGTGAGAGTTTTGAGAAAGGAATCGCGCTGGCAATACAGGCGGCACTCTGTTCGCCCCACTTCCTGTTCCGCACCGAAATCTCCCCCATCAAACCCGGAGAGAAGGCAGGGGGACTGAGCGGCTACGAACTCGCGTCGCGCCTCTCCTACTTCTTGTGGAGCAGTATGCCCGACGAAAAACTGCTACAACTCGCCGCGAACGGCGAACTACGTAAGCCGGAGGTTCTTGCAGAGCAGGCAAAGCGGATGCTGAAAGACCCCAAGTCGAAGGCACTTACCGATAACTTTGCGGGGCAGTGGCTCAACCTACGCAAACTGAGCATCGTGAACCCAGACACCAAACTGTTTCCGGGCTTCGATAACGAACTGCGGCAAGCCATGCGCCGCGAAACCGAACTGTTCTTCCAAGAGGTGATAACCCAAGACCGCAACATCCTCGACTTTCTGGATGGCAAATTTACCTACCTCAACGAGAAACTTGCCAAACATTACGGCAGAACCGACATAACCGGGTCGGAGTTCCACCGAGTCGTCTTGACAGGGGGAGAGAGGCAGGGTATTCTAACACAAGCGAGTATCTTGACAATCACCTCGAACCCCACCCGTACCTCCCCCGTAAAAAGAGGTAAGTGGGTACTAGAGAACATACTAGGGACACCGCCACCGCCTGCACTCGCCAATGTTCCTCCGCTTTCCGACGACAAAAATAATGGCAAACCCCTCACAGGTACGCTACGTCAACGTATGGAGGAGCATCGCAAAAACCCGATATGTGCCTCGTGCCATACCCAGATGGACGCGATTGGCTTTGGAATGGAGAACTTCAACGCCGTTGGGGGATGGCGCGATACCGATGGCGGCGACAAAATAGACCCGTCGGGAAGCCTGCCCGGTGGACAGAAGTTCCAAGGTCCGGTAGACCTTATCCAAGTACTCAAAAGTAAAAAATCGCTCTTTGTGCGAAACTTTACCGAGAAATTGATGACCTATGCTCTAGGACGTGGACTAGAGCCAACCGATAAATGTGAACTAGATACACTGATGGGTACACTACCTGCAAAGGACTACCGATTCTCCGCAGTAGTGACCGCCATTGTACAGAGCAACCCTTTCCGTAAAAGACGAGCCGATGGAGATGCCAAATGAGTGAGACAAAACTATCACGACGAACCGTTCTTAGAGGGCTAGGAACCGCTATCGCCCTGCCCATGCTAGACGCTATGATACCGCTGAACGCCCGTGCGAGTGCCGAAAAGAAAAAGGTAAACCGCATGATGTTCGTCTCGGTGCCAAACGGCATACACATGAAGGACTGGAAGCCTACCGAAGTAGGCGCGAACTTCGCACTGCCCTACATTCTGGAACCTCTCCAGAACGTAAAAGACTCCGTCGTTGTAATGACAGGCTTGACCCAAGACAAAGCACGCCCCAATGGAGACGGTGCAGGCGACCATGCGCGTTCTGCGGCGGCATGGCTTACAGGGTGTCAACCACGCAAAACCTCTGGTGCAAACATCAAAGCAGGTATCTCGGCAGACCAAGTAGCCGCGCAGTTCGTAGGGAAAGCCAGCCGCTTCCCATCCATCGAAATCGGGTGTGAGCGCGGAGGACTCGCCGGCGACTGCGACTCCGGATACAGTTGCGCCTACTCCTCCTCTATCTCTTGGCGCGGTGAAGCATCACCCGTTAGCAAAGAGGTCAACCCCCGTGCTGTCTTTGACCGCCTCTTTGGAACTGGCGATCCCGATGAAACTCCCGAAAGCCGCCAACGCAACTCTAAGTACCGCCAAAGTATTTTAGACTACGTGGCAGAAGACGCAAAGCAACTGCAATCGAAACTAGGGGTACATGACCAACGCAAACTGGACGAGTATCTTACCAGTGTTCGCGAAATCGAAGAGCGTCTTGTCCGCTCGGAGCAGTTTACCCAAGAGGTTCGCCTCTCTGGTGGAAAGGTTCCTACTGGTATCCCTGCCGACTACGGCGACCACATCCGCCTGATGTACGACATTATGCTTCTTGCGTTCCAAACCGACCAGACCCGCATCTGCACCTTTATGTATGCCAATGAGGGAAGCAACCGCAACTATCCTGGTATCGGGATTACCGACGGGCATCACGACCTCTCACACCATGGGCGCGACCCCAAAAAGTGGGCAAAACTACGCGAAATAAACCACTACCAGATCTCGCACCTCGCCTACTTCCTAGAGAAACTACAAGCCACCAAAGAGGGAAGCGGCAACCTGCTCGAAAACTCGATGATTGTCTTTGGAAGCGGCATCAGCGACGGGGATATGCACAACCATAACGACCTGCCAGTTCTGTTTGCGGGTAAGGGCGGCAACACCATCAAAACGGGTCGTCATATCAAATTTGACGACAATACCCCCATGAACAACCTGCTACTCTGTATGCTGGATAGAATGGGCGTTCACCCCGACAAACTCGGTGACAGCACCGGACGCTTGGAGCAACTGATATAAGGGTGTCTCTGTGGCACAAGTAGCCCCTACAAAAACCGTCATAAGTCCCTTGTCGAATCCCGATAAGAAGACGAACAACACTACTAAGGAGGCACAAAACCGTGCCTCCGAAAGTGTTTTTGTCCTAAGTGATGTGGAAAGACAAAAGCAGATAGAGGAAGCCTTTGAAGCGATAGACAGCAAGTATGGAAAGGCATTACGGAACCTTTATTCCGCCTGAAAGATGGTTGCCCTATAACGAACATGACGATTAACCGTGTGCGCCAAAAGGGGAAAAGGTTACTAAAATTCGTTACCAATATACCTTGGTTTGCATATACGGTTATTGCGGTTATTCTCTTTCCTCTTGCGTTCATGCTCCTTATGACGGCTTCGTTTGCACTTAAAGCCTTTCTTAGAGTGGTATCGCCGCCATAGAGAGAACCATAACCACTCGTCCTACCTATAAGAATCCAAACGGAGGAGGTGCGAAACAGGTCGCACCGTATACGTCCCATGACTACTACCACTACTCAAAACCCGCTTACCGATACCGACCTCCTTGACGAAGAGCGCAAAGAACGGTACGGAGACTCCCCCTCTAGCCGATTTACCGACCCCGAAAAGCCCAAAGAGGCGTTTCGAGACTACGATGCTCCTGCCCGTGACTCGGTGCGTGAGTTTTATAACCTGAACCACCACTACCAGACGATGGAGTTTGTGCTACAAAAGAAAGCGGAGTACCTACCCCCCCGCAACCGCAGAATGGGCATTTGGGAGGCGATGGAGTACCTCAATACCCTCGTAGACGATAGCGACCCCGATACCGACCTCTCTCAGATTCAGCACCTGCTACAGACCTCAGAAGCCATTCGTGCCGACGGTCATCCCGACTGGTTTGTTCTTGCAGGGTTGGTACACGACTTGGGGAAGATTTTGTGCCTCTGGGGAGAGCCGCAGTGGGCAGTGGTCGGCGACACGTTTCCGGTAGGGTGTGCCTACTCGGATAAAATCGTCTACAAAGAGTACTTCGACCAGAACCCCGACAGCAACGTAGAGGAGTACCAAACTCCAAACGGTATCTATGAGGAGGGTTGTGGCTTAGACAACGTACACATCTCTTGGGGACACGACGAGTACATCTATCAAGTGGTAAAGGACTACCTCCCAGAACCCGCGCTCTATATGCTCCGCTATCACTCCTGCTACCCCATTCACAAAGAGGGCGCATACTCACACCTAATGAACGACCACGATAGAGAGATGTTTAAGTGGGTAGATGCCTTCAATCCCTACGACCTCTACTCGAAGAGCGCACAGCCCCCCGATGTAAAAGCACTGCGCCCCTACTACGAGGAGCTTATCGCAAAGTACTTCCCCGAAAAAATCGACTGGTAACTACCCTTTCAGATTGCTTAGTGCCGCTAGTATCTCGGAGGGCGGCGGATTTCCCGGCTGGGCGTAGGCAATACGCCCAGCCTTATCTATTACCAGCACCGCCCGCTTCACCAGTGCGCCAAACAGGGCAGAGCGTCCGTAAGCCTTACAAATCTCACTCCCCTTATCTACCACCAACGGAAACGGAAACTTGTACTCGTCCACAAAACGGGTGTGCCTCTCCGCGCTAAAAGGGTTAATTCCCAGTACCGTTGCATCGGCACTCTGTAGCCCCTCCCACGAATCGCGAAAGGCGCAGAGTTGAGAGGTACAGACCGGAGTGCTATCTCCCGGATAGAAGACCAACACCACGTTCTGCTTACCACGAAAATCGCTGAGGCGTACCTCGCGCCCATCGTGGGTTTTTGCGGTAAAATCGGGGGCGAGTTCGCCAACTTGGGGTTCCTGTGCCATACTGTTCTATCTCCAACGAGGTTTTCTTGGAAGTATACCACAGGCACGACAGAGAAGGGCAGAGTTATGAAAAGGGGTATCGCTCTTGCGGTGATAGTAGGGGGACTGCTGTTCCTCACAGTACAGGTACTAGCACAAGGCACAAAAGCCGACTACGAACGCGCCGACAAACTTCGCCAAGCCACACAGGGGAAAGTGTTTCGTGCCAACGTTTCGGCGCACTGGAGCGAGGGGAGTCAGTTCTGGTATCGTAACGACTTACCCAACGGAAAACGCGAATTTATCTGGATAGACCCCGCCAAACGCCAACGCCGCCCCGCCTTCGACACGGCAAAAGTGGCAGAGAGCCTTTCTCAACTGCTAAAACAAAAAGTAGAACCGGATAGCCTCCCGATTGAGAGCCTGAGTTTCCAAACGGAAACAGGGCTACTACAGTTTCAGGTGAAGGAGAAGGTCTTTGAGTGTGACCTCAAAACCTACACCCTCCGACTTGTGCCAAGTCAGTTAGGGCAAGCCACTCCCCTCTCTCCCCAAATGGCACGTGCTTCTCGCGATGGAGGACAACCCACCTCACTCTCTTTTCTAAACCAGACAAAAGAGAACATACTCCTGTTTTGGGTAGATACGGAGGGCAATCCGCGTCAGTACACCACCTTAAGATCGGGAAGCACTTACCAGTCTGGAACCTATGCAGGGCATCTGTGGTTGGCTACCCACTCCGATAAAAAGCCTATCGTAGCGTTCTTTGCCGAAGCCAATCCTGTTCTCGCTATCATCGACGGCAAAACCCCGCCTATCCCGCCTTCTACCCCCGAAGCCCTAAAAGGAGCCTCACCGGATAACAAATGGGGGATTTTTGTGCGCGACAACAACCTGATTCTCATAGATGCCGCTACCAAAAAAGAGACACCCCTTACTACCGACGGCACTGCCCAAGACGCTTATACCAACGAAATCTGGTGGTCGCCAAACAGCCGTTACTGCGCGGTAATGAAGGTAGTCCCCGCACAAGAGCATAAGGTCTACCTTGTAGAATCCTCTCCTACCACACAGATTCAGCCGAAGCTACGCACTCTGGACTACCTAAAGCCCGGAGACCGTATCGAAAAGCCACGAGTGGGTATCGTGGACGTAATGACTAAGAAGGTAACGCTTGTCCCCGATGCACTCTACCCAAACCCTTTCAACCTTATAGAACAGGAGTGGACACCCGACTCTAAAACGTTCACCTTCCTCTATAACCAACGGGGACACCAACTCCTGCGCTGGGTAGCGGTAGACCCAACAAACGCACAAGCACATCCCATTCTCGAAGAGAAATCGAAAACTTTTATCTCATGGACAAGCCGTGTCTATCTTCATACCATACCCGCCAAAAACGAGGCGATATGGATGTCGGAACGCGACGGGTGGAATCACCTCTATCTCTACGACACACAGACCGGGCGGGTAAAAAACCCGATAACACAAGGAGAGTGGGTGGTAAGGAGTGTAGAGCGCGTGGATGAAGAGAAGCGGCAAATCTGGTTCCGCGCTTGCGGCAACTATCCTAAACAAGACCCCTACTATATCCACTATGGGCGCGTGAATTTCGACGGCTCTGGCTTAACATGGCTCACCTCCGCAGACGGGACGCACAAACTGGAGTTCTCACCGAATGGGCAGTACTATTTGGATACCTACTCACGGGTAGATATGCCGCCTATCAGTGAGGTACACCAGTCTTCCGACGGCAAAAAGGTAATGGATGTAGAGACCGCAGACGCTACTGCCCTCTTCGCAACAGGTTGGAAAGCCCCCGAACGCTTTACAGCAAAAGGACGAGACGGCAAAACAGACATCTACGGGGTTGTTTGGCGACCTACCAACTTCGACCCCACAAAGAGGTATCCCATCATCGAAAATATCTATGCAGGACCTCACGACTCGTTTGTTCCCAAAGCGTGGTCTGCCTTCTATACCCCGCAAGAGATTGTGGAGTTGGGCTTTGTAGTGGTGCAGATGGACGGCATGGGAACCGCAAACCGCTCGAAAGCCTTTCACGATGTCTGCTGGAAAAACATCGCAGACGCGGGCTTCCCCGATAGAATCCTCTGGATAAAGGCACTCGCCCAACGCTACCCCTACCTCGACATCAGCCGGGTGGGTATCTATGGTACGTCGGCGGGAGGGCAGAACGCACTCGGCGCACTGCTCCTACATGGCGATTTCTACAAAGCGGCGGTCTCAGACTGCGGTTGCCACGATAACCGTATGGATAAAATATGGTGGAACGAGCAGTGGATGGGCTACCCCGTAGAGAAGCACTACGACGAGCAGAGCAACGTGACTCTCGCCCCCAACCTCACCGGAAAACTGTTTTTGATGGTGGGGGAGGTAGATAGCAATGTAGACCCCTCTAGCACCTATCAGGTAGTAAACCGCCTTATCCAAGCGGGTAAGGACTTCGATTTGCTGGTGGCTCCGGGCGTAGGGCATGGTGTTCTGGGTGTGCCGTATGCCCGTCGGCGCATGAAAGACTTCTTTGTAAGAAACCTAATGGGGGTAGAGCCTCGTACCAAAGAGTAGTGTGCTTTCAGTAGCGACGCATTTCCCATAAATCTGTGGATAACAAGAAGGAAACCCTACACAATGAACGGCTCTTACATTGCGGTACTGGCAGGTGGTTTTGGGCTTATCGGATTTGTGGTGTGGTTCTTTTGGGGTGGCAAACGGAATACAACCCCAGAAACTACCCAAGCCCCGCAAGACACCGCCGAATGTGAACTAAATATACAAGGCATGGTCTGCGCCGCCTGTGTAGGGCGTGTAGAGAAGGCAATTCGGCGGGTTACGGGTACAGGAGAGGCGAATGTAAACCTCTTGGTGGAACGCGCTACCGTTACCTTCGACCCCCTCCTAACCACCTCCGAACAGATTATCGAGGCGATAGAGAACGCGGGTTTCGATGCTACCCTGCGCGACGAGGACGAAAAACCCCAAGAGCAGACCCCAGAACAGACCGAAGAGGTAAAAGACCTCCTCATACGCTTTGTTGCGGCGGCACTGCTCTCGCTACCTGTGGTCGTTTTTGGCATGGCTCCCCATATCGGGGGGTGGGTAACAAATAACCTCTTTGCCAACCGTAGCAACGGGATGACGACTGGCAACCTGCATCTACAGGCTATGCTGACCTTTTGGGTACTGTTTTGCGGTGATATTTTCTTCCGCCGTGCGATTTCTGCCCTCAAGCAACGTGATGCCGATATGAACGTGCTGATTGCTTTGGGGACGCTTATCGCATTTCTCTACTCGGTTGCCGTCACAGTCTTCCCCAACTGGTTCCACTCTCACGCTATGCACGATGTCTATTTCGAGACCAGTGCCGTGATTGTTACTCTCGTCCTTTTAGGAAGGCTACTGGAGATACGCGCCAAGCGCAAATCGCGCCTCGCAATGGAGAAACTGATAGAACTCCAACCCAAAACCGCCCGTGTTCTGCGCTCTGGTGAACTTACCGAGGTTCCCATTGAAGCGGTGGAGGTAGGAACCCTTGTGCTAGTGCGCCCCGGCGAGAAGATACCGCTGGATGGAGTGGTGACAGAAGGCAGTTCGTGGGTGGACGAGAGCATGATAACGGGCGAGAGCCTCCCTGTAGAGAAGGCGGTGGGAAGCAAGGTAACGGGGGCTACGCTCAACCAGAAGGGTTCCCTCACCGTACAGGTGAGCCGCGTGGGAAAGGATACCGTTCTCGCACAGATAACCCGCCTAGTAGACAGAGCACAAGCCTCCCGTGCCCCCGTACAGAGGCTCGCCGACAAGGTGACGCACTACTTTGTACCCACCGTTATTATTATCGCGATACTAACATTTATGGGATGGTTCCTCTTGGGTACAGAGCCGCGCCTTGCCCCCGCACTGGTACATGCTATCGCTGTGCTGATTATCGCGTGTCCCTGTGCGCTGGGCTTGGCGACTCCTACCGCCATTATGGTGGGTACGGGGCGAGGTGCTAATCTGGGTGTACTCATCAAAGACGCAGAGACCCTCGAAACTCTACACGGTGTTCAGACAGTGGTACTAGACAAAACCGGAACCCTCACTCTAGGCAAGCCCCACCTTACCGATACACTTCCCGCAGAAGGGTACACAGCGGCAACTCTGCTCCAGTGGGCAGGTTCCGTCGAGACACAGAGCGAACACCCCACTGCCCAAGCCGTTATCGAAGGGATGAAGAGTTGGGAGATGCCCTTACTTTTGGTAGCAAACTTCGAGGCACTGACGGGTCAGGGGGTTCGTGCGGAGGTAGAAGGGAAAACCGTGCTGATAGGCAACCTCTCTCTAATGACCACGCAGGGGGTAGAGGTCTCCGAGAAGTGGAGAGAGCAGATACAGGCACTGGCAGGGGAAGGGAAAACGTGTCTGTGTATTGCGATACAAGGGAGTATCGCGGGGATACTCGCCGTACGAGACACCCTCAAGCCCACCGCAAAAGAGGCGGTAGCACACCTCACCGCGTTGGGAGTAGAGACCGTTTTACTCTCTGGTGACCAAAAAGCCGTTGCGGAGGCGGTAGGACGTGAAGTGGGTATCTCTAAGGTGGTCGCAGAGGTACTGCCCCACCAGAAGGCGCAAGCCATACGCCAACTCCAACAGCAAGGCAAGCGGGTCGCGATGGTAGGAGACGGTATCAATGATGCACCTGCGCTCGCACTCGCCGACGTGGGCATCGCCATCGGAAGCGGAACCGACATCGCCCTAGAGACCGCAGACGTTGCCCTCCTACGCGACGACCTAAACACCATCCCCGACTCCATCGAACTCTCACGGGCAGTCATGCAGAACATACGCCAAAACCTCACTTTTGCGTTTGGCTACAACGTCTTGGGTATCCCTATCGCAACGGGTCTCTTCACGGCATGGATAGGCTGGACACTCTCTCCCATGCTCGCCTCGTTAGCAATGGCACTCAGTAGCGTGTCGGTAG
>OMJJ01000395.1 GCA_900299305.1 bacterium | reverse complement strand
GAAAGCGGCGGAGATTCTTGACCTCACCCCGCCTCTCCTTCGCAAGGAGAGGAGCCTTCCGGCTACTGCTAAGGTAGAATGACCGGTGGTTAAAAGCATTTTGAGAGCGCATTATCCTGCTTGAAAAGACCTGAGAACCGTGCGCCAAACCTCGTAAACTCCGACCACAAAGATTCCTCTCCTTACGAAGGAGAGGTTAGGTGAGGTGAAAAACGAAAGGGTTCCCATAAACCCGGAACGCTTACCCCCAACGGGCTAGTACCCGAATTTGACAGCGAGAGTGGGGTATACTGCTTTATTAGAGGACATGGTGGCTCCGGGAGGTTGTGTTGGATTAGGACACTTCACAATACCCGATTGCCAACGTCCCATATCGTAGGGCTTGGTGATGAGGGCTAAAACCTTTCGCACTGCGTAACATGAGTTAGAAATAACTCCGATACTAAAATACCTACCCCTAAAAGAAGGCTAGGATAGGGTGAGTACCAACCCATAATCAAAACGGATAGGTACAGGCAGGAGAGCGTATGGCGACAGGAATACAAGAGGCAGAAAACAGAATAGAGCAGGCATGGCGCAACAAAGAAACAACCTTAGACCTGAGCAGCCTAGAACTCACGACCCTCCCAGACCGTCTCTTTGACCTCACGAACCTCACGGAACTGTATGTCCAGAACAACCAACTCACGACCCTACCAGACCGTATCGGGGACCTCACGAACCTCACGGAACTGTATGTCCATAACAACCAACTGACCACCCTCCCAGACTGCATCGGTGAACTCAAGAACCTCACTGGATTAAACGTTTCTTACAACCTACTGACGACCCTCCCTGATACACTGCTTCATTTGAAAAAATTGGGGCATATAAATACTCGAGAGAACCCACTGGAAGAGGGCTACACCATTGCTTATGAGGATGGGGGAATACGTGGGCTGTTCGACTATATACGTAGGCTACAGCAGGAGGCAACACCACTGTATGAGGTAAAACTGGTACTCATAGGGGAGGGCAATGTGGGAAAAACCACCCTGCTTCGTGCCCTTCGTGACGAGGAGCCTATCAAGAACCACCCCACCACCGAGGGCATGGAGGTCTCTCAAAAGCCGATACTCCTCCCGCATCCCACCAAACCAAAAGTTACCCTACAGTGCAACGCTTGGGACTTCGGGGGGCAGAAAATCTATCGGGTACAGCACCAGTTCTTCTTTAGCAAAAACACCGTCTACCTTCTGGTGTGGGATGTCCGTTCGGGCGTGGCAAAGTGCGATGTAGAGGGCTGGCTAGAGCGTATCCAACTCCGTGTAAAAAACCAAGCAAAGGTGCTTATCGTCTCCACCCACGCCTCCGATACCAGTCATGCCTCCGACCTCACCGAGAGCGACCTCCGCGCCAAGTTCCCCCAACTCATTTTTGGTTTTTACCGTGTAGACGGCATGGAGTATAAGAACGCCCCAGAGATGGCGGAACTGCTAAACACGCTCAAGCAGGAGATAGCCCGTGCTGCCGTGCAGTTCCCTCTGCGCCGCCTTCCTTCCCCATGGGCAGAGGTACGTAACGAGGTAAAAGCCAAGCGAGTGCAAGAGGCAAGCCTTCCTTTCCGCGAGTTTGTAGAGGTGTGCCAGCAACACGGGCTTATCGAGTGGGAGACCCGTAACCTTGCCCGTATCATGAACGATGTGGGCGATGTGGTCTACTTCGAGAACCCCGTACTAGATACGGATGCCTTTGAGGACGCGGATAGCGAATCGTGCGACAATGTGGTGGTGCTACAGCCGGAGTGGTTGGCGAAAGCCATCGGTTTTGTGGTAGAAGACAAGACCGCTATCGAATTCCAAAACGGAGAGATACCCCACCGTGAGTTCCATCGTATCTGGTACAAGGCGCGGGGAGAGAAAGAGCGTTATGCCCCCAAGCACCACCCCTTCCTGTTGTGGCTCATGGAGGAGTTTTTCATCTCGTACCGCCTCAACCGAAACACCAGCCTTGTTCCCCAACTGATAACGGGGCAACGCCCCAAAAATCGGCTATGGGAGCCGGGAGGTACTGCCCCCGCAGGGGAGTTGGAACTCAACCTTATCTGTGAAATGCGGCAAGACCCGCCTCCCGGTCTCGTTCCGCAGATGGTGGTCGCCTGCCACCCCTACCGCTACAAAAGCAACCGAGACCTCGATAAAAACTGGCAGACAGGCGCGTTTTTCGATAGGGGAGATTTGGGAACCGCGCTGATGGAGTTGAGAGACAGGGAACTACGCTTTACCGTGCGTGACGGACACCCCGCCTACTTTATCGACGACTTTCGCACCACCCTAGAGAAGCGTATTGGGGAGATTTGGAAAGGGTTGAACTACAGCATGGTGGTTCCGTGTCCCACCAAAAACTGTATCGGTAGGTTCCCAATAGATTCGCTGATACAGGCTAAGAACGAGGGAGACACTCTATGGCGGTGTACGGAATGTGCAAAAAGACAACCGATAGCCCCCATGCTAGAAGGGCTGGACTACTCCTCATTGGCAGAGTTGAGAGCCTTGTTAGAACGGATAGAGGCGGCGCAAAAAGAATCGTATACCCTTGCTCTCGACTACTACCGCCGTATCCTACACGCCATCGGAACCGATACCAAGTTGGCTCCCTGTATGTTCTCGCTCTTCCCCTTCGATACCGTAGGCAAAATGCAGAAGTATCGCCTCACCCTCTGGTGCGAGCACCCCGACGAGCCGCACCCCTGCCAAGAAAATGGAGAGTACACTATAGAGCGTCCCAAAGAGTGGTATGCGAAGGTATCGCCCTACCTAAACGGCATCAGTAAGGTACTCAAGGTCGTCTCTCCTCTCGCAGAACGCGCCTTCGAGGTGGGGCTAGGGCATAAAACGATGGAGGAGAGCAAAGCCTACTTCGAGCTAGTAGAGAAGTCTGCGGATGCTTTACCGCTAGGAGACAAGCGCGGAAGCCTGAATGAGGAAGCAAGAGAGGCGTACCGCGCAGAGGGTGAGGCTCTGCGCCTCCTACACGGCTTGCTAGAGGAGCAAGTACCCAAGCACGGGCGTAAGTGGGGAGGGCTACACCGCGCCTACAACCGCAGTACCGGCGAGTATATGTGGGTGTGCGAGAAGCACTTTAGCCTGTACCATCCGGGGCTACCCGAAATGGGAGGCGAGTAAGGAGAGTGATATGCGAGTTCGTCTGCTGATAACCCTGTTTTTGTGTGGTACTGCCTCGATGGTGTCGGCGCAACCCACCCCAACAAAGCCCAACATCGTTCTCTTCCTTGCAGACGATATGGGGTACTCCGATTTGGGCTGTTATGGGGGAGAAGTTCACACGCCCAACCTAGACAGGCTTGCAAAAGACGGTCTCCGCTTTACGCAGTTCTACAATACGGCGCGGTGCTGGCCCTCACGCGCCGCCATACTTACAGGCTACTACGCCCAACAGGTTCGCCGCGATACTCCTTCTGGTGTTCCCTTCAATGGTGGCACTACTCGTCCGACATGGGCGCGGCTACTTCCCGATTTCCTCAAACCGCTGGGGTATCGCTCCTACCATACCGGAAAGTGGCACGTAGACGGTCAGGCGATACCGGCAGGGTTT
>OMJJ01000394.1 GCA_900299305.1 bacterium | reverse complement strand
CGTAGGCGGCGGCGTTGAAGGATTTGTCGTCGATACCCGCCTCATCCATCACCAAGCCCACTTTGAGGGCGGTTCCGGTGGGGGGAGCCGTCTGCACCTCTTTGGTGGGTTCGGTGGTTTTGGTCTCTTTGGGTGGGCTACACCCGAACAGCGCGAACAGAGCCACCGCTACCGACAAAAAGCCCGTGCGTTGAAGTTTAGACTTTAGCATATTCCTTTACCTCTTCCTACTCTTATGGTTCTCAATCTACCCCTCAAAAACGTACGCAGGGTATTGTATGTTTGCTAGAGGCGGTTCTTGTATAGCAAACGCCCCCTATCCCAACCCTTCCCCCCACTTCACGCAGGAGAAAGGGCAAATGCACTAAACTCAAGCCTGTTTTTGTCTGTTTATAGCCTCTACCCAAACAGAACACCTTGTACCTTAGCACTCCTTTCTCCCGTGTCAAACGGGGGAAAGGAGACGGAGAATAGGGGGCGGAAGCAGAGCAGTGGGCTATCCAGTTACCCGTATAGCCTAACGTTGCCTAATTATGAGTAATACCTACGAGGTACTATTACGATTCTTACGTGCTTGTGCCTTAGCCAACCGCCCAAGGTGTTCTACTTCTGCGTAGTGGTCTAGTTCTTTCTTTTCTTCTACAGAGAGTGTTCCCTGCTTCTCTTGTGCTATCAACTCCCATACACGGGCTTTTGTTTTTTCTATAGATACGTTTTCTCCCATACACAGCTCCCTCTAGTACCGTCGGTTCTGTTCCCAGTTCCATGCGTGTTGTAGTATCGTCTCTAGTTCGGCGTACTGCGGTTTCCAACCGAGTTTGGTACGGGCTTTTTCGGCGGAAGCAATAAGGCGCGCGGGGTCTCCAGCACGTCTTGGAGACTCTTCTACTGGAATGGGTTTCCCGCTCACCTTTTCACACGCCGCTATCACCTCTCGAACGGAGAAGCCTAGTCCATTTCCCAAGTTAAAAATATCGCTATCGCCCCCGTTTTGCAGGTGGTTTATGGCAAGCGCGTGTGCTTGTGCTAGGTCGAGGACGTGGATATAGTCGCGGATACAAGTCCCATCTGGGGTATCGTAATCGGTTCCGAACACCTTGATATTCGAGCGAAGCCCTTGCGCGGTCTGCAAAATAAGGGGTATGAGGTGCGTTTCGGGGTCGTGGCTCTCTCCGATAACTCCTTCGGGGTCGGCTCCTGCCGCATTGAAGTAGCGCAGAGCCACGAACTTTAGCCCATAGGCGGTATCGTAGGCACGGGCAATACGCTCTACAAAGAACTTACTCTCGCCGTAGGGGTTGATGGGGTTTTGGGGGTGCTGTTCGTCCATAGGGATATACTGTGGGTTCCCAAAGGTGGCACAGGTGGAGGAGAAGACGAAATCGCGGACGTTATGGCGCACCATTGCATCGAGTACGGCGAGGGTAGCGACGGTGTTGTTGTGGTAGTACTTATTAGGGGCAATCACCGATTCCCCCACATAAGCGAAAGCGGCAAAGTGAACCACAGCACGAATGGGGTAGGTGGTAAAGAGGTTATCTAGGAGAGCGGTATCGCCCATGTCGCCTACGACCAGCGGCACATCGGTGGGAACAGCCTCTTTGTGTCCGTATATCAGGCTATCTAGTACCACCAGTTTCTCGCCTTGCGCGTGGGAATAGTGCACGTAGTGGCTTCCGATATAGCCCGCGCCCCCAATCACCAGTATCATCTTGCCGAAGTCTCCTCTTTCCTAAAACCTAGTCCTTAAAACGGTACTTCAAAATTGTCCAGATGGCTTGTACCCCATCGCGCCAACCGATTTTCTTGCCCTCGTCGTAGTCGCGTCCGCTATAACTGATGGGAACCTCGTAGATGCGGCACTTGCGCCGAGCGACCTTTGCCGTGACCTCTGGCTCGAAATCGAAGCGGTTACAGCGTAGCGGAATACTCTTGATAACCTCCGCCTTAAACACTTTGTAACAGACCTCCATATCGGTAAGGTTTAGATTGGTGAGCATATTGGAGAGGAGCGTAAGGAATCCGTTTCCCATTCGATGCCAAAAGAAGTGTACGCGGTGCGCCCCGCCTCCTAAAAAGCGGCTACCGTATACCACATCTGCGCGTCCATCGAGTAGGGGTTCTAGCAGGGTAAAGTACTCGCGCGGGTCGTACTCAAGGTCGGCATCTTGTACGATAAGGTAGTCACCGGTAGCATTCTCGATAGCGGTACGAATTGCCGCGCCCTTGCCCCTGTTTTCAGGGTGAAAGACGACCTTTACATCGGGGTATTTGCCTTCGATTTCGTCTCGTAAAATGTCGCGGGTTCCGTCCTTCGAGCCGTCGTCTACCAGCACAATCTCTTTGGGAATCTCTACCTCGCGTACACGGCGCACAATCTCCATTATCGTCGCTTTTTCGTTATAGACGGGCATCAGCACCGAGAGGACATACTCCTTGCGCTCAATTTGCCGCTTATAACGCTCACTGCGCTCATCGGTATAGGCACTCTGTGGGGTTGAGGTTTCGGCTTCCAAAAGACTCTCCTGCATCGAAATAGGTTCTGTTCTATTATAGCAGGAAAACGGGACTGTTTTGCGGAATGAAGGGGTATAGGGGCTTCGTGCCTCAAAATCAGAGCAATAACCCAACATTTTGGGGGGAGGTAGTCGTGCTAAAACGATGGTTAGTAGCGTTATTCACGCTGGGAGTTCTATTCGGAGGGAGTGCTGTTCGTGCCGACAACGAACTGCACAAGTACCTCTTTGACGGCGGGGCGATTTGGGAGAAAAAGAGCGAAAAGCAGATAGAGGGAGTTACTGTTACCGACCTTCATCTTATCTCGCAGACGTGGCAGGGCATGATTTGGGAGCACCATCTCCAACTGTTTCGCCCGCAAAACTCGGCTTTCCCGAACTTCTGTACCCTTCTGAATACCGGTGGGAATGGCGGTGACGACGAGACGAAAATGGGAATTCTTATCGCGAGGAGTTCGGGTATGCCGTTCGCGATTCTGTTTGGTATCCCCAAACAACCGCTCTATGGGGGTAAAACGGAGGACGCGCTGGTCGTCTATACGTGGCAGAAGTACCTTGAGACGGGCGACCCCACTTGGCCCCTCCACTTCCCTATGGCAAAATCGGTTATCAAAGCGATGGATGCGCTCCAGGAGTACTCCTTGTACGCAAAAATCCCCGAAATCAAAGAGTTCTTGGTGACAGGTGCTTCTAAACGGGGTTGGACGACGTGGCTGGTGGGCGCAAGCAAAGATAAGCGCGTGAAGGGTATCGCGCCTATGGTGATTGATACTCTGAATGTGGGTGTACAGATTCCGCACCAAATTGAGTCTTATGGGGCGGCGAGTGAGCAGATAGAGGACTACACCAAGTCGGGGATGCTAGAGGTTCTTAAAACGGAGAAGGGGCGCAGACTGCTTGCCCTCGAAGACCCCTATAGTTATCGTGACATCCTCACCTTGCCCAAACTGATTATCAACGGAACGAATGACCGCTACTGGGCGCAGGACGCACTGAACTTCTATTGGGATGGACTGCGGGGTAAGAAGTGGATTGCCTACATCCCGAACAGCGGTCACGGTTTAGAGGATAGGGTGCGTACCTTTAATGTGCTTACCGCGTTTGGGCAGATGCTGGCGCGTCGTACCAAGTGGCCCGATATGAAGTGGCTGTACACCGAAACCGATAGCGGCGTGGAACTGCTCGTAAACAGCGACATCAAGCCCAAAGCGGCTCGTCTGTTCCGTGTCTATTCTAATACCAAAGACTTCCGCGAGAGCAAGTGGACGTTTGAACCCATGACCGTTACCACACAGGGCATTATCGGTCAACTCAAGTACCCCTCTAAGGGCTTTGCCGCCGTGTATGGCGAAATCGTTTACGATATTGGGGGTAAATCGTTCACGCTGACCACTCAGATTCGGATACTCTCTAGTAAATAATCCACTCCTTAATTCGTCATAATTCATGGTAAGAGACCTCGTTGGTGGAGAAGTGGGCTACTTCATCATACCAAACAAGGTCTCTTTTTAATATCCCTCTCTCAAAGGTCGGGATGACTCCTGTTACATTGTGGTCTATTCGTAAAGACAGACCTATTTTCCCATTGCGCGTAGGTTTTTCAAACAGCGGTCTACACACTCAAGAGGGGGATAAGCGTAACTCTCTTGCTCCACGATATACCACTCGGTAGAGCCTATCGTTTCACACAGTTCAAAAATCTCTGCCCACTTCACTTCGCCCTCACCAATAAGAGCGGTGTCGTTGGTAGAAGAGAACTCCTTGAGGTGAACCGTTCTTGCCCGATTGGGGTAGCGGCGCAAGAAAGGACCCGCCTCCGCCCCGCCGTGCATCGAGTTACCGCAGTCGAACTGCATCACTACCTCTTGCTTGGTGTTGCCAAAGAAGGTATCCCAGGGCATCTCACCATCCAGAGGCTGAAACTCGGTGTGATGATTGTGGTAGCCCGTCACTAACCCATAAGGCTTTAGCCTATCCGAAATCCCGTTCACGATTTCCGCCGTCTTTAGCCATGCCTCTTTGGAAGAGGTGTACTCTTTTGGCAGACCGGGAATAATCAAAAACTCGTTGCCCAGCACCTTGTTGAACTCGGCGGTTTTGTCGAGTTCCTCTCCCAACAGGGTTTGAATACCGAGGTGAGAGCCACAACACTTTAGCCCGTTATCGTCTAGCATCTGGCGCAGTTCTTGCGCGGAGTGACCATGATACCCCGCGAATTCCACCCCATCGTATCCCATTTTTGCCACCGCCTCAATCACGCTTTTGAGGTCTTTCGCGGCATCATCGCGCACCGAATAGAGTTCGAGAGCAATCGGAAGTTTGCCCATTATTAGTCTGTCTCCCTTTCTGAATAGAGTTCGCCCCTAATATCCGACAACTACCCCACGAATCCCTGCTCTCTTTTATAAGACGTTGTTCATACGGAAGGTTGACACAGGCACAAACAGAGAAACCACTCCCAAACGCGCTAAATCCGCAAAAATATCTTGTTCTTATACATCCAGTGGAGTATCGCCCATAGCACCGCCAACTCCCCAATACCAAGCAGGAACGGCTCAAACGCCTCTCCAAACACCAGAAACACGGAGTGTCCCAAATGGCGCACCAGTGCCTCCCGTACAATACTCGCAACCATCCACCCCATCACGTAGGCGGCAATCGAGTTCATGCCGACCACAATCAGGGGGAACGCCCATTTTTTGCGCTCCTGTATCTCAATAAGGTAGTAAAAACCCGTTAGGAGCAGGAAGCACCAGCCTCCGCTAAAGAGCACCCAACTCGGTGTCCAGATACGCTTTACCACTGGGCAGATACCCAACATCCCCAGCAACGCACCCCCAACCAGACACCCTACCGCTACCTTTAACAGCCAACGAACCCGCTCTTTTGGCTCTTGGTCGTTACGCAGTACGCCTCCCGCAAGCACCCCTAATAGCATGGTTCCTAGTGTGGGAATAAAACTGAGCGTCGCATAACCGCCCCCATTAAACAGAAAGGTTTTGTCACGGGGGAACAGATTGAGGAACCAGACATCGAAGCGCATAGCAAGGTTGGTGTTTTTGTTCCAGTGTGCCGCAAAGCCCGTTAGGTTATGCGCCCAATCGGTAGGAACCCCTAGCGTCTTGGTATCGAACCCCGCTGGAGGCAGAGGCGTTAAGGCGAACGCAAGCCAGTATCCAAAAAGAATGGCTCCCAATGCCCCCCACTGAAAACGTACAGAGCGCAAAGCCAACAGATAGAGAAAACCATACCCTAGCCCAATCTGTGTAAGGGTGTCCTCAAAGGTGAAGTAGGTGTGGGTATGCCCCAAAGAGCGCAGAAACATCCCTAGTAGTACCAGTATCAACGCTCTCCCGAAGGCGTGGCGCGTTGTAAGGGCAGGGTCTTGCCCCTTAGCCCGTCGGTTCGCAATCGAAAAGGTAAGTGCCACTCCTACCAAAAACGAAAATGACGGCTGTATCATGTCGTGCAAAGAACAGCCTACCCACTCCACATGAGACTGATTAAACGCCAAAAAGTCCCAAAAGGGATTGTGGTTCAACTTATCTGCCACATCCTCCAAATGAACCGCCTCACCAAGCATAAGAAGCATTACAAAACCCCTATAAGCATCTATTGAGGTTAGGCGAACGGGTAAACGAGGTGCCGAATTTTCAAGAGCAGTGTCTTTTGCCATATTTTTGCCTTCTAAAGAGGGAGGGATTACAAGCGTTCGAGGAGAACATTCCACCCAAAGCCACCTTGCCAGCGTTCAGGTACTCTGCTAGGGAAAGTATCTTGATTATGGCATACAAGGCACACTTTTTTGGAATGGGAGGGGCATATCATGCAGAGTAGAGAAGAGGCGTGGCAACTGCTTACCGAGTGGACACAGAGCGAAAGCCTACGAAAACACGCCCTCTCCGTAGAGGCATCTATGCGCTACCATGCACGGCTACAGGGCGAACCCGAAGACCTCTGGGGGCTAACTGGGCTACTGCACGATTTCGACTACGAGCGTCACCCAGACGCTTCCGAACACCCCACCGTAGGCATGAACCACCTCCGTAGCCTAGGCTACCCCGAAGAGATGATACAAGCCATTGGCGGACACGCGACCTATCTCAATATCCCCCGCGAAACCGCCCTTGCCAAAACCCTCTTTGCAGTGGACGAACTCTCCGGCTTTATCGTCGCGGTTGCTCTTACGCGCCCCTCTCGCACCCTTGCCGAAGT
>OMJJ01000393.1 GCA_900299305.1 bacterium | reverse complement strand
CTTCAACGGAACCGACCTCACAGGCTGGCAGAGCCGTTTCTCTAATCGCCCACACGGTTGGGTTGCTAAAGACGGTCTTATGGTGAATCAGAAGCCCGGTGTCGACCTCATGACCACCGACAAGTATACCGATTTCAAACTTCATGCCGAGTTCCGATACCCCAAAGGAAGTAATAGCGGCATCTATCTGCGGGGACGCTACGAGGTACAGATAGAAGATGACTACGGTATGGAGCCCGAAGAGCATCTTATTGGCGGGGTGTACGGCTTCCTCAAGCCCATCTACAACACCTCCAAACCCGCTGGGGAGTGGCAAACCTATGATATTACGCTGGTAGGGCGGCGCGTAACCGTTGTTCTCAATGGCGTGAAGGTGATAGACAGGCAGGAGATACCGGGCATTACCGGAGGGGCGTTAGACTGTAACGAAGCAGAATCCGGTCCGCTTCTTATTCAGGGCGACCATGGCTCTATCGAGTTCAGAAACGTGGTGCTTACTCCTGCCAAGTAGTTCACTCGTCTACCTCAATGCCCATCGCGTCTAGCATCACCCGAGAGTAGCGGTTGAACTTGCCGTAGAACCGCCGAATTTCGGGGTCGGGGCTATCTCGCCAAAGGCGCGGGGGCATGAGGGTCACTTCACTAAGCGGGGGACGGTGCGGGTGCCCGTAGTAGACCTGCACAATTCGGCGGTGGCGTGTAGAGGCGCGGTGAGTCGGTCCGTGTAGGGTTGCGGCGTTGAAGAGAATGGCGGAACCCGCCTTCCCATGAAAGTAGAATGTTCCGCCGCGTTCGATATGCGCGTCACGTTCCAAAACTGCCTCCCTTGCGGGTTCGGGGCTGATGGTAAAGCAGTGCGTGTCCTCGTCCACATCCGTTAGGTAGTAGATAACTTGTGGGTAGTCCAGATGAAGCGGGTGCTCTAGCCAATGCCCTCTATCTCTGTGCCACTCGGTAGGAGTGGTCTGTTTACGCCCCTCTGTGTGCCGCACGGATAGCTCCTCGAAGCAGAACGCGCCTCCCATAATACGCTCTACAAGAGGCAACACTTTGGGATGGCGAATGGTGATTTCAAAGAGTGGCTCGGTTAAGAGCAGGTTGCAGTTATAATCGCGTGAGGTTTCGCAGTACCACATAAACGGGTTTGCGGCGCGGTCTCTATCTATGGCAAGGTTTAGTTCGATAACCTCTTCGGGAGTGAGCAGGTTGGGGAGTACCACAAAACTGTTCTGCTCGAAACAGGCGGCTTGCGCCTCTAAATCGTCTAGAGCAGGGGTGAACTTTTCAGCGGTATGAATCATCGTGTGTCCTTTTAAAGAGGGTTCTTGTGGTAAAATTGCCCCTCTGCGTTACGATTTCCTGTCTCTCATCCTACCGAAACAAAAAGAAAAATCGACAGGGAGGAGGAATTTTGTGCAGAGATGAAGAAGGTAGACCAAATACCAAACTTTGTAAGCGAGGATTTCGTACTATCCAGCGTTACGAAACCCAGTAGGAGATACTATGGCGTATAAAGCGTTAGTTGTATGGGGTGGGTGGGACGGACATCAGCCCAAGCAGGTCGCGGCGACTATTGAGCGTGTTCTGACTGAGAAAGGGTTTGAAGTAGAGGTATCGGATACTCTGGATGCGTTTTTGGATGTTGAGAAACTGAAGGGGCTTAATCTCATTGTGCCGGTTTGGACAATGGGGCGCATTAGCAACGATCAGCTAAACCCCGTAGTAGAGGCAGTGAAGAGCGGTGTGGGAATTGGAGGGTGTCATGGTGGGATGTGCGACTCGTTCCGAGAAGCCACCGAATGGCAGTTCATGACGGGAGGGCAGTGGGTATCGCATCCCGGTAACGATGGCGTAGAGTACACCGTAAAGATTACCCAACCCGACCACTTTATTACACAGGGAACACAAGACTACACCGTGAAATCCGAGCAGTACTATCTGCACGTAGCCCCCGCCGTAAAGGTGCTTGCCACGACCCGCTTCCCATCTCCCGGTGCAGACGGGCCTCATAGCACGAACGACCCTTTTGATATGCCCGTTATCTGGACAAAAATGTATGGCAACGGGCGTGTGTTCTACCACTCAGTAGGACACTCTGCCGCAACCGTAGAGCAACCGGAAACTCTGCAAACCCTCACTCGCGGTCTGCTTTGGGCGGCACACGCAGAGGAGTTAGCATAAAAAAGCAGGTCGGCAAAATACCGACCTGCTCAAACTGCCGAAGGCGGGAGTCGAACCCGCAAGGGGTTGCCCCCAGAGGTTTTTGAGACCACCGCGTATGCCATTCCGCCACTTCGGCAAACAATACATCCGTATTATACGGTAGAATAGAACCTGTGTCAACTTAGTTTTGGTGTGGAAACGTAGATAGAGGAGAGTGCTTGTATTATGGCGCGTGTCTTGTTAAAAGATTTGACTAAGACCTTTAATAAGGTTCAGGCGGTGAAGGGGATAAACCTCGAAATCCGTGACCAAGAGTTTATGGTTCTCGTGGGCCCCTCTGGTTGCGGTAAAACTACCGCCCTCCGCATGATTGCGGGGCTAGAAGAGTCGAGTAGCGGTGAGATTGTGATTGATGAGCGAGTGGTAAACGATGTCTCGCCCAAAGACCGGGATATTGCGATGGTGTTCCAAAACTATGCCCTTTATCCCCATATGACCGTCTACGATAACATGAGTTTCGGACTCAAACTCAAGCGCGAACCCTCTGGCAAGCCTTGGCCCATGAACGCTAAACGCACCTACACCAAAGAGGAGATAGATAGGCGCGTTCAGCAAGCCGCCGAGATTTTGGGGCTAAAGCCTCTGCTACAGCGCAAGCCCAAAGAGCTATCGGGTGGGCAACGCCAACGTGTGGCTCTGGGACGTGCGATTGTACGCCACCCCAAAGTCTTCCTCATGGATGAACCCCTCTCCAACCTCGACGCAAAACTGCGTGTACAGACCCGCGCCGAACTGATTAAACTGCACCGCCGACTGGGTATTACCACCGTCTACGTTACTCACGACCAAGTAGAGGCAATGACGATGGGAGACCGTATCGCCGTTATGAGCAACGGGCTTATTCAGCAGGTCGATAAGCCGCTCACCCTGTACAACCACCCCGCCAACCTGTTTGTAGCTACCTTTATTGGCTCTCCTGCTATGAACACTTTCCCCGTGACCCTAAAGGAAGAGGGGAGCGATGTGTTTGCAGATGCGGGTTCGTTCAAAGTGGCTCTACGTGCCGACCAAGCCCGCATGACAAAAGAGCGCGGCTATGTGGGCAAGCAGGTCACTTTCGGTATTCGCCCTGAACATATCTTCGATAAGCGGCTCTCTGGGCTGGTTGAAGCGACAGACAAAAACTCATTGACGGTGGATGTAGACGTTACCGAACCGCTAGGACACAACGTGGAGATGCACCTGAAGTCGGGCGAGGTGATGATGGTCGCGACTATCGACAGTGCCTCCTCTGCAAAAATCGGCGATAGAATCGATGTTATCTTTGATATGGAGAAGGCGCACCTCTTTGATAAAGAGACCGAGCAGGCTCTGTTCTAACTTGCCGCGAAACCTTTAACTATTGCATAAGTCGCCCTGAACGCTTGGGGCGGCTTTTTGCTTTGACAACCAAGAGAGCCCTAAACCCATGAACCCAACCCTCTACCCTGCAAAAATCTGTTTGCGAACTGCCTACCTGCTCACGGCACTCCTAACTTTGTGGCTACTTAGCACGAGGGGGAGTACCCAATCGCAGAAAAGCGACTTTAAGGCTTGGGGACTAGAGACCCTAAAGCACATCGAGGAGGACTATGCACTTCCCAATAGCGCACTCTATGCCGATGAGTGGAAGCGAGGTCAGAAACCGGAAGGTAGCCCGGCGTTTATGTGGGGAGCGGGGGTACAACTCTCTGCCCTTACTGCCGCCACTCGTATTCAGCCTCAAGTCTATAAAGAACGCCTTAAACGTTTTGTCTCCGCGCTAGAGGTCTACTGGACACTAGGCGACAACAACATCGGCGGTTACGACGTGCTACCCCACCCCAAACCCCTAGACCGCTACTACGACGATAATATGTGGGTGGGCTTGGCACTGGTAGAGGCGTATGAGGTTACGAAAGACAAGGCATATCGGGATAAGGCGGAAGCGGTTTTTGCATTTATACTTACAGTGGAGGATGATAAATTAGGGGGTGGCATCTACTGGAAGGAGAAGGAGAAAACCAGCAAAAACACCTGCTCCAATGCCCCCGCGATGGTACTTGCACTTCGGCTATTTCAAGTAACGCACAAGCAAGACTACATGGATGCCGCAAAGCGGCTCTACGACTGGACGAACGCCCACCTACAAGCCCCCGACGGACTCTTTTGGGACAATATTCGCGTAGACGGTACTATCGAAAAGACAAAATGGTCGTACAACACGGCTCTTATGCTAAGGGCAAACTGTCTCTTCTACTCGCTTACCCATGAGAAGCCCTATTACGAGGAGGCGGAGCGGATTGCACGGTCTGCCGCCTCCTACTGGGTAAAAGTAGAGACGGGAGCGATTGCAGATGATGGCGCGTTCGCTCACCTATTAGCGGAGGCATTTCTTGCAGTGAGCGAGATGGACGGTAAAACTTACTGGCGGGGGCTTGTAGACAAGGCACTAACCCATCTCTATACCCACCTGAAAGACGAGGACGGACACTATAGCGAACACTGGAACCGTCTACCCACTAAGCCGCACGACAAGGTAGGGCTACTTAGCCAAGCGAGTGTAGCTCGTGCTTTTCTTCGTGCTTCCCTAAAATAACATTCGCCCCTTTCTATACTGTGTAGGAAGGGGCGAATGAGTTACGCGAAGGCTTTCCGTACCGTGTCGCGGGTCTTTTGCAGTCCCGTTTTCGCAACGTGGAGCGGGTCTTGTTTGTAGTACTCGTGGTTGAAGAGTTCTAGCGAGAGGTAGCCGTTAAACCCTATCGCTTTGAGGTCGCGGTAGAACGCACCGAGAGGCGCAACACCGTCACCGGGGTACACGCGGTCTGCATCGGTTATCGTTTCGCGGGGGAGGTTCGGGTAGTCGTTTACGTGTAGAACGTGAAGCACATCGCCATGCAGGAAGCGAATTGCGGCGTGGTCGGTTCCGCCCTTGTATAGGTGGTACACATCGGCGAGAACGCAGGCTTTAGGGTGGTGGCTTTCGATAGCGACGGCGGTAGCCGTTCCGAGGCGGTTCAGCGTTTTAGAGAAGCCCCATACCTCTACTTGCGGAACTACGCCCATCTGGTCGCCCAAGTCGCAGATAGCGCGGTATCGTTCGGCGATTTTGATAAGGTCGCGGTCTTCGTGGTCGGTGCAACCTAGCGGGGGCGCGGCAACCCGTTTTCCTCCGATCTGTGCCACTAAGTCCATGTCGCGCTTCATAATCTCTAACCCGTGTTTGCGGCGGGTGTCGTCGTCCACTATCCACTCTGCAAAACCAATCGCGCTCTCTACAGTGAGGTTATGGTCTTCTAGTTGCTTCTTGAGGTCTGCAAGACTCCCTCCATGCTCTTTGTGTGCGATAATCTCGTCAATCCACGGCTCTATAGCGTGATAACCCGCTTTGGCAGTGATTTCGATAAGTTTGGTGAGGGGCAGTTTTGATTCCCGAATGGTACTGGTGTTAAAACTATAGTGAAAAGGGTCTTTTGCCAGAGGCTCTGCGTTGGCAGGCATAGGTCTTTCCTCCGAAAGAAGTGCGAGGGCGGTTCCTGTGAGTAAAAAGTCGCGCCGCGAGAGTGAGTTTTGCATGAGTGATACTCTGAAATAGGTTTGCCCTCTCTCCCACTAATTGGGAGAGAGGGATGGGAGTAAGGGTTACTCCTAAAGGGGACGTGCTACAGTTTCCAGTTACCGCGATACTTGCGCTTCATCATGGCGTTTGCTTCGCGGTCACTCGTAAACCGCTCTGCTTTGGCATCCCACTCAAGGAAGCGTCCGTTCAAGCGTAGCGAGATGTTGGCAAGGTGGCAGGTGGTTACGGAGCGATAGCCTACTTCCGCGTTGCAGATGGGCAGTTTGCGGCTACGGATACAGTCGATGAAGTTCTGCATATGGTCGTTGGAGGCATAGAGCCGCTCTGCGTTGGCGGGTAGCGGGTCGGTAAGCATATTGGGGTCGCTGGTACGAATGGTTCCACGTGATACGAACACGCTTCCCGTTTCACCCTCGAAGTCTACCCCGTTTTCACCCCGGTTGGTGGTGAGTAGTGTG
>OMJJ01000392.1 GCA_900299305.1 bacterium | reverse complement strand
CTCAACAACGCGCCTCTCTTCTGCCTCTTGCGGCTTCTCAATAACGATTGGGGTAGTTGGTGGATTCGGTATCTGGAACTCTGCGACCACTACTCCCTCCGAAGTGCGTTGTGGGAGAGGGGAGGGGGTAGGCTTGAGGTTTACCACTCCAATCGTCGGGTTTGGCTCGTCCTCCTCCAAAAACGCGAGGGTTTGGGGCGCGATGCTTTCGCTGTTTCGGAGGCGTTGCAGGTCGTCTCGAAAGTCGGCGGCACGTTGGTATCGCCTCTGTTTGTCCCGTGCGAGGGCGCGATCTAAAATGGCTTGCAGTTGCGGCAGGGCGCGGGGCAGGTGTTTGGAGAGGCGTTCGGGGGCAGTGGTCTCTAGGAGCCGCTTCCACGCAAAGGGGTCTTTTACGCGCTCTACCGCAAAGGGGCGATACCCCGTAAGCATCTCGTAAAGGGTGACTCCCACTGCCCACAGGTCGGAGCGGCTATCCGAACCCTCCTCTTCACCAAAATCTTCGGGAGCCATATACGCATAGGTTCCTGCGCCCCCCGCTACGGCGTTGGTGGCTAGGATTTCGGCAAGCCCAAAGTCCACAATTTTAATCGTGCCTTCTCGTGTAAGGAGGAGGTTCGCGGGTTTGATGTCGCGGTGAATAATCTGTAGGGAGTGGGCGTAGTCTAGCGCGTCGAGTATCTGAATGGTACAGTTCAGAGACTTTTCGAGGGAGAGCCTTCCCTCTGCGCGTAGTTTCTCCTGTAGGTTCTGCCCCTCTACGAACTCCATGTCGATAACGACTTTGCTTCCAATGCGGTCTACCCCATTTACGCGCACGATGTTGGGGTGGCGCATCCTGTCCATAACCCGCGCCTCTTCCAAGAACTTTTGCAGGTTTCCCGCCTCCACATCCACCTCTTTTAGGGCAACCTGCTTATTGAGAAGCGTGTCTTTGGCGAGATAGACGATGCCCGAAACGCCGTGTCCTAGCACGTCCAACCGTTCGTATTTCCCCAGTTGTCCGAGAGGCATACTTTCTAATTCCTTGTGGTGGTCTTCCCGTTCCCCTCTGTTTTGGGAACGTCGTTTTTGTTCTCAAAGGCAGAGATGCGGAATAGGTGTTCGTTCCGAATGTAGTAGAGGTCTCCAGTACGCGCAACGAGGAGTGCAGTAGGGGAATCTATCTTTCCTTTACCTATGTCGGAGGTGACTCGTGTTCCTTTGGGGTCAAACTTCCAGATGCTTTTGGTCTTGGGGTCGCTCTGGTAGCGGTTGCCGCTCAAATCAAAAGTTACGAGCATATTGGAGGTAGCGGTGTCGTTGGAGCCGTTGCCACTGCTTTCGGGAAGGCTACCTAGCGTGGGAAGACCCTCCAATGAGACTAGCCCCTTCTTCTTGACAAGGTGCTTTAGCCACCCCTCCGAAACGGCGACGATGGGTAGTCCTTCGCTATCGAGTTGTAGGAAGTTCGGGCGTACCTTGTCACGTACTAGTAAATCGGGGTTGCCGTAGAACAGTTCGAGAGAGGTACGCTCTACAACAGGAACGGGCTTATTCTCCTCTAGGGCTTTCTTCAAATCTGTTTTCGCTTTTTGGTTGATAAAGTAGCCCACTCCACCGCCTCCACCTACTACTCCCACCGCAAAGAGCAGAAACGCCACTGCCGAAGAGATACCCTGCTTTGCCCTTGCCTCTGGAATGGCAGTTGGGGCGGGAGGAAGAGGGACGGCAGAAGTAGGTTTCGTAGGCGTGGGCGGCGTAACGGGGAGGGCTACGGGCTTGAACATAGCGGTCTGAGAACGCCTATCGGTGGTCAAGTCGGTGTCTGCTGTCGTCTCGTCTTCGTCGGTGATGTTGCCTACCGGAATGGGCGTAAAGTTTCCATAGCGCACCACTACCACCGTGATATTATCCGAGCCACCTCCATCTAGTGCCGCATCTACCAAGCGGTCACACGCCTCTTGGGCGGTGGGAGAGGAGGCGAGAACGCGCCCAATATCTAAATCCTCTACCTCCGTAGTCAGCCCATCCGAACAGAGCAGGAGGGTATCGCCTTGTTCCAAGTCGAGTTCAAAAATATCGCTCTCAACCTCTGCCTCTATGCCCACAACTCGCGCCAGAATGTTACGGTGACGGTTGTTTCGCGCCTCTTCGCGGGTCATTAGCCCCGCTTGTACCTGCATCCAGACGTGCGAGTGGTCTTCCGTTACTTGTAGCATCTTGCCGGTTCGCTTGAGGAGATAGGCACGGCTGTCACCAATGTTGAGGATGGTGGCACGACTTCCTTGTAGGGTTGCCCCCACGCAGGTTGTCCCCATGCTCATCTCCATTGGGCGGTTCTCTGCCTGATTCCTATCCCATATCTTGCGGTTGGCAGCATCTATCCCCGCAATAAGGAGGTCACTGTAAGCAGGGGTACGGGTTCCGGCGCGTTCAAGGGTCTGAGCAATGACTTGGGGCAGGGTCTCGACGGTGATACTAGAGGCGACCTCTCCACCCTTCACGCCCCCCATACCGTCTGCAACCACCACAAGCGCATCAAGTTGCCCTGCGAGGTCGTTTTTACGTAAGACAGCATAACTGTCTTCATTATTTTCGCGGCGTTTGCCGGGGTGTGTTTTCCATCCGATAGCGATACTCACGTTGAACCTCTGGGGGGGCGCACCTAGTTGTCGCGGTCACGCCGTATTAGTTGAAATAGGATGACGATAAAGAGACCAAACGCCCCGATAAGGAGATAACGCGCTAAACCGAGTAACATCATGTTTCTCCCACACTAAGCCGATTGGGTACGGAAGACTTCACTTTTTACGCCCCAAAATCCTGCTACTAGATACCAATCCTTCTCTACTACGTAGGAAAAACGTGCTAAGATACGGAATTTTCGGGTATTGGAATCGTTTTTGTAATCAAGCGAACTGTTTTGCCATTTCTGTCTTCTAATGAAGTAGGGATTTTCTGCCCCGCAATCTGCGTATTGGAGTACAATACTGCTACTGTTCCTATGAGGAGTGTGTACCATGCTCTGTAAAAACTGTTCTGCCAAACTGCCCAAGGAGGCGCGTTTTTGCTTGCGTTGTGGGTTTGCTGTAGATGTCTCTGCGACCCCTTCTGCTCCGCAACGTGCCACCGCACCCTTGCCACAGTCTGCCGCGCCCCCCTTCGCGCCCTATAAGTCGTCTCCTATTCCCAATAAGGGGGTGGCTATCGCGGTGCTACTGGTGGTAGCGGTGGTAGCAAGCGGGATGTACTGGCAGACGAGCCGCCTGACTCGTGCGAGTGGGCAGGGAGTGCTTGGCAACCTCGTCAACGCTCCTGGTCAGAGTAAGGGAGTGGGGATGGTCGCGGCTCCCGGTGAAACGCCCAAAAACGAGATGGTGCAAGCCCCCGGCGAAGGCAAAGAGCGTCCGATTGCCATAGAGGACTACCTCAAGTTCCTAAAAGAGATTGAAAACTCGAAGCAGAGGCTGATTCGCTCTCAAACAGGGGAGGCTCTCAAGATGATGACGATGGCGCAGACCCTAAAAGCCACTATTGAGACGGAGGAGTAT
>OMJJ01000391.1 GCA_900299305.1 bacterium | reverse complement strand
CGGGATAATGCTCTCTCAAAATGCTTTGAGCAACGGGTCTTTCTGCCTTAACAGGTGCTGGAAGACTCCTCTCCTTGCGAAGGAGAGGTGGGGTGAGGTCAAGAATCTTCGCCGCTTTCGCACACTATCCCGAACTTGAGATAGGCTAAAAATAGTTCCCTGAAGAGTGAATAGATACCTTAGAGAGAGTAACGAAGTTATGTCTGAAATTTTCCTCAAGCACGTCAATGCACTTATTGTTTCGGAGGTAGAGCCGGATAGCCTTGCGGAACGTAAAGGGATTCGCGTGGGCGACTACCTCAAGCAAATCAACCAAAAGCCTATTATCGACATTTTGGACTACCGTTTTCACTCTACCGCGACGCGGCTAACGATGGAACTGGAACGCGAGGGGACACCCTACCGCGTTACGCTACGCAAAGAGGAGGACGAGGAGACCGGGCTTCTTTTTGAGCATGATTTGGGCGATAGGGTACATACCTGTAAGAACAAGTGCGTTTTCTGTTTTATTCACCAACAGCCTAAGAAGATGCGGAAATCGCTCTACTTGATGGACGACGATTTCCGCCTGAGTTTTATGCACGGTAACTATGTCACCCTCACCAACATTAGCGATGAGGAGTGGGCGCGGATTCTGGAGCAGAGGCTCTCGCCGCTCTACGTTTCAGTTCATGCTACCGACCCCGAACTGCGCCGTATACTGCTAGGGCGCAGAGAGCCAACTCCTATCCTGCCGCAGATACGCGAACTTGCGAGTAACCGCATTAGTATCCACGCTCAGATTGTGCTTTGCCCCGGCTGGAACGACGGAGAGGCACTCCAGAATACCCTTGATGAACTGGTAGAAGAGCATCCTGCAGTAACGGGTAAGAGGGCAGGAGTGGAGTCGGTGGCTGTGGTTCCGGTGGGTATGACACGCTTCCGAGAACGTTTACCCCAAATTGATAAAGTTGAGCGCGACTATGCGCGGGAGATGATTGCCGCCGTTAGCAAAAAAGAGAAAGAGTTCCAAAAGCGTATTGGGACGCGCTTTGTGTGGCTTGCCGACGAGTGGTACCACATTGCAGAGTTGCCCTATCCCTCTAAAAGCCACTATGAAGAGTTTCCCCAATTAGAGGATGGTATTGGGACGGTGCGCCTGTTTTTGGAGTCGGCGAAGCAGGTTTCGCGAAAACTGCCCAAGAGCGTTCCCATTCCTATTCAGGCAACCCTTGTGACGGCAGAGATGCCCGCCCCTATTGTGCGCGAATTTGCAAACCGCCTTAACGAGATTGAGGGAGTTGAGGTCAATGTGTGCGTGATTCAGAACCGATTCTTTGGGGGTGATATTCACATCGCGGGACTGATGACGGCTACCGATATTATGGAACAGATAGGGAGTTTCGAGGCGTGTTATCCTACCGTCTACATCCCGCAAATCGCCGTTCGAGACGAGACTCTCTTTCTGGACGACCTTACCCTAGAGGATGTACGGGAGAGGTCTGGTAAAGATTTTCGCGTAGTGGGGAACACTCCTCACGCACTAGCGGAAGCGATGGGGCTGATAGCCCCCGCAAAGCGTTCGCATCATCACGAACCTACTTGGGTTATGGAAGAGAGTGTGGTTTAGATTGGGAACGGTAGGTGCAGGCAAGATACTCTTTGTAAACGGTGCTTCTAGTTCTGGAAAGTCTACACTGTGTAAGGCACTCCAAGCCAACTTGGACGAACCCTTTTGGCACTTCTCAATAGACCATCTCATTCGAGACGCAGGTATTCTTCCTATGAAGCGGGTACAGGAGGGAGACTTTCAATGGTCTGACCTACGCACTCCCTTTTTTGAAGGCTTTCATAGATGCTTACCTGCTTTGGCAGAAGCCGGTAACAACCTCGTTGTGGAACATATCGTAGAGACTAAAGAGTGGATGGAGAGGCTAGTAGGCTTGTTCAAACCTTTTGATGTGTTCTTTATCGGTCTCCACTGCCCTCTTTCCGAACTAGAAAGGCGGGAGAGGGAGAGGGGAGATAGAACTCTTGGAGAAGCGAGGCAGGATTTTGCAATCGTACATACTTTTGGGATTTACGACCTCGAAATTCACTCCACAGACCCGCTTGAAAGTAATGTGGACACCGTTATCTCTGCATGGGGGCGGCGCACACAACCGAGTGCTTTTTCTAAAATGGCACGGCACTATGGGCTTAAGTAGAGAAGAAGGCGTTTGCCTACTCCTCTTCCTCTACAACATCAAACCCTACCGAGTTCGCTTCCGTCGTCTTAAACCGCTCCATCAAAAGGGGGAGGCGCGTGATAATGGCGGAGTTGGGTACGAGTAGAGAACATCCAGCCGCTTTTGCCTGTTCGCGTATCTGTGGAATAAGGGTGTGAGAGAGAAAGCCCAAGACAGGCGCGGGATTTTGTAACGCTTTTAGGCGCGAAATGGTCTCTAGGGGCGAAAGTCGTTCGCGTCCCATGCTCACTATCGCAAGATGGATGGGGTTTTCGGTTGCGAACGCGATAGCCTTAGCCGAGTCTCCAACCACCTTCACACGATACCCTAACTTTTTAAGTACGCTCTCTACACGCACAGCAAACATCAAATCGTTTTCTATCACCAGCACCAAAGGTAACGGTGTCTCCATACTATGCCTCTGTCTCCTCTACGGGGGCGGCGGGTTCCCCCTGCTTCCAAAACTTCTCTACGCGCCCCCATTTACTCGCACGGGCGGCGGGGGGTAGGTACTTGACGAACTCTGCACCGTACTGCTTGGTAATGAGTCTCGAATCGAGTATACACACAATGCCTCTATCCGAGCGGGTACGAATCAGCCGACCAAAGCCCTGCTTCAGGCGAATCTGCGCTTGGGGTATGGAGTAGTCACGGAACCAGTCGCCCCCTGCATCGGTG
>OMJJ01000390.1 GCA_900299305.1 bacterium | reverse complement strand
TCGTCTCCAATACGGTGTTCCTTTCTATGGAAACGCCCTCCTTTCTTGACGGAAGGCGCACGGTTCGCCTATAATTTGGGATAGTACCCATTTCAACACGTAAGGGAGGAAACCCTCTTGAATCGTAACCCCAACGCAAGAACTTCACGCAGAGCCGTAAAAAGATTTGCCCCTGCCCCCGCTACTCCAGAGCGCACCGTCTCTATTCGGGGGGAGTACATCACACTGGGGCAACTGATGAAACACGCCAACGTGGTGAGCGGCGGTGGGGAGGCACGGTACTACCTAGAGACCATGGGAGTAAAGGTGAATGGTGAGGTGGACGAACGGAGAGGGCGCAAAGTGCGTCCCGGTGATACCGTAACCACTCCTGATGAGATACTACGTATTGTAGGAGAGGCGGAGGAGGAAGAGTGATACCCTCACGCCGTTGGCTTACTCTTCTCGCTCTTGCAGGGCTACCCCTCCTCTTCACGTGGCTATGGCAAGGCTTTACAGAGGTGAGCGTGCTTTGCTATGGCGTACTGATTGCGTTGGCTTGGTTCGATGGGCGCAGAATCGTACCCCATGAACATCTTGTTATCGAACGCGAAACCGACGAACGCTTTCTACTGCTTGGCGAGAGTAGCGTTCTGTTGCGGGTAGAAAACCGTAGCGACACCCCCATAACCTTAGAGATAAAAGACACCCTCCCCGAAGGTTGGCATACCGACCACCCCGAAACGGGTTTTCGGCTAGAAATCGCACCCCGTACCCGACACACTCTCACCTATAACGTAACGCCCCAAGAGCGCGGAGATACCGCGTTTGGCGACCTCTATGTGCGCGTACAGGGGGCTTTTGGGCTGGTAGCAAAGCAGTGGACGGTCTCTGCGCCGTTGGCAGTGCGCGTCTACCCCAATCTCTTCAAAGACGCACATCTGGAGATAAGCGCACATAGGGGGCGGCTACAGATGGCGGGGGTACGCGCCCTTAGGATTCAGGGGATTGGACGCGAGTTCGAGAGCCTACGCGACTATCAACCCGACGACGAACTGCGCCGTATCGACTGGAAAGCCACCGCAAGACGCGGCAAACTCACCTCGCGGCAGTACGAAACCGAGCGCTCTCAAAATCTGTTCCTGCTATTTGATGTGGGGCGCACCGTTGTAGCCGAAATAGATGGTATTCCCAAACTAGACTATGCCCTCAATGCGGGGCTACTACTGGCTTATGTGGCACTGCAAAGCGAAGACCGTGTGGGCGCAATCGTCTTTTCAGACACAGTACACACCTTCCTACCGCCGCGCAGAGGCAACACTCAACTAGAGATACTCCATAAAAGCCTCTACAATATCCGCGCCACCTTCCAAGAGACCGACTACCGAGCGGCGCGTACCGAACTCCAAACCCGTTGGCGAAAACGCTCTCTTGTTATCTGCTTTACCGACCTCTGGGATAGCGAATCGTCTCGCTACACCATCGAGGAGATAACGGCACTACAGGCACATCATGCAGTAATTGCGGTATCGCTACTTGACACGAACCTGCTACGTGCCTCTCAAATGCCCGTTACCACCCCCGAAGAGGTCTACCGCAAATCGGCAGCAGTGCAGGTACTAGAGGAGAGAGCGGAAGCACTGCGCCTCCTACAACAACGAGGGGTCTTTGTAATAGATACGCCTGCGGAAAAACTCTCTGCCGAACTGATTCAGAGGTACTTAGAGGTAAAAGAGCGCGTATTGATTTAAAATAGGCACTCAGGGCAATCGCATTACTCTTGGGTATTGTGCACTGTTAGGTTATAGCCCTCATCACCAACCTCTTCTCCCAAGTTTGGGCGAAGAGGCGAATGCAATGTGTAGTAAGGTTCCTGCCTTTTGGCACAGGCATACCTTACTCATAACAATCCTACCTCTCTACTCTCTCTTTCCCCCAAAATTGGGGGAAAGATGTCCTGCAAGGACAGAATGAGGGCTATTCCGCTGACTATGGCGTAATGTAAATACCCATCTTATCTCAAAGTAGTGCGATTGCCCTAGGTAGACATAGCACTTCTACGCCACTGGCACCTTGCACCCCGAACCATGCGACTCGATTGCCGCCGCAACAATCTCCAGACCACGCACCCCATCCCATCCCGTTACAAGCGGCGGCTCTCCGCGTTGCACCCGCTCTAAAAACGAGAGAACATGACTATCTAAGGAGTGATAGAACTCCGTCTGAATCCCCCAAAAGTAGTCGGACTGGTACTCCTCTACGCTATCGGGAGAGAGACTGTGCAGACGCACCCGCTTCTGCACATCCTCAATACTGACCGCGCCCAGCGTCCCTCCTACCTCAAGCCCCTCGATAGTACGGGTCTGCCCCTCACGCCAACCGCCTACAATGCTCCCTATTGCCCCCGAAGCGAACTCGAAGGAGAGAACTGTATCCAGAAACTTCCCTTCGGAATCGGGGCGGCTTTGTAGGGTGTAGACGGAGGTCACTTCGCCGCAGAACCAGCGCAGTAGGTCGATATGGTGGGTAAGCATAGAGAACAGGAAGGCATATGCCCCCCTCCCCTTTACAAACGGCGGAATCCCATCTGTTACCCGAAACACCGCATGAGTTACCTCCCCTATTCTGCCCTCTTGTACCAGCTGGTGCGCCTTAGAGTAGCCGAAACTGTAGCGGCGATTGTAGTCTACCGCAAGAAAACGGCGGCACTCGTCCGCCGTCACCGACATCAGCGTCGCCTCCTCTAAGGTCATGGCGAGTGGCTTCTCACAAAAGACATGGCAACCTGCACGTAGGGCTAAAAGCGTCGGCTCTACGTGCAAGTGGTCGGGGGTAGCGATAGTCACCACATCCGGCTTTTCGGTTGCGAGGAGGGTTGCCGTATCGGTATAGGCGCGGGCGTTACTACCTGCTACCGCTTCCGCCCGTGCGAGGTCGATGTCGCACGTCGCAACCAGTTCGGCATGGGGAGATTGACGGATAGCGTCGGCGTGTCGCTTTCCGATAAACCCGCTTCCTATAACGGCAACGCGCATAACCCTCTGCCTCCCTACTTCTGAACCCGTCCGCTTTTAAGGGGGTTGCCCTCTTCGTCTAAAATCTGGAACTCGTGTAGCCCATGGTCGCGCCCTGTATAGAGTGTCCAGAGCAGTTTCTTCTCGGCGTTCACCTCAAACAGTTTAACAGCACCCGTTCCTCCTGCGCCATAACTCGTCACGACGATATTCCCGTTAGAAAGGATATTGGCTCCGCAAGCGTCTCGGATGGGGCTACCGGGCAGGTCGTTGTTGGTCAGTTCCCAAACCGTTTTACCCTCTTTGTCCACCTCTCTCACAAGGTTGCCGCGGGTACAGGTAATGAGGGTGTTGCCGTTCGGTTTGCGGAACGCGAAGAAGGGCCAGTCGGGGGTACTCACCTCCCACACGATTTTGCCGTCGGGAGAGTACTCGCGTACCTTCTTATCGAAGGCATGAGGAACCAGATAGTTGCCATTTTTGATTTTACGCGCCATGCGGGTCTGCATATGGTGGTTTTCGCTCTGGCACTGCAAAGGAAGTTCAAACAGGATTTTGCCGCTTCTATCCATCTCCAGAATACGCGGTTTCGCTCCCGATTCGGTGAGCAGTATGCGGTTTTTGGACAGAGGCTGAACGGTGTCTACCTCGTTTTGGGTTCCTTTGTACTCGAAGTAGGTTTTGCCTTCGCGGTCTATCTCCACCACTCCACCACCCGGATACTCTGCGCTCTTGGTAATGACCAACAGCAGATGACCGTTCGCCAACATCCAGCCGTCGCGGGTGTTGCGCGGGTACGTCCAAATCGTTTTTCCATCCCCCGACATCACAAACGTATCTGCCCCCAAACCAAGCACTCCATGACGGATATTGGTCTCGGAGACCTGTTTTGCAACGGGTGGTTCTTGCAAAGCGTGCGGTAGCGTAAGGGCAAGCAAGCCCATCAGCAGGTTAAACATGAAAATTCTCCTCTGTTCTAAGAAAAGTGTCTCTATCCGAATACAGATATTCGCCGTCGAACCGTAATTTCCTCTACACTCTGCCCACGTTTCCCCCTCCCTCATTGGAACAACCTGTGCTATAATCTTGTCAATAGAGTAGGAAGCACGGAAGGAGTGAGGCTTGTGAGTGAAACGGTGAATATCATGGCGCAACGCGCTCAGGGCGCGGCGCGAAAACTGGCAGGAGTGGGAACCCATGTCAAAGATAACGCTCTGCGGAGCATGGCAGAGAGCCTCATGGCGCATCAGCAGGAGATTCTGGACGCGAACGCACAGGATATAGTAGCGGGGCGCGAAAAAGGACTCTCCGAAACCCTGCTAGACCGTCTCCTTCTCACCGAGAAGCGTATCTTGGGAATGGCGGAGGGCTTGCGGCAGATAGCGGCTCTTCCCGACCCCATCGGTCACGTTTTGGAGGGGTCTCGCCGTCCGAACGGGCTAGAGATTCAGCGAGTGCGCGTTCCGCTGGGTGTTATCGGGATTATCTACGAGAGCCGCCC
>OMJJ01000389.1 GCA_900299305.1 bacterium | reverse complement strand
CGATATTGTTGCGGTTACACAGTCGGCTCCGGTTGGCGCGGTGGTCAATACGGAGCGCAAACTCTATGGGGTGCAGTTCCACCCGGAGGTCGTGCATACCCCCTTTGGTAAAGACCTCCTGAAAGCTTTTTTGATGGGACCTTGCGGCTGTTCGGGAACATGGACGGCACGTAACTTTGTTGAAGAGGCGGTTGAGAAGATACGGGCAGAGGTGGGAAGCGCGGGAGTTATCTGCGGGGTGTCTGGGGGGATAGATAGCTGTTGTGTGGCGGCACTGATGCACAAAGCCATTGGCGACCAGTTGACCTGTATCTTTGTAGACCATGGCTTGCTTCGTAAAGGTGAAGCGGAGCAGGTGCGCCACGACTTTGCAGAGGCGTTTGGAATACGTCTTATCTATGCCGATTCGCGTGAGCGGTTCCTGAAGCGGCTGGAGGGCATTACCGACCCCGAAGCGAAGCGCAAAATAATTGGTGAGGAGTTTGTGCGCGTTTTTGAGGAGTATGCAGGTGAGCAGAGCGATGCGCGTTATCTTGCACAAGGCACCCTCTACCCCGATGTGATAGAGAGCGGGGGAAGTAAGCAGTCGGTAACGATAAAGACCCACCACAACGTGGGAGGGCTACCCGAAGAGATGAACTTCACGGTAATCGAGCCATTGCGCCTTCTGTTTAAGGACGAAGCCAGAGCCGCCGCCGCCGAACTTGGGCTACCCGAAACGATTGTATGGCGGCACCCTTTCCCTGGACCAGGGCTTGCGATACGGGTTATTGGCGATGTGACGGAAGAGAAACTGAGTATCCTGCGCGAGGCAGACAACATCTTTATTGAGGAGTTACGCCGCGCCGGACTGTATAAGGAGATACGCCAAGCCCTTGCGGTACTGACCCCCGTGCGTACTGTTGGGGTGATGGGCGACCTGCGAACCTACGGCTATGTGCTCGCTTTGAGGGCAGTAACTACCGAAGACTTTATGACGGCGATGTGGGCGCGAATACCTTTTGAAGTGCTTGAGGTGGTGAGTAGCCGTATCGTCAATGAGGTGGCGGGTGTAAACCGGGTGGTGTACGACATCAGTTCTAAGCCCCCCGCTACGATTGAGTGGGAGTAGTGTCTTTCGATATGGCTACCATTGAGACCCTCTTTTCTGCGGAGACCCTTCACCAACGGGTTCGTGAGCTAGGAGAGCAGATAACCCACGACTATCAGCAAAGCGATGCTCCCCTTCTGGTTGTTGGGGTACTAAAAGGGGCAACGTTGTTCTTGGCGGACTTGGTGCGCTGTATTGGGTGTCCGCTAGAGTTCGATTTCGTGGCTATCTCCTCTTATGCTGGGGCTACCCAGACATCGGGCGAGGTGCGGATACTCAAAGACCTAGACATTGCAGTGACGGGTAAGCACGTCTTAATTGTAGAAGATATTCTGGATACGGGCTTAACGCTCAAGTTTAGCTACCTTATCGAAAGTTTGCTGGCGCGTCATGCCAAAAGTGTGCGTGTGTGTGTTCTCTTGGATAAACCCTCCCGTAGAAGAGTAGAGGTCGCAGTGGACTACTGCGGCTTTCAGATAGAGGATAGGTTTGTGGTCGGGTACGGCATGGACTACGCCGAGCAGTACCGTAATTTGCCGTATATCGGCGTGGTTCAGAGTGTGTCTTAGGGGCGTAGTAACACGTACCCGAACTTTGTGAAGAGAATGAGGAAACTTCCCTGATGAATGAGAGTCCCACCTATACTGTGGCGGAGTTGGAGAGCAAGTCGGTAGCGGAACTACAGGAGATAGCCCGCGAACTAGGGGCATTGAACGGCGCGGGGTTGAACCGCAAAGAGGAACTTATCTCCCGTGTGTTGCAACTACAGTCGGATAGAACCGGTGTAATCGTTGCGAAAGGGATCCTGGAAATACTTCCGGACGGTTGGGGCTTTTTACGCCGTAACAACTTCTCTCCTCATGCCGAAGACATCTATGTGGCTCAGGCGCAGATCAAGCGATTTAGCCTGAAGACAGGGGACGAGGTAACGGGGCAGGTGCGTCCGCCAAAAGACTCTGAAAAGTTTTATGGGTTGTTGCGTGTGGAGAGTGTGAACAGTTTGGAGCCGGAGGTCGCTCGTAATCGTGCCAACTTCGACGAATTGACTCCCATATACCCTAGAGAACAGCTGACCCTAGAGACCACCCGGAACGAGATGACGGGGCGCATTATGGATATTCTTAGCCCGATTGGTAAAGGACAGCGCGGCATGATTGTAGCGCAACCCAAAGCGGGCAAGACTACCGTAATGAAGACGATAGCCAATGCCATCGCCAACAACCATCCGGAATGCTTTTTGATTGTCCTGCTTATTGACGAACGCCCCGAAGAGGTGACGGATATTCGTCGTTCGGTACGTGGTGAAGTGGTGAGTTCTACGTTCGACGAGACTCCAGAGAATCACATGAGAGTCGCGGACATGGTACTGGAACAGGCGAAACGCCTTGCGGAGACCAAACGGGATGTGGTGATACTGATGGATAGCCTAACACGTTACACCCGTGCCTCCAACCTTACCGTGAACCCTAGCGGACGCACACTGGCAGGTGGTCTTGACCCTGCGGCGTTATATCGCCCGAAACGATTCTTTGGTGCGGCACGTAATATTGAAGAGGGGGGGAGCCTTACGATTCTGGCGACGGCTTTGGTAGAGACGAACAGCCGTATGGACGACCTGATTTTCGAGGAGTTTAAGGGAACGGGTAATATGGAGGTGGAACTGGATAGAAGCCTTGCAGAGAAGCGCATCTACCCGGCTATCTCCATGAAATCTAGTACACGGCATGACGAACTACTCTATGATGAGGAGACGTTTAAGCAGATAGTGAAGCTACGCCGCCTCCTACACGGTTTAGACCCCCTAGAGGGGATTGAACTGTTGAAGGATAGGCTACAGCACACGAAGTCGAACCGTGAATTCTTGACGATGGTGGACAGAACCATCAAAACCGAGTAACTCTTTTAGGCGAGTAGGTGGAGCGCACAATGAGCGATTTTCACAACCTGTTTGAAGACGATGATTCGGAGAAACCCAACCCGTTTTCGGAGTGGTATGAGGTAGAGCCTGAGAACCGTCAGAAGCAGAGTATTGAACTCAAGCAAGTGGCTATCGCGAACGTGGTTGAGGAGATTTACTATCCGGCAGGGCACGCGCAGGGTAGGGCAGAGAGTTCGATGTGGGTGCTGTTAAGGGATGCACGTGGGCGCGAGTTCAAGATAGTGATGTTGCAGGAGTTGGGACGAGCGATACTGAGCGCGATACGTGGGGAGGTTCCCGATAGACCCTTTACTCACGACCTGATGAGGAACGTGATAGAGAAGTTGGGTGCTGCGGTGGAGCGGGTGGTAATCGACGACCTGTGGCAAGATACCTTCTACGCGAAGTTACATTTGAGGGCAGGGGAGAGCAATATAGAGATAGATGCGCGTCCGAGTGATGCGATAGCGGTAGGCTTGCGGTTCAAAGCCCCGATATATGTCGCGGAGACGATTTTAGAGGCGACACAGATAGAGGAGTAGTAGCGGGTTGCGAAAGAGAGGCGAGGATAATAGAAATGCAACGAACGATTCGTTACCAAGGGGCTATTGTTCAGCGCGATTGTGTGTTGTTGATTCGCTATCGTGACCCTCAATCAGAGCGTACTTTCTGGATGGTACCAGGTGGATGTTTGGAGCCCAATGAGTCAGAAGAAGAGTGTGTGCAGAGGGAGATGCGCGAAGAGGTGAACCTACTTGTGCGTGTAGAGCGTTTGTTGGTAGATGATGACGAAAAGGTGAGCATCTATGACAGACACAAGACTTATTTGTGTTATGTAGAGAGCGGAGTACCCTCACCAGGTTACGAGCCGGAGTTTCTTGTACCAGAGGGATATGGCATAATTGAGACGGGGTGGTTCCATCTTGGACAGCCTGAAACATGGGGTGAAGAGGTTCATCAGGATGGGATAACTGTTTCGTGGCTTCGTCGCATCCAGCAAGTTTTGGGGTATTTGTGAGTAGGTGTAGCGATGACTTACCGCACTGCGAAATTTTGAGGGTAGCCCAGGGCTACCCTCAAAATTTCGCAGTGTTTTTTTTACACACAAATTTTATCGGACATATTTAAGGTGCGAGTGCTTGATATCGGCTGTGGTATGGGCGACGTTACCATGCTTGCGGCTGACATCGTTGGCCCTAGTGGTCGCGTACTTGGCATCGATATGGACGCGCAAGTTGTGGAGAGTGCCCGCCAGCGCATGGTAGGATATGGGTGCGCTCCGTGGGTGGACATTGAGCAAGCCGTAATCACGGATTTTTCGTCGCCGCATCAGTTCGACGCTTTAGTGGGTCGTTATGTTCTTCTCTATTTGCCAGACGCGGGAGCCACTCTTCGCCGCTTGCTGGCGAATGTAAAGCCAGGCGGCATCGTAGTGTTTCACGATCCCGATATTTTCGAACTGTGTAGT
>OMJJ01000388.1 GCA_900299305.1 bacterium | reverse complement strand
TGTGTAAAGTAGTTGTCTCTCGAACCACTTATGAGAGGCGAGATTCCCTCCCCTTGTAAAGGGGTAGGGCTAGGGTGGGGTGAGTGCGAAAGCCCATTCCTATCTCTAAACACAAAATACATACCCCAATGAGCCTTCGCTAGGGGAAAGGCAAGTGCACTCGCAACAAAAGGCTTTCTACCTCTGAAAACGGAGCAGGAAAGAGTGCATTGCAAGTCTCCACCTTGTGAAGGGGGAGATTTAGAGGGGGTGAGTGCCTAGCAGTTTCGTACACCCTTTTCCCGAAAGGAGTTCTCTCATCGTGCAGAGTTTCCAATCCCGCTATCAGCGATACCCGATACTCACCTACACCGTTTTCTGCCTTCTCCTCGCCGCTCTCTACGGGTGTAACACCACCTCAAAAGGCGGTAGCGGGGCAGGGGAGGGAGGCAACAACGGTGCAGGTAAGCCGTCTACCGAGAATGTGCTTCGCTACCCTCTCACTACCGAACCCACCAGCCTAGACCCCGCCAAAGTAGAAGATGGAACCACCATCGACCTCATTCAGCAGGTTTTTGAAGGGCTAGTGATATGGAATGAGAAGAACGAACTAGAACCGAACCTCGCCGAGAAATGGGAACTCAACCCCGACAAAGTGACCTACACCTTCCACATCAAGCACGGCGTAAAGTTCCACAACGGGCGCGAACTAACCGCAGACGACTTTAAGTACAGTATGGAACGGGCTTGCGACCCCAAACTGAAATCTCCCACCGCAGAGAGCTACCTGAAAGATATTGTGGGCGCAACCGATAAAATTACGGGGAAAGCACAGGATATCAAAGGCATTAAAGCCGTAGATAAGTACACGCTTGCTATCACCATAGATAGTTTTAAGCCGTTCTGGATTGGCAACATGACCTACCCCTGCTCGTATGCCGTGTGCAAAGAAGAGGTAGAGAAGAACGGTGGTAACATCGACGAAAACACACTCACCTCCACCACCGGAACCGGACCCTTTAAGTTTGCAGAGGTACGCCGAAACGACTCCGTGCGCCTAGTTGCCTACGCCGACTACCACAAAGGCAAACCCAAACTCGACGGTCTACTGCGCCCCATTGTGAAGGACGCAGGGCAACGCCTAAACAAGTACGAAGCCGGAGAACTGGACTACGTAGAGATTTCTGCCGCCGACCTCGATAGAGTAGAGAGCAACCCCACCCTAAAAGGCGAACTCAAGTCCTTCCTACGCGCCGCGACGTGGTATATCGGAATGAACCAAGACGCAAAAGATTCGCCATTCGCCAAAAAAGAGGTGCGTCAAGCATTTGCTATGGCAATCAATAAAGACGACATCCTCCGCGTTGCCATGAAGGGGCAAGCCGACAAAGCAGACGGCATCGTACCCCCCGGTATCAAAGGGCGTAACGAGCATATCAAGCCCCTGCCTTTCGACCCCACAAAAGCAAAGCAACTTCTCGCGCAAGCGGGCTACCCTGATGGAAAAGGCTTCCCTGCCCTCAGTTTCTCCTTCCGAAACGACTACCCACAGGTCGCCGCAACCGCCGAAGTTATCGCACAACAACTCAAAACCAATCTCGGCATAGAGGTACAGGTTCGCCCAATGGAGTGGGGGCAGTTCTTAGTAGAGCGCAAAGCGAAAACGCTTCCCCTTACACATCTGCGTTGGGGGGCAGACTACCTCGACCCGCAAAACTTCCTGTCCACTCTGCTACACACCAGTAAAAAAGTGAACGGGCAGGAAGACCATCCCGAAAACGGCGTAGGCTATAAGAGCGCGGAGTTCGACAAACTCTGCGACGCGGCAGACGTAGAGCCAAACGAAGAGAAGCGTTGGGAGATGTACCGCAAAGCCGAGCAGATTGCCGTAGACGATGCCCCTTGGGTTCCCCTCTACTTCCAACGCGACCTCGAACTGGTAAAGCCGCGTGTTAAAGGGATAAAAGACAGCCTCTTCGGACACCGCCCACACCTCACAACACAGGTGACTCCATAGTATGCTGACGTTCATCGTCAAACGAATCTTGCTGGCGATACCCTCCCTGCTGGCAATCTCTTTTCTGGTCTTTCTGGTGGCGCGGCTTGCGCCATCAGGACCCGTAGAGATTATCGCAGGAGACAAAGCCACGCCTGCCGTCGTCGCCCAACTCAAGCACGAGTACGGTCTGGATAAGCCCGTCCTCGTGCAGTACCTCAACTATGTAACCGGTATCGTAACCCGCGGTGACTTGGGCAAGTCGTTTCAGCGCGGTGGGCAACCCATTACCGAGATGTTTCGCGCCGATTTCCCCGTCACCGTCCAACTCGCATGGCAAGCACTGCTCTTTGCGATACTGGTCGGTATCCCCATCGGTATCTTCGCCGCGCTCTTCCATAACTCATGGTTTGACCGCCTCGCCATGATGATAGTCGTCGCCCTCGTCTCCATACCCAGTATCGTTTTAGGTCCGCTACTCGTGATGGTGTTGGCGTTACAGTTCCACCTCCTCCCCATAGACGGCTGGTCTAGCCCCCTACACACGCTTCTGCCCACTATCACGTTAGGCGCACGTTCGGCGGCGATGTTGGCGCGGTTTATGCGCTCCTCACTCCTAGACGTACTCCGTCAAGACTACATCCGTACCGCGATTGCCAAAGGCTATTCACGAGGCAGAGCGGTGTGGAAGCACGGTATTAAGAACGCGCTACTGCCCGTACTTACCGTAATGGGAACCGTTTTCGGGGCGTTGTTAAGCGGCTCATTTGTGGTAGAGACTATATTCCGTGTACCCGGTATCGGCTTCGAGTCCATCAACTCCATCAGTAAGCGCGACTATCCGGTGATACAGGGCATGGCGTTGTTGGTAGCCGTTCTCTATATCGCTATCAACCTGATAATAGACATCCTCTACGGGGTGATAGACCCGCGAATCCGCTCTCAGGAGAATCCCCGATGAGCCAGTCGCCGACCTCTCTCAGCCCTACCGCCGATGCATGGAGACGCTTACGCCGCAACCCCATTGCGGTGGTGTGCGGTATCTATATCGTGCTTCTGCTCGTTGCGGCGTTGGGGGCAAACCTCTTTACGCGCTATGCCTACGACTTCCAAGACACCCAACGCTACCTAAACAACCCCTCTCCACCCGATGCAAACCACTGGCTAGGCACAGACGCACTCGGCAGAGACGTTTTCAGCCGTCTGTTGTTTGGGGCGCGGGTCTCTTTGGGGGTTACTGCCGTTGTCGTGGTCATCGAGGCACTGATAGGAATTACGCTAGGGCTGTTTGCGGGGTATCGCGGTGGCAAAACCGACCTCTACCTCATGCGCCTCACCGACATTATGTTCGCCTTCCCTGACCTACTACTTGCCATTCTGCTCTCTGCGATTGTGCGCTCTGGCAGTGAGGCTCTTCCCGGTTGGCTCAGTTTAGGAACTCTCTTCTTTGCATTGGGAGTAGTGGGCTGGCCCAGTATGGCGCGGCTAGTACGCGGGCAAACGCTAGCACTACGCGAAAAAGAGTTTATAGAGGCGGCACGTGCCACCGGTGTTCCCGAACGCGACATACTTCTACGCCACCTGCTTCCAAACTTGTCCGGTCCTATCATCGTGCAAGTAACGCAAGATGTCGCCGCCGTCGTTCTCGCAGAGGCGACTCTCTCCTTCCTCAACTTAGGAGTTCAGCCTCCCTTCCCAAGTTGGGGACGCATGATATATAGCTCCCTAAACGACATGGCGGCAAAGCCCTATCTCCTCATTGTTCCTAGCCTAGCCCTTGCCATTACAGTAATGGCGGTGAACTTTTTAGGGGATGCTCTGCGAGATGCGTTCGACCCCCGACTACGTGAATAGCGAGAGATACCTCTTTGCCTTCACCTTGACAGAGCAGGGCAAAAGTAAGTATAATCTCTACTATCTTGATAGATTTACTAAGATTTCCTGAGCGGGTCTCCCGACTCATTTTAAGGTTAAGAGGACTATGGCAAAACTTGATGTAGAAGCCGCAAAAAAGGCGAAAGATGGTTTGGATGTGTGGGACGATATTCTCCGTTATGCACAAACGGGCTACGATACCATCACTCCCGACGATATGATGCGATTCCGTTGGTACGGAATCTACGAGCAAGTCCCCAAAGAGGGCTTCTTTATGATGCGCGTAAAGATACCCGGCGGAAATATGTCTGCCCAGCAACTCCGCGTTGTAGCCGAAGTGACCCGCGACTACGCCCGCGATATTGCCGACGTAACCACGCGCCAAAACTTTCAGTTCCACTGGCTCACCATCCACGACATTCCCGCGATTGTAGAGAAACTAAACGCGGCAGGGCTAACCACTTCGGGAGCGTGTGGAGACATTACCCGTAACGTCTGCGGTAGCCCTATCGCGGGTATCAACCCCACCGAACTTATCGACGAGCGACCTCTCGTAGATGCCGTTACGAAGTACTTCCTAAACAACAAAGACTTCTCCGACCTCCCCCGAAAATACAAAATGTGTATTACCGGTGAGACCAACCCCTCCACCCAACCCGAAATCAACGATGTGGCGTTCTACGCGGTCACTCGTGAGGTAAACGGCGAGAAAGAGGTCGGTTTTCATGTGCGCGTGGGCGGCGGTCTTAGCACCCAACCCCACCTCAGCCAGAAACTAGACATTTTCGTCAAGCCGGAACAGCTCGTCGATGTCGCTCGCGGCATTACCGAGATATTCCGCGACGATGGCTATCGCAAATCACGAAACCATGCACGCCTCAAGTTCCTTGTCGCCGACTGGGGCGCAGAGAAGTTCAAAGAGGTGCTTATTCAGCATCTCGGATGGACTCCCGACCCCGCTACCGACTGGCAAGAGCCCTCTAGCCTCGACTATCCCAACTACACGGGTATTCACCCCCAAAAGCAAGCGGGTAAGTTCTGGGTATGCGTCTCTGTTCTTACGGGGCGCGTAAACTCGGCGCAACTGCTTGCGGCGGCAGAAATCTCCGAAAAGTACTGCGAAGGAAGCGTCCGTACCACCCACAACCAGAACATCATCTTCCCGAATGTAGATGAAGCACAACTACCCGAAGTAAAAGCCGCCCTCAAAGCCGCAGGCTTCGAGTGGGAGGTCTCCGAGTTCAAGCGGGGCGGTGTCTCCTGTACTGGAACCGAATTCTGCAACCTCGCCCTCACCGAAACCAAAGGACGGCTGAAAGAGGTAGTCGCGTATCTGGAGAGCAAACTGCTGTGGGACGAACCTATCCGTATTCATATCACGGGTTGCCCCAACTCTTGCGGTCAGCACTATATCGGTGATGTGGGCTTGTACGGCTGTAAGGCACGCCTCAACGATGGCACACAGGTAGAGGCTTACGATGTCTGTTTGGGAGGGCGGCTAGGCTCGGATGCCAAGTTCGTGCGCCCCATTCACAAAAAAGTACCTGCTACTCTCGTCAAGTACGCCCTAGAGAACGTGCTTCGCAACTACAAAGCGCATAAATCCGAGGGAGAATCGTTTGGGCAGTTCGTAGACCGCCACACAAACGACCAACTCGCCGAGTATCTAGGACTACACCTTATCGCACAAGACGACCCGACTTGGACTCCCCCGCCGCCTCGCGCCCATGCGCCAGCAGGTGCGGAGTAGGCTTGCCACCCGCTTAGGCAGTAGGGGGTATCTCACTCGTTGGGATGCCCCCTACTTTTAATTTCTCTAATTGCTATTGCGAAAATCACCTCTAGTAATGTAAACTTCTAATATTCTTACAAGACACACAGCAAACCAAGTAAAATCCCGTTTGTGTCCGAGTGCATTTCTCATATAGCCCTCATTGTACATAGAACGGAAAAGTGGCTAATTTCGGAATAGTGATAAGGGAGAGCATCATGGAAACGACCCCTAGATACTTTTCGCAAGGAACAGACTTCCTTGGGTATCTTAATGGTAAACTTCGCGACCTTCGTGGTTTTGCTGTGTTAATGAACGAGCTGTTGCAAAATGCCGATGATGCCAAAAAGCCTTCCGCTCACACTGTCATTTTCGATGTGAAGGAGGACGAACTTATTGTCGAGAATAACAGTGTGTTCAGCGACTGTGGTCAACTAGAAGAAAGAGAATGCCCTTGGCGAAGTGACCCAAAGAAAAACCATCGGTGTGACTTTCATCGATTTCGTCGTATTGCTGGAGCCGACAAGCGACATGAGGAAGACACTACAGGTGCCTTTGGAGTAGGCTTCATAGCAGTTTATCAAATTACTGATAGCCCAGAACTCTATTCGGGCAAATGGCATTGGAAAATGTCACCAGAACAGCCAGAAGAGAACCGCATCGCGGCATGGGATATATCAGAACACCATGGTACCCGCTTCGTGTTTCCGTGGGCAACAGACCCCAATTCTCCTATACGCAAAGGATTAAATGTTCCATCTATCTCCTCCGAAGACAAAAAGCGATTTTTGGATGAGATTGCCCTGAGCGCACCAAAGGCAATTTTGTTTCTTAAAAATATCGAAACTATCGAAATCAAACAAGATGGCAAATTATTCAAAAGGATTCAGCGCATCAATGAGGGCAATACGATTTTGATTCAGGATGGTGATGACACTCAACTCTTATATGTGTTTGCAGGTAGTTTTGAAGAGGAAGGTAAGCGACTACGTAATAGGTATCCAAATACTATTGAGGACAAGCGTAAAGAGAATGTTCGTATCGCTCTCGCGAGCGGAGATATGGACAAACACGGAGTTTTTTGTGCTACCCTCCCCACTCAACAGGCTACCTATCTACCTCTTCACATCAATGCCGATTTTTATACGGATTCAAGCCGAAAGCATATATCATTTGAAAAAAATAATGAAGGAGAGTGGAACACTCGAGCAGTCATAACAGCGGCAGAGTTACTTGCAAATAACCTCACTCAACTCCCTAAGTTGCTAGACCATAAAGCCTTATGGCAACTGTTCGAGCAGATAGAAAGAGTACACAAAGAAAGTGAAAAGGAGGCATCTAAAGGTGTTTTTACACACTTTTGGATACAACTAAAAGAACACATCGAAAATGCCCCCATCGTTTTTTCGTCACAAAGCGAATGGTATGTTCCACAAGACATAAAACTGTTAAGGGAGACTACAGAGGAGCAGTGTCTCCCCATTTTAGAAGCAATAGGCATTAGAGTCGTCCACAACGACTTGAAAAAACATTATAATCTCTTGCGTAAAGTGGAAGTCTCCGAATTGAATCCTTTCGATATTGCAGAAGCACTTGTGGATGCAAAAATGGACAGGACAATCCATTTTGATGACGCACCAAAATGGATTCAAGACACTAAGAATCACGATATTCTCGCAAAAACTATTAAGACGTTGATGCAACGTCATCAAAAAGATAGTAGTTATGGTCGTATGCAGGAGCAAATAGTCGCGTGTGCCATCGCAAGAGCAAGAGACGGCAGTTTTACTCCACTCCATAGTTTGAGGCAAGCGGATGCTACTGATATCAAGGCATTCGCACCTCTCAATGTTCAAAATATGCTTCTAGCGGAAGAGACTCCTCCTGATATTTGTGACTTGGTGCGAAAAGTAGATGCGGACTGGGCAATACGCCTATTGGAAAGCCTACCCAAAGACACATTGCCCCGATTGTGGTCGGAGCAACCTAAGGCAATCATCGATATTCTTGTCTGGTTTTCCAATCATATTGTTGTAACAGAGAGAAATATAGTCGACCGTGTAAAGCGGCTGCCTATATACCCCACTGATGCTTCTCTACATCTTTTCTATGAGTTAGTTATACCAGGCAGTTTTGTAGATCCTTTTGGGTTAGCAAGCGTGATTGATAGTCGAGTTAGTGAGGCTTGTAGAGATTTCCTCCTTAAAACTCTACAGGGCAAAGAACTCACTTTCAAAACCTACGTAACGGCACTTCTCCCGAAGTTATTCGCTCATGGAAAGCAACCAGATAGAGAGAAATGCACGTCACTGAAAAAGATATTGGTTTTGCATAAGCAGGACATTAAATCCGATGGTGAAGTCTTAAATGCACTTGCCACCTTGCCTTTTATAGAGTGTTCGGATGGTAAATTTCGCAGTGCTAAGGAAACCTACATTGATTCCACCAAAATCGTTGATTTGCTTGGTAATAGCATGGGAAATACAGTTTCAGAAGTAGACGAAGATATTCTTGGTATATACAAGGTACTTGGGGTTGTAAATACTCCACGCCCAAAAGACGTAGTAGAACACATAAGTAATATCAGTAAACTACTACCAACTGAAACAGCAAGAAAAAAAATACAAAGCATATTTGAAAATCTAGGGAAACAACTCAAAGGGGCTTCTCCTGATATCCTAGACCAGTACTCTTCTCTGAAAACCATTAAATGGCTTCCTGAAAAGGGAGAGTTCTCTCAGTGGAGATTGCCTTCTCAAATCAGCTCTGGCTTTAGAAGTTATCTTTTTGAGACAACGGGCAAATTTCTAGATATAGAGCCTGCAATACAACAAGAGTGTGCTGAGTTCATACGGTTTCTTGGTATTAAAAATGCCCCTACCTGTGTTGAAGTAGTACAACACCTTCTAAACTGTTCTAACTGGGGAACTCCAGTAAACATGGAAGTCTACGCATTCTTGAATGAGCGCATAGAAGAATGCCCTATTGATACTCTTAAATCCGTAAACTGCCTCTGTATTGATGGGGAGTACTACCCACCTTATGATGCCTTCTGGGAAGGGCATAGGTTTGCCCCCTATCTGCTCCAATTAGGGAAAGGCTACAACAAATATAGGGTGCTATTTGAGGAATTAGGTGTACAGGATGCTCCAACATCCCAAGACGTAATTCGTGTCCTAAAGATGATAAGTGAACAAAGTGATATAGAAGTCCAACTTGATGATGAAAGTTTTAAGGTCGTAACTGAATGTTGGCGGTTCTTAACAAACGATTGTACCGATAATGCAATAACTGAGAAAGACTGCTTAAAAGGGTGCTTAATTCCTGATAAGAATAAAATTTTGCAGTCTCCTGATAGGCTGTTTTATGAGGATCGTCCAAACCTAAGAAAGCATTTTGAAGGCTATTTCGATGACTTCCTTATTCCTTACACTAAAGAAGAGGTACCCGCAATGAAGAGAGCGGGCTTACGACCTTTAAGTAGTGTTATTGAAGCGAAAGTGGTTGATTGCGATAACCCTTGTATAGCAGAAGGTATAGTAGAGCGTTTGAATGATCGTTTTTCACTGATTGAGAGGGTATTCTATCCTGATGTTCCGGGAGAAGAAATTGAAGAGCGGCTCAAAGATACTACTATCTTTTCTTGTACTTCCTTACGGCTAGGATACATTACACGAGCATTAGG
>OMJJ01000387.1 GCA_900299305.1 bacterium | reverse complement strand
TCATGGGGGTACGTATTTCGTGGCTCATATTGGCGAGGAACTCGGACTTTGCTTTTGCAGAGGCGAGGGCAATGTCGCGAGCGCGTTGTAAGTCCAAAGCCTGCTCTTGCAATAACTGAGACTGGTGTTCTGCGTAGGCATGAGACTCTTCCAGCCTCTGCGTATACCTCTCCACCATCTCTTCCGCCACTCTTTGCGCGTGAATATCGGTAGTTGCCCCAATAAGGCGAATGGCTCTGCCTTGAGCATTACGGATAACCTGTCCCCGTCCTCGAAACCAGTGGTACTCTCCATTTTTACAGCGCAGACGTAGAGGAAGGTCGAAAGTCTTTTCGTGCTTGAGTACTTTCGACATCAGGCGCAAGATAGTCTGTCTATCTTCGGGGTGGAAGAGGTTGATAAATTCGGCTCTCTGCTCTTTTAGCTCGTGCGCTTCGTAGCCAAGTTGTTGCTTGAATTGTAGAGAGAGGTAGGTCTTTTCGTTCAGAATGTCCCAGTCACAAAGCCCATCGGTGGTTCCCTGTAGTGCAAGTTGTAGCCTCTCCTCACTCACAACGAGCGCGTCGTATATCTGTTTAGAGGCGGTAACATCACGAGAGACAGAGACGTAGTGAGTGAGTTTGCCCTCTTCATTGAAAACAGGATTCATCTGAACTTCTGCCCAGAAACTCGTACCATCTTTTCAGTAGTGTAGCATCTCTCCGGTAGCAGAGTGCTGTTGGTGCATCGCATCTCCAAGGCGATTTGCGTCCGTTGAGGATGTTTCGGCTCCGCAGAACAGAGTATGAGGGTATTTACCTATCATCTCATCCAGAGTGTAGCCCGACATCTTCTCTTTGGCAGGGTTGGCGTAGACGATACGTCCCTTTGCAGAGTAGACCGTTACCATAAGATTCTGCTCTTCATTCAGTAACAACGACTGAAGAAGGCTAGCAGGGTCAAAGCCTAAGTCGGATATGAGGAATAGACTGGAGCCGTGATTCATGGGTTTGCCACTTCTCAGAGAGAGATTTTGTCTTTCTGATTGTGGCAAAAGGAGGAGGTAACTAGAGGCATCAACCTACAAAATACAGGGAAGTTCGTTCTACCAAGGGCGTGGGTAGAGTTTTAAGAGTTCCTCTATTTTATGGGATTTGTAGTTTGCGCGGTCATATTCGGGGGTTGCGGCAAGACTGCGCTCTGCATACTCTTCGATGGTCATAATGGGTTTTGCGGGTAGCCCTACCGCGACGGTATTGGGGGGGACGTCTTTTGTTACCACTGCCCCCGTTCCCACAACTGAGTTGGGTCCAATGGTAACACCCGGCATAATGGTAACGCCGTATCCAATAAAACAGTTGTCGTGGATAGTAATGCGCCCAAACTTTATCACCTCTTTGTACTTTGGTTGTTGGCGAAACACCCATGCACCGCCATCATGGTTGATAAAAGTGACGTTTGAGGCGATAGTGACGTGCTTTCCTATACTAATCAGGTACGGCTCCGAGCCAAAATTGGGCATACTCATCAGACGGCAGTCATCTGCAATCTGTAGCCCCTGTTTTTTAAGGCGATTTAGGCGATAGTTGTGCCACAGCGTACCTAGCATGAAATCTATTCTCCACAGTTCTAAAGAGTGATATATTTTAATTATATCTCATTTTTCTTGAACTGCCTACCTCTGTTCTATTCAAGTTCTTCTCTTAGGCGACTATGCACACGCCCATACCCAAAGTAGACGAAAATACCAAACAGAAGCCAGATACCCAACTCACCCCATGCCAGTAGAGGGAGAGAGCGAATGAGAAGGATGCAGGAGGCGATTCCAAACAGAGGGACAAAAGCCCCCAACGGAACTCGGAATTTTCGCGGAGTATCTGCCATAGAGCGGCGCAGTATCAGGACGGCGGTACAGATAACCACATAGCCCACTAGGGTAACTAGAGTAACTAAGTCACCTAGCATACGCAAGGGCATCCATGTCCCAAAGAGTACGACCCCCGCCCCTGTGATAAGAATGGCACGCCATGGGGTTTGAAAACGCGGGTGAAACGCGCAAAAAACTTTGGAAGAGAGCATTCCGTCGCGTCCCATCACCATCAAAATACGGGGCAGAGTCATAATAATCATTAAGAGTACGGAGGTGATTCCCGCTAACGCCCCTGCCGATACCAGAAACTGCGCCCAAGGTAGCCCTACCTGTTGAAACGCAGAGGAGATGGGGGCGCGTAGGTCGATGTGGTCGAAACGAACCATACCCGTTAACACCGCCGAGACCGCGACATAGACCAACGTACATATCCCCACCGTAGCGAGAACTCCTATCGGCACATCCCGCTGAGGGTTATGGCACTCCTCTGCATACGCCGAAAGAGCCTCGAAGCCCATAAAAGCGTAGAATGCGAGTGCCGCGCCCGCTACCATGCCCACCGCCTCCCCCGATTCTCGGAAGGTTATTAGCATCCCGTAGGGGGCAAATGGGTGCCAGTTTTGTGGGTTGATATAGAAGCACCCCGCAACAATGACAAATGCGATTACACCCAACTTAATGCACAACATAACGGTATTAAAGCGAAGACTAGTGCGTAGCCCACGTATAATTAGGAAGGTGAGAAGACAGGTAATTAAGAGCGCAGGAATATCGCCCATTCCGCCCGTACTTGCCCAGCCTTTGGGGGTCATCTCTAAGGGGGTTTGGGTTATTAAGGGAGGGAGTGCGATGTGCATACTCCCCAGCATTGCCTGAAAGTAGTGCGACCAGCCTTGTGCTACCGAAGCCGCCGCAATACCATAAGAGAGAATCACATTCCAGCCCAAAAGCCAACCCGGAAACTCTCCTAAAGTGGCGTACGCATACGAGTAGGCAGAACCCGCTTCGGGGACTACCGTTGCGAACTCAACATAACAGAGGGCAACAGATGCACACGCAAACGCCGCAATAATAAACGAGAGGATAATGGAGGGACCGGCTTGGTCATGCGCGGCGACCCCAATCATTACAAATATCCCCGTTCCGATAATACCGCCCACTCCTAAGCCTGTAAGCCCTTTTGCTCCCAACGTTTTTGGTAGTGAATCAGATGAAGGAATAGTACTATCAGACGAGGGTATCGGTTTTTTTGCCCATAACGGGTTTCCCATTGTGAAAATCCTATCAGAAAGAGAACCCAAACTGCCGAAATGCGTCTCGAATGAGATAGCAAAGGCAGTTTGGGTCGATTTTTAAGAGGTAGGCTACTTGTCGGGAGTGCTGTTTGCACCGGCTTTTTTTGACTGCATCTTTGCTACTTCCTCACGCAGATTGTAGGTTCCAGGGCGAATCTCTTTTGCGGGAGCCACATAGTCGCTACCTCTGCTAAAGACCTTCCACCCAAAGAGGGTAATTCCTGCTACACCCAACACTACTACAAGGGGGAGTACCCATGAAGGAAGGGATTGACCCCCGCGTGCGCTTTGCATACCAGCTCCTTTCTAAACTAAAAACGAAGACCCCAAGTACCGTCTGCATTTTTGAAAGGAATACCGCGCATCTCCGGCTTCTCTTGGTAAGGACCACTGTCGGTTACTTTCCAGTAGCGTATAGCTTGACCATCGGTGGCATATCCAGAAATCTGATTGTTATTGTTATCTAGCCATGGCTTGGCATGAACTACCTTAGCATGGCTATCTCCATAAGCGGCGTTCAGAATCCCTTGGTGACGTGCCTGAATGGGTTCGTCCATCATACCGAAATAGGCATCGGGTAGAGTTCCATCCGAGTCGTAGAAGACGGAGGTCTCTGCGGGATACTCTAGCTCTGCCATCCTTTTTACGGGGCGGTCGTTGGGACCAAAGAAGTTACTGGGGTTGCCCCAATCGAACAGTGAGAAGTTGGGGAAGT
>OMJJ01000386.1 GCA_900299305.1 bacterium | reverse complement strand
TATCGACCACTGCGTCCCAGTCCTCTTCGGTGAGGTCGGGGGTAGCCTTGCGGATATTGATACCCGCGTTGTTTATTAGGATGTCGATTTGCCCCAAGTTCGCCTCACAGTCCTGCTTGAGTTGGAGAATGGAGGCTCTATTCGTTACATCTGCCGAGAATCCAAAGGCACGTCTTCCGGTTGCGGCGGCAATCTCGTCGGCGGCAGCTTGTGCTTCGTCCCCGTGCCGACTACAGATAGCAATGTCTGCCCCCGCTTGCGCGAGAGCCAACGCCATCGCTTGCCCCAACCCTTTGCTACCGCCCGTTACCAGCACGGTTCTACCTTCTAGCTGAAATGCCGAGAGTACAGACATTCTAAACCTCTTTCTCTTCTGAACTATTTACGATTGCCTGCGTGGTGGATGCCAGCGGCTCTAGTACGGGATAGGGCTTACCATCTAAGAGGGCTTGTACCAGTGAGTGTAGCCGCTCCGCCCCTTTATGATACCCCTCACTGCCCTTCAATCCGCCCGTAAGTTCTTCTGTGGAGATAGGCTTCCCAAAGCGTATAATCAGCGGCTTTCCAATACGGCGTGGCTTGAGTTCGGCATACGGCATCATCTCATTGACCCGTAGCATGGCTACGGGAAGGATGGGAACACCTGCCCTCTGCGCTACCATGATTACACCGGGAAGAAAGGGCTGTAGGTTTCCGTCTTCGCTCAGTTGCCCCTCAGGAAAGATAACTACCGGTTCTCCTGCTTTTAGATACATCTCCGCTTTTTTGAGGGCGGCTCTGTCGGCTGTGTTACGTTTTACGGGGAAGCCGTGTAGCCAGACAATCATTTTGCCCCAGAACTTCATCTCGAACAGCTCTTCTTTCGCCATGAAGTAGCAGGCGCGGGGTAGCGCAAAGCCGATAACGGGCGGGTCGCCGTCGCTAAAGTGGTTGGGAGTGACGAGTACGCCCCCCTTACGGGGTACGTTCTCGCGCCCTTCAAAGCGAATACCACCTACCCAAGAGAGTATTATCCGCAGTAGTATCCACACAATGCTTCGCACTATCCAAAACCACATAGAAGAACCTTTCACTACGCCTACTACTTAGGCTCTATCCCCAACTGCCAGTAGAGGAAACTCTGCTCGTCTGCCGCGTCCTCTATCACTTTGTTGATGGGCTTGCCGCCAGAGTGTCCTGCTTTGGTGTCGTAGTGCAGTAAGATAGGCTTATCCGACCCTGTTGCCCACTGTAGCAGTGCCGTCATCTTCCTTGCATGGAGGGGCGCGACGCGGGTATCGGCATCACCCGTTACGAAAAGGGTAGCGGGATAGGCGGTTCCTTTTTTCACGTTGTGGTAGGGCGAGTAGGCGTAGATAGTTTTGAACTGCTCTGGGTTATCAGAGGAGCCGTATTCGGGAACCCAGAAGCGGGCGATTAGGAACTTATGGAAGCGTACCATATCTAGTAGCGGAACCGCACAAATCACAGCGCGGAATAGGTCGGGACGCTGAGTTAGTGCCGCCCCTACCAGTAGCCCACCGTTGCTCCCGCCCATTATCGCCAGTTTATTCGAATTGGTGTACTTGTTCGCGACGAGCCACTCTCCTGCAGCGATAAAGTCGTCGAATACGTTCTGCTTTTTGTCTAGCATCCCTGCTCTGTGCCACGCCTCTCCAAATTCGCCGCCGCCGCGCAGGTTCGCAATCGCATAGACACCGCCGTTCTCTGCCCACATCGCGATATTGGAGGAGAAGGAGGGGGTCATGCTGAGGTTGAAGCCGCCGTAACCGTAGAGAAGGGCAGGATGACTACCATCTAGCACAAGTCCCTTTTTGTAGATGAGAAACATGGGTATTTTCGTGCCGTCTTTGGAGGGATAGAACAACTGCTTGACCTCGAACTGTGAGGGGTCTATAGGGATGTTCAGTTTTGCCCATTCGGTTTCGGTGCGCTTACTCACATCGAATCGGTATATGGTGCGGGGGGAGGCAAACGAGGTAAAGGTGTAGAACGCCTCTTTGCGCTTCCATGAGCCGCTTACGCCGCTTGCGGTTCCAAGCACAGGGAAGCTAATTTCACCATCGGGTGCGCCGTCGGGTTTATAGATGCGGATGTGAGAGGCGACATTCTCTAGGTAGTTTACAAAGATACGCTCACCCACAAACGAGAGATTCTGAATCACCGCTTTGGGGTTTGTGGGAATAATCTCTTGCCACTTGCTCTTATCGGGGTCGTTCAAATCGACCTTGAGGACACGCCCATTGGGAGCGTTCCAGTTGGTCTCTAGGTAGAGCGCATCCTCAATGATATGAGCAGAGAAACGCGCCTCAATATCGTTGACGATAGGCACTACTTCCGAATCAGGAACGGTAAGGTCTTTTACGTAGACATCGGTTTTGGTGGCGGCAGAGCCAAAGTAGAACGTCATCTCTAAGTACTTACCGTCCTCCGAGATGCCCATGCCTACGCCCTGTCCGGAGGTATATTTCTCTCCAAAAACGAGGGGGTCGTCTTTGGTGTCGGTTCCGAAAGCGTGGAAGCGTATTCTAGGACCAGCCTCCTCTTGCCGTCCGTAGTAGACGCTCTTGTTATCGGCGGTAAAGGCAACTCCTCCGAAATAGCGGGCGCGGGGCAGTATCTCTTTCAGAGGCTTCTGGTCTACTGTCCGCATAAAGTGTACTTCTACTTCGTCCTCACCGCCGCGCTGAATACCATACGCAATATGAGAGCCGTCCTTAGAAATATCTAGTATCTGCACGGAGAGGGTTTTGTCTGCGCTCATCACGTTTGGGTCTAGCAGAGGCTCTTCTGTGCCGTTCTGCCCCTTCTTGCGGTAGAAGACGGGTTGGTCTTGATTCGCGAACCGCTTGAAGTAGTAGTAGTACCCTTTGCGCTCTGTGGGCGTATTGATAACATCTATTTTAATCAGTTCGGAGAGCCGTTTTTCCAGTTTGGAACGCCCCTGCCACTTTCCCAAAAGCGACTTGGTGTAGTTGTTTTGGGCAGTAATCCAGTCGCGGGTCTCTTGGCTTTTCTGGTCTTCTAGCC
>OMJJ01000385.1 GCA_900299305.1 bacterium | reverse complement strand
GGGAAAGGCGAATGCACTAGTAACAAAAGGCTTGCTTGTTGAGGTTACGGATTAGCCCTCATTCTGTCCTTGCAGGACATCTTTCCCCCAACTTTGGGGGAAAGAGAGAGTAGAGAGGTATGCTTGTTAGCAGTAAGGCGTACCTGTGCTAAGAGGTAACTTGCTTACTTTACAATGCATTCGCCTCTTCGCCCAAACTTGGGAGAAGAGGTTGGTGATGAGGGCTAAAACCTTTCGCACTGCGTAAGTAAGCAAAAGTTAGGGCATTGCAAGTCTCCCCTTAGCGAAGGGGGAGATTTAGAGGGGGTTTAGGGCAAGATTTGGCACAAAGTACCCTCTTCTTTCTGAAGAGAAGAAGGTTAGGGTGAGGTGAAAAGGTGGGAATAATGAACGAACGTTCTTTTCAAATAGTGCGACGGTTGCACAATCTTTGGAGTGCGCTTGCGGTGGTGGCTCTGGTGGGCGTTACCGCTCTGCCAACCTTCGCGCAAGCCACGAACTACGCCAGTTCGCGCCGCCAAATAAAGGCGTGTGTGCTGGTCTCTAGTGCCTCGCAAAACATTGTGGGCGTAGGGGCGCAGAACACCGTTCCTCACATCTTCTATGCTCTGGATAGCAGAATAGATGTGAAGCCCGGCGGTTGGGAGTTCTACAACCCGCTGGCTCCTAGCCAAGTAACCGCCGATATGTACCGCCGCTGGCAACTGCGCGGCGTTTCCGACCCTGCCTTCACCTCTGGGACTCCCGAATCGCTTATTTTCCGCATAGGGTCATCCCTTACCAAGAACATCGCCGCGTACTGGGAGGTCAACCTAGATACCGTAAGCGATAGCGATTTGCGTAAGTTTGATGTGGCGGTTATGGCGTTTCGTAACAATGCAAGCGTGAGTTTTAGCCCCCAACAGCGTAAGAAGTTGGCAGGGTTTGCCGATGCTGGCGGAACCCTTATCCTAGAAGATGAGCGCGGTTCCAACATCAACGCCGCCGCCCCCTTCATTGTGCCTATTTCGTTTCAATCGGGACAACTGAACAACGCGAACAACATTCGAGTCGTACCTGCGCCCGGGCAACGCCAAAACCCCATCCTAAACTACCCTTTCAACCTCGAAGAGATAGATGTAAGGAACATAGGAACCTATAGTGAACTAGGGCGCGGCTTGCACTTTGCACCGGGGGGAGGTCCCATCGCCCCGCGTATCTTCGCACCTATCCTTCTACTGCGCGGTGGTCAAAACTTCTACCTCTCTGCCGGTGACTTTGGGGCAGGGCATATCGTGGTGAGTTCTGCGGGATTGGGACGCGCCGTCAGTGGCGGCATTGGGGGTAGCGACATTGGTGAGGGCGGTAACAGCGGCGTAGTCAGCGGTAGCAACATGGTAAACGCGCTTACCCCCGAACTCAAACTGCTCTACAATATCGTCTCTTGGACGAGTTCTGTACCAGTCGAATCGGCAAACGTGCGCCGCTCTGGAGGGAACTCCGAGTCGGTAGGAACGCAGATAGCCCGCAAATGGTCTTCTATTCCTAACGGTGTTTCTGGGCTTGGCTCTGGGGCAGTAGTCTACAAGGGCGGCGTGTTCTATGTAGACAACACGGGGCTACTGCACGCTTTCAAGGCGACCCCCGGCGTTCGTATGGATAGAAGCGGCGCGGGTTCCGACTCTGGTATCCCCGACTATCAAAACGGTGCGCCCTACGACGAGATTTGGAATGTGCAACTCCCAACAGGCGGAGCCGTGCGCTACTCGTCTCCTACCGCATTTAGCATCTTCAACAGTAGCACGAACCGAAGTGTGGACATCGTGGCTGTCACCTCCTCGACGGGAGTTACCTACGCCTATACTGCTTTTGGGCGAAGTGGAGGAGTGCTTGCCTCCTCGCCCACCCTGCTTTGGAAATTTGGATCGGGCAACGGAAGCCTAATTTCGGCTCTGAACAGTGGTTCTCAACCGCTTCCCGTACCCTCTCCCGCGATTTCGGAAGGACTGGTATTTACCTATACCTATAACGAGGCAGGAGATGCAAACCATCCTTGGCGCATCGCCGCGCTAGACCCAGCAACAGGGGCGAACGTCTTCCAAGACGCTAATGGGCTTGCGCCGAGTGTGCGTACCGACATAAGTGCCGCCGTTCCCGGTCTGCCTCCCTTTATGGGGTCGTTGGCGGTGGGCTATGTGCGCGATAGAAGCACAAGCGCACTGGATAAGGTCGTCTATGTCACCTCAACCCCCTTCGCTATGGAGAAAGTGGGTGTGGTGAATACCATCTGGTTTGGGACGCGGGGAGAACCCCTACAGGCGGTTCCTGCCGACGGTACAGGTCGTGCTTTCCAACCTTCGGGAGACCGCAAACTTGTGCCTTGGTATACGGGCAGTGTATCGGGGCTTGCCCCTACCCTTACCCTCGTTACCCACGACGCGGCAGGAAACACCACCGCAAGCCAGACCCTCAACTTCCCCGCCGACTTTACGGTGACGTATGCAGGTGTGGGAGGGAACCACCAGATACAGGTACTGCTTACCAGCATTACACCCGACCCCAACACCCAACAACTGTTGGCGGACTATGTGGTGAACTGGCCCGGTTTAAGCATCGCGGGTACGCAGGTGAACATGGCAGATATGCAGAGGTTTACCGCGAACCGTAACTTCAAACTGCCTTCACCGGGAAACAGTCCTAGGGGTACGCTACCGACAGGTACTGCCGCCGTAGATCAGCAAGACCAACTGATAGTCACCTCGAACTGGGACGATAGTACCCTACCTAGCCGTGTGTATAGCATTCGAGAGCAGTACAACATCGGGGCATCTGCGGCGAACCGTGGGGCGCGTGGAACCGGAACCGAAGTGGCTTGGATGTTTGCACCGCACTTTGGAGGTACGTTCGCAGGGGTGAACTTGCCGCCGCGCCTTATCAACACCGATACCTATAACGGGCAACTGATAGCAGGGCGGCAGTATGTATCCTACTTCCAGCCTATCGGTGCGCCGGCGGTGGTAAACGGAACGGTCTACGTAGTGGCGCAAGCCGTAGTCACCGACAACAATACGAGTTCGAGTTTCCCTGCCACTCTGATTTTGGCACTGCGCTCGAACCCGAATATGACCTTCTCTATCGGACGCTCTATCCCTACCAATGCGACGGCGGTTCGGGTACGGCAGGTAGACACGCTACAGTCCGACAAGTTGAACGTTAAGTACATCACCCTGACCGAAGGGCGTAACTTCTCGGTTGACCGCGATACCGGAACCATCAGCATCACCGATACCCTAGAATCACGAAACGATAGTATCAATACGGCAATGCCGCTTAGGGTACTTATCAACGTACCCGGAAACGCACTTCCCGACGAGGTAGAGGTTCGCGACCCCGTAACGGGCTTAGGACCTCTGGACAACGTATCTTGGTACATGATACTGCCGCAAAACACGATTTCGCTTCCGCTTGCCATTCAGAACACCGTACCCGCAAGTGGTCCCTCGGTGGTAGGGAACACCCTCTACTTTGGTACTACCGACGGCTCGGTTGCGGCAGTAGATATATCGGGTGCTTCCGGCGGGGCACAGGTGCTTTCGTTTGCGAAAGGGCAGTATCGTTGGACAAAAACAGGAGTACTGCCGAACCCCGTAGACGGCACAACTCTCCCCGTTCAGATTATCAACCCACCAATGGGGAGTGCTAACCT
>OMJJ01000384.1 GCA_900299305.1 bacterium | reverse complement strand
TCTTCTTTGTCCACTATATCCGTAAAACACGCGGGGAGCCGGAGACCGAAAAACGGCTACCCGACTCGTTGCGCCGCCTCTTCGAGTACCTACGCGCTCTACACGGGTACGAGGTTCCTGATTGGTGTTATGAGGTGTTAGATGCAAAAGTAGTCTATCTGGAGCGGTGGCACGACTTCCACGCTCTTGATGACACCGACGAAGTGGGTTGGCTTGCGGGCTATAGGGCGTGGTGCGCCGACCTCGAAAACGAACTAGATAACCTCTGCCTGTGGCTTCCGCGTGAGATAGGCGACGAACTGGCTTGGGGCGAACTGATGGGCTGGCGAGAGGGCGCACTTCGCGCCGATGCACACCGCCGCTGGCTACTGAACCGGAAAGCACTACTAGAGCAGGGACTTATTTTTGAAGAGATGCGCGACAGGCTCACCGATAACTATAACCTGTGGCTGGGAACCCCACAAGCCCGACTAGACGACAAGACTCCCGTTGAAGTGATTTTGGAAGAGCGTATACAGCGGGACGAGGAGGCACAAGAGGATATATGAGAACCCTACTCAAGTTTTTTACTTTGGCTCTGTTTCTTATGAGTTGGGTACGCACGGCACACGCACAGAGTAGCCTTCGCCCCGCCGACTTCCCCATAGGCTTTTGGTGTAGCCCCCCCGAAGCGTTTATGACCGAAGAGCAGTACCGCCTGATAAAAGGTGCGGGCTTCTCGGTGGTGATGCCGCCCTGTGAGGGCAATATCACGGTAGAGATGAACCGCAAACTGCTCGCACTCTGCAGAAAGGTAGGGCTTCAGGCAGTTATCTCCGACTCACGTATTCCGCTCACTATCACGGGGAACCCCAAAGCACTGTCCGACCTTAAAGCGGTGGTAAAAGAGTACAGTCACTTTCTGCCACTCATGGGCTACTTTATTACCGACGAGCCGGGAGCAAAACAGTTTGGAGAACTCAAACAGGTGGTAGAGACCCTCCGTAAACTTGACCCACAACACGCCGCCTTTATCAATCTGTTTCCCAACTACGCCTCTAACGATAGAGACGCGACCCCAAGCCAACTCAACACCACAACCTACGACGAGTACCTCGAAACCTATCTCAACACCGTTCAGCCCGACGTTCTGAGTTACGACCACTACCACTTTCTAAAAGACCGTGATAGAGTGGGCTTTTTGGGTAATCTCGCTTCGGCACAGAGGGCGGCGCAGATAGCGGGAGTTCCCTTCTGGAATATCATCCTCTCGGTTTCGCATGGGGGCTACCGCAAACTGAACGAAAACGAACTGCGTTACGAAGCGTTACAGTCGATGGCGTATGGAGTGAGTGGGCTAATCTATTTCACCTACTGGCTTCCCCCCGACGATAAAACATTTCAATGGAGCCACGCGATTATGGAGCGGGACGGCAAACCCGGTCCCCTCTACGACCCCGTAAAGCGTGTAAACGAAGAGGTACGAACACTTGCTGGCTTTCTTTATAATGCCAAGTGCTTAATGACCTTCCAAACAGGAGAGATTCCTGCGGACGGAAAGAAGCCGCCGAGTTCTAGCTTGGCGCGTTCGGTAGGGAAGGGGAACCTCACACTTGGTATTTTCCGCGATGGAATGGGCTACCTGTATGTACTCGCTACAAACCGCGACTACAAAGCCGAAACTAAGTCCAAACTACAGTTCTTTTCCGGTAAGCACCCCATAGAGCAGTATAACCCCGCCACAAAGTCGTTTACCCCACTCACCGAGAAATCCGATAATGAGGGGCTTACCGAACACGAGATCACGCTCTCCCCTGCGGGGTACGCTCTGTTTCGTTGGCAGTAGGTGAGCGTTCTATAAAGAAAATAGCAGGATAATATAGGAACAAAACGAGGCTCCTGCCTTCTCACTAAAGTACCCGTTGGGGTATAGTAACACATCCTAACTGTGGTTATGCAAAGTGTTGCTTGTAGTCAGGTCAGCACTCACCCCACCCTAACCCTACCCCTTTACAAGGGGAGGGAATCTCACCTCTCACAAAAGGCTTTTTGTCTCTCAAAACTGAGCAGGAAAGGGTGCATTGCAAGTCTCCACCTTGCGAAGGGGGAGATTTAGAGGGGGTGAGTCCCTGCCAGTTTCGTATCACCTTGTAATGCTTACGTAACCTAAGTTTCTAAACATCCTAACTCACGACACGATGAGGTAGACATCTATGCGACTGCTTAACTCCAGAAACCTATCCCTCTCCTTGCTTGGCATGGGAACGGGAAGCCTTTTACTACTCGGCTCCGCCCTGTGGACATCTGCCGCGCCCCCTAAAGCCGCAACCGCAGGTAAACTCCAGTATAACCGCGACATCCGTCCCATTATTGCCGAGAACTGCTTTCCTTGCCACGGACCCGACTCGGCGGCGCGAAAAGCCGACCTGCGCCTAGACCGTTTTGCCGATGCCACTTTGCTGAAAGGCGGACATGCCGCCATCGTTCCGGGCAAGCCACAAGAGAGTGAGGCGGTAAAGCGTATTATGGGGCAAGGACCTCTTATGCCGCCCGCCCGCACCCGCAAAACCCTCACCCCCAAGCAGATTGAACTGATAAAGCGGTGGGTAGCAGAGGGGGCGCAGTATGAGAGGCACTGGTCGTATATTGCCCCCGTGCGCCCAGCAGTTCCCAAGGTAGCCAATAAGTCATGGGTGCGGAACCCCATCGACAACTTTATTCTTGCCAAGATAGAGGCAGCAGGACTGAAACCTGCCCCCGAAGCGGACAGAAGAACTCTTGCACGTCGCCTTAGCCTAGACCTCACCGGACTACCTCCCGACCCCGCCGATGTAACACGGTTTGTAAACGACAAATCGCCTAACTACTACGAGAAGTATGTAGATAGCCTTATGGCAACCCCCCAATGGGGAGAGCATCGCGCACGGTACTGGCTAGACGCGGCACGCTATGCCGATACCAATGGTATCCACTTCGATAACTTCCGTGAGGTGTGGGCATATCGTGAGTGGGTTATCAACGCTTTCAACCAGAATATGCACTTCGACCAGTTCACCATTGAGCAACTTGCCGGCGACCTGCTTCCCAAGCCCACCCTAGAGCAGAAAATCGCGACGGGTTTCAATCGGTGCAATATCACCACCAACGAAGGCGGAGCCATTAACGAGGAGTACCTCGTTCTCTATACACGAGACCGCACGGAGACCGCCGCCCAAGTTTGGCTAGGAACTACCGCTGGTTGTGCTGTCTGCCATGACCACAAGTTCGACCCACTCTCTCAGCGTGAGTTCTACTCCCTCTCCGCGTTCTTCAACAACACCACACAAGCCGCGATGGACGGAAACGTAAAAGACACACCGCCCATTATTCAGGTTCCGCTAATGCAGGACCGCCCACGACTTGCCAGCCTGAAATCGGAACTAGAAGAGGCAAAGCAGAAGGCGGATGCCCGAAAGAGTGCCTCTCGCCCCGACTTTGTGGCATGGCTGAACAGTGCGAACTCGCAAACGATAGCCGCTTCGATACCAGAAAACGGTCTCAAATTCCATGCCCCGCTGAACGAGGGGAGTGGCAACCGTATCGGTACTACTTTTGAGGGAAAACCCCTTAACCTTACCCTGCAAGGCAAAGCGACTTGGAACGCGGGACAGATTGCAGAAAAGGCGTATCGCCGTGAGCCGGGCAACACGCTTGCCGCTCCACAAGTGGGCGATTTCGAGAAAGACCAGTCGTTCACTCTGTCGGCGTGGGTTAAGATAACAGATAACGCGGGCGGTGCGATATTCAGCCGTATGGACGAAGGCAACGACTTCCGTGGTTGGGACTTGTGGGTAGAGGGCGGGAAAGTAGGAACCCACATCATTAGCAAATGGCCCTCCGACGCGTTGAAAGTCGTTACCCGTGAACCCCTTGCCGCGAACCAGTGGCAACACGTCTGCCTAACCTACAACGGAAAGATGCGCCCTGACTCGGTAAAGGTGTACGTGAATGGGGTACTGAAAGAGACCGATACGCAGTCCGACACTCTGAAAAGCAGTATCCGTACCAACGTGCCTTTCAAAGTGGGACAGCGTAGCAACAGCGCAGGACTAGATGGAACAGCGATACAGGATATTCGCCTCTATGACCGTACCCTTACCAACATCGAAGCTGCTCAACTGGCTACCGGAACCCGCGCCGCATGGCTAACCTCCCGCGGCTCTGAAAAACTCGCCGCAAATGAGAAAGACGAACTATTTAGTTGGTGGCTGACCGGTAAGGATGAGACCTATCGTACCCTCGCGGGGAATGTGACGAAACTGGTAGAGGAGGATGCCGCTATCCGTTCTCGTGGAACCACGGCTCACATCTCTAACGAGCGTTCGGAAGAGGCGATGGCTTATATTCTGTTCCGCGGAGAGTACGACAGACGGCGGGATGCAGTGAAGCCCGTTACCCCCGCCATTCTTCCCGCCTACCCCAAAGACCTTCCGCTAAACCGTCTTGGGTTTGCGAAATGGCTTCTACTTCCCAACCACCCGCTCACCTCTCGCGTTACGGTAAACCGCTTCTGGCAGGAGGTGTTCGGAACGGGTATTGTCAAGACGGCAGGAGACTTCGGAGTGAACGGCGAGCTGCCCACGCACCCCGAGCTACTAGACTGGCTTGCTGTAGAGTTTAGGGAGGGTGGTTGGGACATTAAGAAGCTGTTCAAGATGATTGTCACCTCTGCAACCTACCGCCAATCGGCGGCAACCACCCCCGAAAAGCGGCAGAAAGACCCTGCCAACCGCCTCTTGGCACACGGCGCAAGATACCGCATGGATGCCGAAATGGTACGTGACTACGCCCTTGCCGCCAGTGGCTTACTGGTACGCAAAATAGGCGGACCTAGCGTAAAGCCGTATCAACCCGACGGCGTTTGGGAGGCGGTTGCCATGATTGGCAGTAACACCCGCGACTACCGCAAAGATATGGGCGAAAGTCTCTATCGGAGAAGTATGTACACCTTCTGGAAACGCGCCGCGCCACCCGCCTCAATGGACATTTTCAACGCACCAAACAGAGAGACCTGTGCTGTGCGCCGCGAACGCACCAACACCCCGCTTCAGGC
>OMJJ01000383.1 GCA_900299305.1 bacterium | reverse complement strand
GATAACTTACCACACGCGCTACGTCTCACCCCGCGAGTTCTACGAGGGCATGAAACCGCGTATTCGGTAGTAACCCCTTCTTGACCTCACCCTAGCCCTCTCCGTCGCACGGAGGGGGCAGTTTTTTGTACGAAACGAGGTAATAATGACTATCTTAGAACGCCTTTTAGGGCATGATGCTTGGACAACCCGACAACTGCTATTGCGTTGCCGCGAACTTTCCGACGAGCAGTTAGACCGTCCTTTTGAGCTAGGGGACAAGAGCCTACGCGAGACGTTTCACCACCTGATAGACGTGATGGAGCGTCATACAGGCTTCTTACTTGGGCAGACTAACACAGCCTCCCACCGCGAAGAGACATCGCTGGAGAGTATGCTAACGTGCCTTACGCTGGTATCGAAAGCTTTCGCGGATATTGCCCTCCGCATAGAGCGGCAAGGGAGAGAGGATGAACTTATTACCAACCCACGCAACGGCAACAAGCGCACCTACGGAGGCGTGATAGCCCACCTCATAACGCATAGTATGCACCACCGCGCTCAGATTTTGGCGATGTTGGATAGTCTCGGTGTTCCTGATGTACTGGAGGGGGATGCGCTTGGTTGGGAATCGGTGGCACGGGGTTGGGGGTGGTCGGATGGTGGTAGTTACGGCAACATGGTAGCAGAGTAAGGGAGGTAAGCGTCTCTTACGGCTCTCCCTCTCTGTTCGCGCTTCTGAGGAGTTGCTCTGCGGGTTCTTGTGCCTCTCGCCCCGTTATCGGGCGTAGCAGTTGCGAAGTATCTACGGGGGCAGAACTACCTCGTAGCAGGGTATCGTGCTGCTCTTCCTGTATCCTTCGTTCCAACAGCACATAGAGCAGGTGAGAGACCTTGTTTTGTAACTCGAAATATACGTTACGGTTCCAAGTTGCCGACGGAGCGCGGAGTTGTAACTCCTCGAAGGACTTCTGCTTTTCGCGCAGTTCTCTCTGTAGTGCCTCTACGGTAAGTATGGCACGGGAGTCTCCCATCTTCTCTAGTGCTTCCACCATCAGTGTAGCCCGCTCCAATTTGCTAGGAGAGAGCCGCCGTATCTCATGGGAGAGGAGGTTGCAGAGGTTGGGAACAGTCTCCTTGCTAAATGCGCGGTAGTGAGCGGGAGTTAGGGTGGGCAAAAGTTGGTAGAGCGATTTGGTAGCGGTCTCTCGAAGGCGAACAGGGAACCTGTCCGTTTGCGCTAGAAAGGGAATGGCTTCGGGGACTTGCAAGAGACCTAAGTGGATAAGGCACGTCTTTCTTGTGATGGAGAGTTTACCCTCGAAAGCAAACCTCATTGCCCAAGGATAGAGATATACCCAAAACAACGTACATAGGAAAGGCTGATTTATGAGAAGAAAAAAAATAGTTATTGCTACCTGAAAAATCGAAATCCCAATGCCAGTTAGCCACTGTTGCCCTCGTGCTTTCACCAATACCTCATCTACTTTCACAAGAGTAAGCACAAGCAACCTTCTCTCCTCTTCCGTAAGTTTGGAATGAGAGAGGAGGCTTAATGCACCTATATACACCTCACGGTTTTTGGGAAGTTCACCACCCTTATTCAGGGCGTACCATAACACCTCCTCTAATACTAGGCTGTCGTACAGGGCGGTGGTAACTCCTGTTAGGGCAGCAGTGACATCTGCTCGTTGCGGAGCATTCGACAGGCGGTAGGCACATTTTAGCCCTTCGATCAGGTCAGAGGGGGCTTGTTTTCCTTTTTCCATTTTATTTTCTTGCATTGGCTTTCCCTCCTTTGCAGAGTTCTTGATACGGACAAAGCGCACCTCATTCAAAGTAGAGTAGCCAGCCTTTGCAACACCTCGTTTACCAAATCAGATATTTTACAGCAGGGGCTTTTCTACAAAATCCAAGACCATCTCCCACTGAGAAATCGTATCGGGTGTAAAGCCTAGCGGCGGCATGACATCTTGCACTAGCCTCTCTGGAAAGACGGCGACCAGCCTCCAGTTGCGCCCCGGAAAGTCGGAAAAGAGTGCGCGGAAGAGAGTCTGCACCTCTTCTGCGGTTCCCCGTAGCATCCCGCGTACAAGCACACTCTCCGTACCCAAAAACTCGATAAAGAGAACGGTCTGCCCTAGTTGAAAGGTACGCAGATTGGGATTCGAGGCGAGCAGAGTCTCCCCGCAGATTTGCCAAGGGAGATTGGGGGAGTGTTGAATCAGAAGGCGAGCGGCGATAAGAGGGTCAATCTCGGTGTAGGGAGAGGCAGTTCCTGCGGGGTTCTCTGCCCGAAACCCAACGAGCGACTGCACCGTTTGGAAGCCCAAACTGCGGTAGAGGTTTACGGCAGGGGTGTTCTGTTGAATGACCTCTAGGCGCATGGAGGTTGCGCCCCGCCCCTTTGCCTCCTCAATAAGTTGCTCCATGAGCCACTTACCCACCCCCTTACCTCGCCAGTCCTTAAACACCCCAAACGAACCCAAACGATACACTCTGCCCCGCCCATTGATAAACGACACCGCAACAGGTTCGCCTTCGTGCAGAGCGACCCGGCTTGCCACCAGGTCGAGAGCCTCTCGCCTTAGCAGAGTGTGTATCACGCCGCCCTGCAAGGTAATGGGGATAAGGTAGCCCTCAAACCCGCGATTGAAGAGGTCGGCAATGGTGGGGAGGTCGTAGTCGATAAGTGATTGTAGAGTAAGGTTCATACCCTAAGTTATACCTCATCCATCGGGCGGAAGAAACTCCCGCATATCCAACCCGCAAACGTAAGGAAGAGCGCGAGTGTGTTGGTTATCCCAAAGGTTACCAGCACCGAGAGCGTCACTCCTACATCCGTTACGGACTGAAAAGCGAACGCAGAGAGGTAGCGCACAATAAGGAAAGTGGCAAGCAGGGCTATCACAGAGCCGTTCATCTCCTGCTTTACCAAGCCAACCACGATAAGCCCAATAAGCGCGATAATGGGACCCAAAAGAAACGCAACTACCAACGCTACCCCTACATCCCCATAAGCATCGTCGAAGGAGGGGATGGCGCGGGAAGCACTCAACAGTAGCCCCGCAAGGAACACGTCCAGTATCGTTATCCAGACAAACAGGTGGGGCGCGTAGTGAGAGAGCAAAAAAGAGACCGCAAACACCGGCAAATACATAGCGAGGAACTTCTCCCAACGGGTACTTAGGGGGGTGTCGTCCTCATAGAGACGGCTATCAGTGAGGAGTTCGGCGGTAGCAGCGATAGGGAGTTGCACTGCGCCTAGTTGGGGGGGAGGCACGTTTTCGGGGTGGGCAGGGGGTAGCGGAACCACCTCCTCAATCACCTCACCGGTAAGGGTGGTGCGGGTACGAGTTACCTGCTGGGGAATGGTGGGTACGTTGGGGACTGCGGCGGTAGGGGCGACAGGTTGTCCACCTGCAAGGGGCTTCTTGCACCATTCGCAGTAGTCGGTTCGCTTGGTATCCAAGCCACAAGCGCGGCATAGCATGGTATTAGCCTCCTTGTTCCAGTTTTAGGGTGTCGAGTATCTTCTCGAAGATAGGTTGTATCTTCTGTTCGTTAGCCTTTGGGTACTGGTAACTGATAGAG
>OMJJ01000382.1 GCA_900299305.1 bacterium | reverse complement strand
GTTCCGCAGGTTGCTTCTTGCAGGGGTTATCGCGGGGTCGTTGATGTTCAACTTTATTGCGATGATGGCACTCTCAAGGGCACCCTATACTTCTATGCCTGTCTCTGTTCCTCCTATGCAGATGGAGAAGAAGATTAGAACCGCCGACATCACCTTAGAGCGTCCCGGATATGCTACCCTCTACCAACTGAATGAACTGGCGAAAGGGGCAAGTCCCTCCTCTATTTCATTGAGGACAACTGATTTTGGTAATCAGGTGGGGGAGGCGCAGTGGAAAGTCATTCGCCTGAATGGGCAGTTGATGGTGAGTGGGTGGACGTATCCTGATGGTCACTTCAACGCCAACGTACCGGTATCTGGAGAGAGAGGGAACTTCTTTTCGCACTCTATTGCCGGAGACCCCGTACCGCGCACCGTTCTCCTAGAGAGTTTTGGCTCGATTACCGACCCCAAATGGATAACTACAGAGGGAAGCGAAGGGGTCTCTATCCCGCTCTCTAGCCCCGATAAGAGATAGGTTTTGCCTTACCTGCAAACTACATATAGTATCAACACTGCCCGCAACAAGAACTTTTCTTTTCTCTCCTAGTCAGTTCGCACCAGAATATGTATTCCACGCTTCTGGTGCGAACTGGTAGGATGTCTCCTATTTCACCTTGAGCGTCCCCGTACCGGAACTTTTGCTATAGAGAGGCTCTCCGTCAAACAGTACTCGAATCTTGTGAGACCCAAGAGAGAGGCTTTCGTTTACGGCATAGGAGAGTGTCGCCATACCCATAGCATCTGTAGCAGTAGAGCCGACGGTGTTTCCATCTATCTGGAAGCGCACCATTCTGCCTGCCAACGGAGCACCATCTGTAACCCGTGCGATGCTACCCTGTAGGCTAATGGTTGCCCCCCTAGAGGCAGTTGCGTCGGTAACAGCGACCTGAGTTTGTGCGGCTACAACCTTGAAGGTTGCCGTTTTGGTGGTGGCACTATGATTTTTGTCTCCTGCAAAGGCTACCACGAGCTTATGCTTTCCGGCTCCAAAGCGTTCGTCCACAGTATAGGGTAGGCTTGCCTTACCGTTACTGTCGGTAGAAGCACTCCCTATAACTACTCCATCGACGCTAAAGTTGAGAACCGCATCCGCCACAGGAGTGTTGGTGGAGGTTCGCAACAGAGACGCTCCGAAGGAGATAGTTGCCAGGGGCACCACTGCTACTGTCTGCGGTGATTGCTGTATTAGACTTGCGAACCGTTAGGGTTGCCACACCGCTAGAGGCATTATAACGTGCGTTGCCGTTATCGAAGAGAGCCACTATTTTGTGTTTTCCTACTTCGTAAGTTGTATTATCTGGGATATCCAGACTACACACTCCCTCTAAGTTAGTGACTGTAGTCGCAAGGGCTTGCCCGTCGATATAAAAGTCTACAGTTTGGTTGAACAGGGGAAGCCCCAACTGATTTTTGAGGGTCGCTTTAAGGGTCACTCCCTTCCCGTAGAGGGTAGATACATTGGTATTGCTGATGCTGATGTTCAGTTTCGGTGCCTGTACCGAAAGCGTGTGAGCGTGTCCTGCGGAGATGTTGGTCTGCCCTTCTAAGCCAACAATAGGCGATACTACCACGGCACGCGCAAAGGTTACGTCTCCGAACTGTCCATCCTCATCTGCCCCCCAAAATAGAACACTTCCGTCTGTTTTAAGCGCGACAGAGTGAAGTGCGCCCGCTGAAATCTGGGAGATTCCGCTCACGTTTTGGCACTGTATCGGAACCGAGGAGCTATCTAGCCCTACCACACTGAGTTGGTTATTGCTGTTCCTTCCCCATGCCCAAACACTTCCATCCAATTTCAGAGCAAGGGAGTGGTGAAGCCCCGCAGAGAGTTGAGTTACCCCCGTTAGCCCCAGTATCTGAACAGGGAGACTGCTATCACTCTTAGAGCCGTTACCGAGTTGCCCAAAGTTGTTCCAGCCCCATGCCCAAACGGTTCCATCAGAGGTGAGAGCAAGAGAGTGGTAGTAGCCGGCAACAATCTGTACCACTCCATACAAGCCTACGACCTGTTGGGGGGTACCGCTATCTAGGGTATTTCCTACTCCTAACGCACCATGTGTATTTAATCCCCACGCCCAAACGGTTCCATCTTTTTTGAGGGCTAATGAGTGGGCATATCCTGTTGCTACCTGTACCACATCCGACAAACCGGGAACAGGTGTCGGAACAGGTGTATTTCCCCCTCCTCCGGTACTGGCTTGCCCATACTCATTCCAACCCCAACCCATGAGAGTTCCATCTTTCTTGAGAGCAAGCGAATGGAATCCCTTTGTGGCGATAAGAGCAACATTGGTAAGGTTGGGAATGGGAGTTGGAAGCGAACGCGGAAAGGTAGTACCGTCACCCAACTCGTTATGCTCATTAGATCCCCAAGCATATACGGTTCCATCTGTTTGAAGCGAAAGTGAGAAGAGATTACCCGCACAGACTTGTACTGTGTCGGATGTCCAAGCAGAGACCACACCATAAGGAAAGCCAGCTCCGCCATTTCCAAGCTGTCCTGCCCAGTTGTTTCCTAACGACGAAAGAGAGCCGTTGGCATTCATGGCGGTGGCAAACGCAGCACCCGCAGAGATACTCTTAATGTTGTTCAGTCCTGTGATGCGTATCGGAGTGAGGTTTGCGCCAAAAGGACCGGTGCCGGGGTGGTTGGATAGGTCTGCCCCCCAAACCCATACCGTACCATCTGCCTTGAGAGCAAGCGAGTACTCCCCTCCTACTGCTACTTGAATCACTTGCCCTAGCCCTGATACGGGAACAGGGGTGCTAGAATCTATAAGGGAGTTGTTGCCGAGTTGACCATAGTAGTTCGCCCCCCAAGCCCATACGGTTCCGTTTGAGCGCAGAGCAAGGCAGTGTAGCCCTCCTGTAGCCACCTGAACCACATTAGAGATACCAGAGACCTTTTGGGGAGCATACTGGACTCTATTATTTTGAGAAGGTAGCCCCGCTTGCCCTTTGGAGTTATCTCCCCAAGCCCATACGGTTCCATCGTAGCGCAGGGCGAGGCTAGACGAGCCTGTAGCCGAAATTTGGACAATTCCATCTACCCCAGAAACTAATGCAGGGTCTCCTGTGGAGGAGACCCCGGTTCCCAAGCCCAACTCTCCAAAATGATTACTACCCCAAGCAAATACCGCTCCATCTACACGAAGAGCCAGTGAGTGTTGGTAGCCCGCTGTAGCCTCTACAATATCGTAGAGGGTGGGAACATTGGTTGGGGTGAGGGTATAGGCAGAGGTGTGAGTTCCTAACTGCCCCCAGAGGTTTGAGCCCCATGCCCAAAGGTTCCCATCTGCATCTACTGCTAGTGAGTGGGAATCACCTGCGGAGGTAGCCACGATATAGCCCAGTCCGCTTACCTGCTTGGGAGATGCTGTTGGGATTCGGTTGCCGTTACCAAGTTGCCCATTACTGTTATATCCCCACGACCAGAGAGAGCCATTCGAGTCTATAGCAAGTGAATGGGCATTTATAGTATGAACATCGCGCACGCCATTGATATTCAAAATGGGGGTAGGAAATGCGGTATAGCCAAAATAACCATAGCCGAGTTCTCCATGCGGATTTTGCCCCCACCCCCACACCCGCCCTACTTGAGCAGAGGTGAGTGAAGAGGTACAGAGGAGAGCCGCAAAACAGAGTGACGCATTCACAGTGCGTCGAAGCGCAGAAAACAAAGCACAATCCTCCTTCAAACGTTGTTATAGTGGTAGTTTATGAGAGGTAAAACGATGTGTGTCACATCTCAAATAAGATAGTGAACTTATGTAAATTTATTACACCCTGTAACTTTGTACTCAAAACGCCTCATCCCTCACCTGAACCACTTACGCAAGGTGGGACAAAAGCACCGACTTATGCTTAAAAAACTCTAACACTAATCTTAGCCAGGTTTAAGGTTCTGTTACTATAATAACGGCGGCGAGTATGCTCAATCGCTTTCCCTGTCACGTCTATTTTAGGAGGAACCTTCGCACACCATGCGCCTGTCATTAAAAGTCCTTATTACCTTGTCGCTCGCCTTATCGTTTGGCGAGAACGCCCTTATCGCGCAAGCCGCCCCCAAGACGGATGCACGCTCCATGACCACCGAGTTTGTCTGCAAAACGACTGTCCCCGCTCTGCCCGCAGGAACCAAAGAAGCCTCTTTGTGGATTCCTGCGCCCTCTGATAGCGAATGGCAAAAAGTAGAGAGCCTCGTAGTCGAAGGTGCTCCCGACTATAAAATCAATCAGGAGAACCGCTACAAGAACCGAATGGTCTATGTACACCTCGATGCAACGCAAACCCCGCTTACCGTAACCGTGCGCTACGTGGTAAACCGCAAGGAGATGCGGGTATTGGGAGATGCAACTCGCCATCCCCAAAAAGAGTCCACAAAATTTCTAAAGATGAATCTGATGGGAGAAAAAAGCCTGCCTATCGGGGGGGCGTTTCCTTGCTATCTCTGCAAATGTGACGGCAGGAAAAACAACGACACTTGATAAAGCACGTGCGCTCTACGAGCATATCCTCTCTAGTATGCAGTACGACTATAAGTCGGAGTCGCCGAAATTAGGCGTAGGTGATTCTGATTTCGTGTGCGACTACAAAAAAGGCGACTGCACCGATCTGCATAGCTACTTTATTTCGCTGGCGCGAACGCAAAACATCCCCGTAATCCACGAGTACGGCTTTGGCGTTGCGGGTGTACCCCTGCCTTCCCCTCTCCCCGAACAGGCGAAAATCACCAGTTATCACTGCTACGCCTGTATCTATCAACCTGATTATGGCTGGATTCCTGTGGATGCGTCGGATGGAATTCGCTGGGTAGACCACAAACGCCCTGATTTGCGCGACTACCAGTTCGGTAATCTTGTACTAGAGCACAACGCTGTAGCTATTTCTCGTGGACGCAACCTCGTTCTCTCACCAGCGCAACAGGGAGAGCCGGTAAACAAGTTCATCTACCCCTATCTGGAAGCCGATGGGAAACCCCTGTAGGCGGTTATGGAGTTGTCGCGCCGACTGTTAAAACTTCCTGCCCCCATGCAAGCCTCCATCGGGCAGATCCAAGTAGGTTCTGCTAAACCGTAATTTCTCACTCGCAATTCCTTTGCCATTCGTAGGTTGAGAGGAATATGGATTTTAGGATACTATTGCTGTGCAACTCAAAAGTGGTTGCTTGTAGTGAGGTTTTAACCCCTTTCCTCTGGGTTTTGAGAGGGCTTTAGGAGCATCTGCAGGGTTTGGGGGGTCTCTTGTGGGGTGTAGGCGGGGCGCAGTAACTCACCAGTGGGTACGGCATAAGCGGGGCGCAGCAGGGTTTCGGGGCTGTTTTGTGCGTTGCTTACCACCTCCAAAATACGGGCGCACTCCTTTGCCTCTTGGCGTACCTCTCTGCTCTTGGCGCAGTTGGCGGTAAAGCGCACTACGGGCAACAGCGATACCTCCTCCATCTCCTGAACCGCATGAAGCACTGCGCGAACCAGAATAGTGGGATACTTCTCCTGCCGAAAACAGGCAGAGCGCAACACGCTCTTGAAGGAGTGCTTGTGGTCTGCAAAGTGCAGTACAAACTCCTCTCTGCCCATCGAATAGAGGATGTTTGCTATCGTTTCGTAGGCTTCAGGGTTCTTTTGTTGGGAGGTACGCAGATAGTAGAGGGCGTTTCCTACAAGGCAGGGGTGCGGCGAACGTTGTAGTAGTTCTACACAGTGTTTTTTGAGGGCTTTGTTGCGCCGTTGCCACTGAATGATAGTATAGAGCGCAAAAAAAGTGAAGATGATATAGAGAGCCAGAGCAACACCCAGAAGAACTATCAGATATGCGCTTTGGGTGAAGGCAACAACGAACACCCCGAATTGTAGGAGTATTGGTAACTTCCCCATAAAACGAGCGTTTGTCCAACGGCTATATTTATCTGCCTCCACCATAAGACGGTGGAGTTTGGCACGGTCTTCAGGGGTTGGAATTTGAAACTCAATCGCCTGTAGCGATACGGGTTCGAGTGGCTCTTCTACAGGGCTTATGTCCGCAACATTTATTTGTTGGCTATTACGGTCTACACGTCGTAATTGTAGCAATAGCCCTCCAGAAATGGAGGCGGGTAAGAAGCCCATGCCCCCCAAGAAGTATCTTAAGAAAGGGTAGTTCGCATAGGCTATTCTGTCGCTCTCACTCCACCAGTTTTCGTTGATACAGTAGTATGCTACTCCTAGCCCCACGAGTATCGAGTAGATAAAATAGAATGTGATAGATCTTCTTCTAAAGCGGTCATCTTTTTCCATCTGCTCTCGGAAGTCCATTTTGCCCCTCCTGTCTGCCTTATGCCCTTACACGGTGTTACTCTCCCCCCGTTGCAAGGTGCATTATCTTCTCTTGGGTCGCTTCGGCGCGGTTTAGTTCGCCGGTAATGCGCCCCTCGTGCATCACCAAGATACGGTCACTCATCCCGATAACCTCTGGCAGTTCCGACGAAATCATAATAATCGCGACCCCCTGCGCCGCAAGTTCGTTCATCAGTTTATAGATTTCGCTCTTCGCACCCACGTCGATACCCCGCGTAGGCTCGTCGAAAATCAGCACTTTCGCGCCAGTAAACAGCCACTTCGCCAGTACTACCTTCTGCTGATTCCCCCCCGAAAGGTTCTGCACCGTCTGTTCGATGGTGGGAGTTTTTATAGAGAGACTGGTGCGATACTCCTCTGCGACCTTCTTCTCTTCTGCACGGCGCACAAAGCCCATGCTCGTTAGTGCTTGCAGGTTCGCGAGGGTGTTGTTCTCACGTACCGCCATACCTAGCACTAGCCCCTGCTGTTTCCTATCCTCGGTTACTAGCCCGATACCGTACTTAATCGCCTCTTGCGGAGAGCGAATCTGAACCGATTTCCCCGCTACCTCAATGGTTCCGCTCGTTATGGGGTCTGCCCCGAAGATAGCACGGGCGGTCTCTGTTCTTCCTGCGCCCACCAGCCCCGCAATTCCAAGCACCTCTCCCTTTCGCACAGTAAACGAGATATTATCCAAAATCCCATCACGGCACAGGTTTTTCACGCTGAGGGCGGGTTCGCCGGGGGTTGCCGCGACTTTCGGGATAGCATCTTTTAGTTCGCGCCCTACCATCAGGCGGATAATGTCTTCACGGGTCAGGTTTTTCACCTCTTCGGTAGCAATCCAGCGTCCATCTCGCATAATAGTCGCCCTATCGCACACCTCAAACACCTCTTCTAGTCGGTGTGAGATGTAGATAATGCTCACCCCTTCGCTTCGCAGTTGCCGAATAAGGGTGAATAGCGACTGTAGTTCGTGGTCGGTAAGGGTTGCGCTCGGCTCGTCCATCACGATAATTTTAGACTGCCTACTAGTCGCTTTGCCAATCTCTACCATCTGCTGTTGCGCCACGCTGAGGGTATGGACGGGGGCGCGAACGTCGATTTTCACCTTGAGTTTGTCCATAACCTGCTGTGCGTCGGCGTACAGTTTCTTGAAATCTACAAACGCGGGAATAGCGGCGCGGGGTTCGCGCCCCAGATAGATGTTTTCGCCTACGGTAAGATAGGGGACGAGGTTGAACTCTTGATAGATAATCGAGACCCCCAAACTCATCGCTTTTTGTGGACTGTCGATATGCGCGGTCTGCCCATACAGAAGAATTTCGCCGCTATCTTTGGGTTGCGCCCCCGCCAAAATCTTCATTAGGGTCGATTTACCCGCCCCATTCTCTCCCAAAAGCGCATGAACCTCTCCCGGCAGAACCGTTAGCGAGACGTTATCAAGGGCGAGAACACCCGGAAACTCCTTGCGGATGTTCGTCATAGTGAGCGCGGGGGTTACGTTTGCGGTGTTGGAAGCGGTTGCCAAGTTCCCATATCTCCTTAAAGGGCAGTTCGATTAGTTGGTGTGAATACGGCGCAGTTGGTCGAGTATGTCTTGCGCCGCACTAGAGATGCCGCGCTCTTCGCTTTGGGTGAGGTCTTTTAGAATACGTTGTACCCGCCGATAGCCGTTGTACTCATTCAGAATACGCGCCAGAGTGGTGATACTCGCATCGCGGCTCTCGCCAGAGCGCACGATGGAGGCGCGTAGCATGGCGGTAGGGTACTGCACAAACATATCGGAGACCAGCACAGAGGGGTCTTCCGAATTAACGCGGTTTTGCCGTACCACAAAAAAGACTTTACCTAGCAAATCGTCCGAAGGGTTACGCTGATAGATACGCTTTATCGCTTCGGCGGTAGGGTCTGCTTGTCTGTTTTTGGGTTCGTCTCCGAACACATCGGGGTAGAGCCAGTTATACATCACCCGTTGCGCGTTGATAAGCACATCCACCCCATAGTAGGCAAGCACATACGATAGGCTACGATATCCCAAACTGCCGCGTGTCTGTTCACGGCGCAGAGATTCTAGTTCGCGACGCAGTTGTGCTTCGGTTTTGCCGTCGAAGTAGCGCAGAGCGTTGCGGGAACGCGCCCCCTCTTGCAACACTCCCAAGAGCATATCCTGAGCATAGCGTAACGTACCGCTACCGGTAAGCGGTTGCGGGTTTGAGTGTTCGTCGGGGGGATGCACAGGCGGGTTGCTAGTCGTTGGGTTCTGGTTTTTGGGTGTAACACGGGGCGGGTTGACTACCGCTTGCTCTAACATTTTCAGTATCTGAGGGTCTTTCACCTCTTTCGCCATATCTCGCGGGGTACGTCCTTGATTGTCTTGTATATGCACATTCGCGCCGTTTGCAATAAGGAGGGCAACGGTACGCGGACGGCGGTTGAGTACCGCTCTCGACAGGGCAGTACACCCCTCCGAATCGCGTACATCTACCCTCGCGTCCGCATGAAGCAACTCTTCTACTGCGCCAATCTGTCCTGCAATCGCCGCGAGTACCAACGGGGTACGCCCTTTTTTGTCTACGGCGTTCACGTTTGCCCTGTTCTCTATCAGAAGGCGAATGACGGGAATACTACGAATCGCAAGGTGAAGCCCAGAGTAGCCCCCTGCATCGGCGGTCTTTACGCTAACTCCATCGTCAAGGAGGGATTTCACCTTTGCGGTATCTCCGGATTCACAGGCGGCAAGGTACTCGTTCTCTTGCCGAGTAGCCCCCTTCCGTGTGGTTTTGGGAGGTGCAGAGAGGCGGGGGCTAAGAGCGTGTGCTGTCTCTACAGACTGCGCGGTCAGCCCAAGACACATTACTCCTACTCCTACCCACACAACACTATGGCGGTGATTATTACGCATACGGCTTCCTTCCTACAAAAACGATTCCTAACAATACAACACTCCGTAAAGGGTAGTTAGACACCCTGTTTATATAGTAATTCTAGTACCGCTACAGGATTGACGACCTTTATAGTGGTATGTAGCAAACGAAAATCTGCACTTTGCCCTAAATCCAAAATATCCTTGTCCCTAGAGACCAAAAAATCTACTTTTTGCTGAATCGCGAGGTTGAGAATGGATTCATCGTTAGGGTCGCGTGGATACTCTACATATCGCTGAATGACGTTTACAGTTTCGGCTAGAGTTTTCAGGCGATTCAACATACTATCTGCAACTCTGTCCGTTAAATGGGGATACTTTTCACGAATTGCAGGGCGGCTCAAAATATCTTCAACTTCTGTCAGAGTTTGGGGGCTAAGATATAAAATCCCCTCTCCACTCTCAAGCATTCGTAGTAATCTATTTGCAGGACCAGAAGGGTTAAGTGTTGCTTGTAGTATAACCCCTGTATCCAGTACAAACGTCAATGGGGTACTCATGAGCGCACTGGTGTTTTTGTCTTATGAGCAGTACGGTACTGTTTTATCTCGTGGGAGATGAATTCCCCCAACTCATCATCGGTCATCCCTGTATTCTCAAAATCTTCTCTTAAGGGAGAGAGTATCTCTTCTAAAGAAGCCTGTTTAGGAGAATCTGTAGCGACACCAAGACTTTCTTGAAGCCATTCGCGTACAAAACTACCACTATCCTCACCACGCTCTTTTGCTCTCTCTTCAATACGCTTCATTAGCGCAAGTGAGATACCCGTGATCTCTAGCGTAGTTGTGTTTTGTGTTACTGGGTGCGCCATACGGCTTCCTTCCTACATAACATGAGTTCCTAAGTCAATTATACTAGAAATTCCTCTCCTAAAGTCACAATTTTAGTCCTTTTCCGCGAAAAGGGGATAACAAAAGCGTTTCGGGAGGATACCAACCCCCAAAGTTGGGTAGACTCAGTTTGAACCCCAATATCCCTTATCGGAGGCTACCATGACACCCATATACCACGCTCCCCAAGCCGACTTTAACGGCTGGCAAGGTCTCGCACCTCGTGAGGAGATATGCCCACGCTTCTCCTACCTCTCCTCTGCCTCCCCAACAGGTAACGAGGTACTGATTATAGAGGCGGACTTCCGTGAGGGGTTAGACGGTTGGTGGGCAAAAACGTTTCCCGTTACGGGCGGCACACACTATCGTTTTGAAGTGTCCTATCGGGCGCAAAACGTAGCCGCCCCCCGCCGAAGTGTGGTGGTAAAAATAGACTGGTTCGACGTGCAGGGGAAAGCCGTTCCAGAAGACCTTGCTACCTGCGAGGGCTACCTGTGCGACTCCGTTGCGATGGCAGAGACCGAACACCCCCAAGCACAAAGTACAGACGCAGAGGGCTGGACGGAGGTTTCACATACCTACCGCGCCCCCTCTGGTGCGACGCAAGCGGTGGTAGAACTACATCTGCAATGGTCGCCTGATAGCAAGGTAGAGTGGAGCCAAGCCTCTTTGGTAGAGACTGCCCCGCCCCCAAAGCGTATAGTACGACTGGCTACGGTACACTTTCAACCCCACGGGGGCAAAACTCCACAGGGTAACTGCGAACTCTACGCGCCCTTGATTGCGGAAGCGGCACGGCAGAACACCGACCTTGTGGTGCTTGGCGAAACGCTAACCCTCTATGGGCTAGACAAAACCTACGCCGATGTTGCGGAACCCATACCCGGAGACTCTACCCGCTACTTTGGTATGCTTGCACGTCAATATCGTATTCATATCGTGGCGGGTTTGGTGGAGAGAGCGGGGCATCTTCTGTATAATGTCGCCGTTCTTATCGACCCCAGCGGGGAGATAGTGGGCAAGTACCGCAAGGTCTGTTTGCCGCGTACCGAAGTACAGGGCGGCATGGCTCCCGGTAGCGAGTACCCCGTCTTCGAGACCGCTTTTGGCAAGGTTGGGATGATGATATGCTACGACGGCTTCTTTCCCGAAGTAGCACTAGAACTTGCCCGTAACGGGGCAGAGGTTATCGCTTGGCCCGTATGGGGATGCAACCCGCTGTTGGCATCGGCGCGAGCCTGTGAGAACCACGTCTATATTGTGAGCAGTACCTACGAAGATGTTTCGCGAAACTGGATGCTCTCTGCTATCTATAATCACGAAGGTAAGCCCGTTGCACTCGCGACGGATTGGGGAACAGTAGCAGTAGCAGAGGTCGATTTGAACGCTCCAACCCGCTGGGTCTGTTTGGGGGATTTTAAGGCGCATATGCACCGCCATCGCCCACTTTCCCCCGAAGAGAAGCCTAGTAGCCCGTAAAAGGCAGGGTTTTTGCCCTTTTCTCTCTAGTTTCTAAGCCGTTTCCCCAATAATGTACTACCGCAATAGGTGTGAATCAGGAACACGGCTTAGGTACAACGATGGAAGACATTGACGGACGCTTCGACGCTCACTTAAACTCTAATCATACACAGGCAGTCGTCACTATCTACCCCCCTCATGGCGACGGGAAAGAGGTTACTCTTGGCGAGATAGTAGACCGCTTGCGGCAGATGCGCGTGGGGCATAACCTGCGCGTAGATGCGATTAGGGACGGGATACAACACGCCCGTGCCGTCGCTATGCCGATGGAGGTTTTGGCGGCACAAGGCGTTATGCCGGTGGATGGTCAGGACGCGGTTATCCGTCACTCGCTTCCCAAAAACCTGTTACGCCGTTATCCTCCCAAACACCCGCGCCTCTCTGGTGCAACCGACTGGTTCTCCCTCGACCCCGCTCAGATAGTAAAAAAAGGGCAGGAACTCGCCTCTATCACCCCCCTCAAACTAGGGGTATTAGGAAAAACCTGCACCCTCCCCACCCATGACGTTCCCTATATGCCCGGCAAGCCCCCCGATGGTGCGATAGGGGATAACGTGGTACTAGACCCTCATGGAGTACGCGCCTACGCCACTGAAGACGGGTATTTCTACCTTAAAGAAGAGCGGCTAACCGTTATTCCCTTACATCTGTTTCCTAACGAAATAAAGGGGGGAGAGTACGCGCTCGGCAAGGGAGCCATTCTCTATCAGGGAGCAAGCGATGCTCAGATTATCGTGGAGGAGTTTCTTGCGGTTCGCGGAAACCTAAAAAACTGTACCCTACGTGTAAGCGGCGATGTACTGATAGAGAGTGCCGAAAACTGTAAAATCATCACTCCCGGCGATGTCTTTGTAGAGGTTGGATTAGAGAACTGCGACGTTATGACACGCCAAAAAGTCGTCTGTTGTAAGGAGGCACAGGTGGTTGGGGGTACTCTACGCGCCTTTGGTGGAGTCGCTGCGGGGAGGCTAGGAGACCCCAAAGGAACAGAGACCTTTGTAGAGGTAGGCAACGACTACTACACTCCCTTACGCGCTATAGAGATAGAACGCGAACTAGCGACCCACCAGCACAACCTACACCGTATTCAAGCTACCCTCAAACCCCTAGAGAATACCATGCTACAAGACGGGTTACAGCAGTACCGCCAGATGCGAGAGCAGTGCCAAACCCTCCAGCATTTAGAACTAGAGCGTATTCGCCTCCTAAAAACGGAGCAACACCGATGTGCCCTGTTTGCCAAAAACCACATCAACGCTACCATAGAGGCAAATGAGGTTTTTTCGGGAGTAAAGATACGGAATGGTCGCTCTAAATTGACCGTACCGGCTCTCTTACAAGAGGTTAGGTTTGTAGAGGCGATGCACGGCACGGTGGTTCATGCGGTGTCACTTACGAAAGCAAGTTAGTAATACCCCACCACAAAATCTTAATCACGTCACAAGGCGAATAGAGATGACAAACCAAAACGGACGCTTTGAAGTCCGCTTAAACCACGACCACACGCAAGCCCTAGTCACTATCTACCCCCCGCAGGGTGATGGCAAAGACGCGAGTTTTGAAGAGATACTAGAGCGTCTGCACCGCATGAACGCAGGGCATAGTTCCCGCCCAGAAGAGATACAGGCAGGGATTAGCCAAGCCCGAACTGCGGCGTTACCTACCGAAGTGGTAGGGGCGCAAGGTGTTCTTCCCAAAGACGGACAAGATGCGAAGGTACGCTATTTCCTTTCGGAAGAGGTTATTCGCCAGCACCCTCCCAAGCACTTCACCTTCCCCGAAACGACAGACTGGTTTGCCCTAGATGCCCGTCAACTGGTAAAAAAAGGGCAAGAGGTAGCCTCTACCATCCCTGCTCAACCCGGAGTACTAGGCAAAACCTGCACCCTCCCTATCCGAGATGTACCCTATCGCCCTAGTAAGCCCGCCTACCTCTCTTTAGGCAAGAACGTGGCACATTCTGCCGATAGCCTCCATGTTCATGCTACTACGGACGGCTACTGCTATCTGCATGGAGAACGGCTTACGGTTGCGGGGTTTCAGCAGTTCCCCGAAGAGGTAGTAGGGGGGTATCATACGTTTGAGCAGGGTGTTATCTTTTTTGATGCGATAACGGACGCGGAGATTGTTGCCGAAGAGTTTATCGCGGTGCAAGGTGAGGTCAAAAACTGTACCCTACGCTCCAAAGGCGATATTCTACTACAAAACGCCGAGAACTGTATTATCGTAACGGCAGGTACTGTGTATGTAGATGGCGACCTTATCAACTGCGACATAAAAACACGGCAGAAGGTTGTGGGTAGCCCCTACTCGCGTATTATGGGCGGAACGGTACGCGCTTTCAGGGAGATCACCGCGGGTAGCGTGGGAACCTCCGACTTTATTGAGACAACCCTCGAAGTAGGAAACGACCACTACACTCCCCTGCGCGATATTGAGATTGAGCAGGAAATGGTGGGCTGTAACTATAATATCCTACGTATCCAGTCGGCACTCAAGCCTTTTAGCAGTTCCGCCGCACACAGAAACCTTACGGATGAACGCCGCGCCCTTATCCAACAGATACAGAGCCATCAGAAGGTTCAGGAAGACCGTATACGGCTACTGCGTGAAGAGAAGCGGCGCAACGTACTGCTTACAAAAGAGCGAGTAACGGCGACTATTACCGTTGTAGAGACCCATCCGGGAGTATGGATTCGGAACGGGCGTTTGCAGTTATTGGTGGAAACCCCTATGCAACACGTTCAGTTTGTGGAAGCGCAACGAGGAACAACGCTACTTGCAGTGCCTTTAGAGAACGCCACCTAGAGGCTCCTCCTGCCTTCACTGCCCTTATTCTTCATGCTCTGTGGTGGCAAAAGGAGGAACAGAATCGTGGAGTCTCGTTTCAAATTTACCCGCTTGGTACGTACCCCATCTTCAGAGGTCTATCTGTTTTGGGATGGTTCTCGGAGGCTAGGGCAAGTAGACGTTCACTTTGCACAGGATACCATCCATGCCACCGTTATCTTTGAGACAGACCTAACGGTAGGCGAGGAAGAAGACCTTCTAGCACAGATAGACGACGATATTGTCTCCTCCTACTTGCCTCGTTTTGAGCGTGAGGATTTTGTAGCACATGTCTTTCGAGGAGAAGAGATTAGCCGTTATACCGACTGTTCGGGACCGATGGACGATATAGACGACGGAGAAGACGATGACGACGAGAGGGAAGAGTAGGAGATGCCCAAAGCCATCCGTTTGGGCGCACCCGAACCTATCGCCGCGCTGAACCGCATTAAAATTACTGAATATGCCCTCCCTTTAGCAGAGCGGGAGCCTCTGGTAGATGTACGCCTCTACTGCCCCGATGTGGTTCTCGCCGAGACAATATGCCCCTTCTTTCGTAAAACCCCTGCCGATATGCTGAACCGCGCCCAAGCCTCTCTGAAAGACGGAATGAAGTTGCGGGTGCATACCGTTATGCGAACGCTTACCATGCAGAAGCGGGGCTGGGATGGCTACTACCAAAAGACGCTGGAGGCACATCCCAACTGGCCCCTCTCAGCACTGCGCCGTGCCACCAATCAGTACTTCGCCCCTTACGACCAGTACGCGCCCCCCGGTCACTGTACGGGGGCGGCAGTGGATGTCAACCTCCTCGATAAAGACGGAAATGCTCTCGACCTTATTGCCCCCACACAGGGTTGGGAGGCGGCTTACACGTGGTCGGATTTGCTCTCTCCCGAATCGAAACAGAACCGAATGACGATGGTACACGCCATGCTAGACGCGGGTTTCTCGAACTGCCGTGAAGAGTATTGGCACTACTCGTGGGGCGATTCGGCGTGGGCAGTGCGTGTAGGAGAGACTACCTGCCCTTATGGGTGGGTCTACCCTCCTATCCTCCTAGAACCCGACCAAGAAGGCGTGTCGCCAAACCAGATGGCACTTTCCTACACCACTGACCCCAAAACCGGTAAGCCCTTGAGTGCCGAAGGGGACTTCGAGATAGGTGCAAGCCAAGAGAGTTGGCGTATCGGGCTCCTATTCGCGGCTACGGTTCCCACCACTCTGCGCCTTCACCTACCTACCACCTCTCAAAAAACGCCTCCTCTCTTTTGGGGCGCAAACCGCGAAAACTGGGGCGCAGGAGAAGGGGTACAGATAGGGCGAGAAGGCAAAACCCTCACTCTACGCACCACCCCCGAAGTAGATAGGCTCTACCTCGCCAATTTTATACCGCCCCCTCCCGCAAAGACAACAGAGTGAAATAGATATGACCAGATGAACGCCATCAAAAACATCTTAAAAATTGCGAAAGAGGGAATAATACTAGAAATAAAAGTTGAAAAGGAGAGGTTTTTTTGTTACATTTCAGGCACTTTTAATGGAAAGGGGTGTCTTACGAGAGAGTGGGGGAATCCCTCCCCTCACCACTTCTAGTGAACCTAAGTTCATATATCGAAAGGATAGATAGCAGATCCATGAGCCAAAGAAAATATACCCTGTTTTGTGCGTTGGTAGCCCTAGGCGCGTTGGGAGTTACGGGAGCTATTGCAAAGCAGGCAACCCCACCCACAGGAGTAAAAAAAGAGGGCAAAAAACCAAAGCCGCCGAAAGACCAGAATATCCGTGTCGCATTCAAAGCGTTACAAGATGCTGAGGCTGCCCTTAAAGCGGCGAAAGGGGAGTTTGGTGGGCATCGCACTACTGCCCGTCACTTTGTAGAACAGGCACTGGACGAAGTGCGTGCAGCCATTAAAAGGGACAAAGATTAGGTCATTGCAAAATAGATAGCCCACCTCATCTAGCGAGGTGGGCTATCTATGCTTTTCCCCAAAATCAGACCGTGGGTTCATTTATGTGAACACGGTAAGCCCTTGATTGCCTAAGTGAATCGAATGGGATAGCGGTGGGTTACTTGCCGTAGGTTTCCAATACAGCGAGTACCCTTTTTGGAGTTCCGTCTCCTAAATGCGCTCCTAACACTTTTAAGTCTTTCGGAAGTCGGCTGTAGAGGCGGAACAGGTGGCTTGCTCGTGCGTCGTCGGTAGCAAACGCCGCCAAACCGAGTATCACGTCGGCGCGTTCGGCTTCGGGGTAGTCCAGTTGGTTTCCCGCGATTTCGGCTCCTTTTCCATCGGGGCGTACCTGCAAAGGTCTCCAAGCCTCTCCCTTATACCGCTTCATAAGGCGTTTCAGTTTGGGAAGCGTCAGTTGGTCGGCGGTAACACCTCTCTCCTCTGCCCACAGGCGAAAAGGCTCGTGGTTCATCCCCCATACATACTTTGTATGTGCGTCACTTGGCTCCGCCGCCCCCTCCTCTAGCACCACAATACTCCATACCTTGCTACGTGAAAAAGGCAAACCTATCTGTTTGGTTTGCCCAGATGGGGTCTCTCCAAACTTGATACGGGGCAGTCCTGCCTCTATTGGAACCCGAAACATCTCATACTTCTTGGCAGTCAATGCCTTCAACAGAGTTCTCTTTCCATTTAATCCCGGAAAGCGGTCCTCTAGTGCGGTATGGTATCCCTCCAAAAACATTTCAGAATTTCGTGGCACAACGAGGTTTGAAGCTACTTGGTCGATAGGCACTAGCACATCGGCAGTCGAGAAGGTCGCCAATGTGGGGGCAGTAATGGTGTCGCTATGCGCCAGCGGCGATACTGCAAAGTAGGTTGCGCTATCGTAGGGCATACCATAGAACGGTCTTACCTGCTCGGTGATCAGTGATACCGCCGCAAGGTAGGGCATATTCGGTTTTTCCGTCCCTTTTTGTGCGGTAGCCGCCTCGCGATTTGCCTCTAGGTAGTCGATGTTATAACCAAAGTGAATTAGGGGTACATCCGGCATAGAACAGACGAGTGGAAAAGTGTCTGCGGTCAGTAGAAGTGTCATCCATCCTCCCGCACTACCGCCCTGTATCGAGACTTTAAGGGGGTCTATAAAGGAGAGGCGGCGCACTGCGTGGAGAATGGCGGTATCTAGGTTCACATTGCGACAGAGAGGGTGTACCGGTTCGGCATGGGGAGTACAGACCACATACCCTTTGGCAACAAGACCCGAAGCCCCCTTCTCGTCTATCTCATAACCGGCGTTGTGCATCAGAGGACATCGGTGGGAAGGCGTATCGCGAAGTGCAGAGGGTAGGTAGATTTTTACCTGCCCCAGATGGTCTTTGCCGTACATATCGGGATAGGTAAGTTCTGCCGTTACCGCAGTAACCACTACTCCGTTTACACTCTGCTCTGATACACTTAGCCGCCGTAAACGATGTTCCAAGTGGTCGGGAGTACCTGTATACGGAAACAGTTTGGTAGCCCACTCTGCGGCGGTGGTAACAGAGTTCTGTGTCTGCCCTACGCAGGGCAAACAGAGTGATACACAGAGGCAGGCTAGAATAATAAAAGAGAGTAGTGACGTTTTGTTCATTAGAAGACCCCTTTCGTAGTAGGTCGCTTTATTTGGAATCAGCCATTGCTTTGGGAGGGACTCAGTTTTTTTCGTATCCACCCACGGGCGGGGCGTTCCACCCACTTATAGGTAGCCATTGCCAATAAGATGTCTACGAAAACTACAAACCCAAACAGCAGGAGTTTGGAAAGTGTGTCCATATCTCCTGTTGGGTGTTTTTGCCTCCATACCGCCGCAAGTATCATAAAGAGGGTGAAACTGTTCCCCTGCATCAGGTACACCGAAAACGAAATATCGCCTAAATAGCGCAAGGGGCGTAAGTTCAGTATCTGGTAGGTTCTCCCCCGATTGTAGGCAACGCAGAGAATAAGAAACGCAAAGATAGGCACACTCGCCACATCGAAATAGGGAGTTAGCGGATGTACCTTAAACATCTCTGGCGGCGGGGCGGGAAACATGGCAGGGCGCGGAAAGTGCAAAACCAAAAGGGTTAGCGTTAGAGCCGCAAGCGTTGCCCCATCAGAAGAGAGTAGGCGTTTGGCGGTCTCTGTTTTGTAGAACTGGTAGAGACAGATACCAATGGTAAAACTAAACAGACACCGTAGAACCCCTAAGTCGAAAGTAATATCCAGAGACTTCGATTCGTGGTACGATACCAGTACCCAAAGTGCCGCTACACAACCCACAGGAACAAGAGAAGTGCGCTTTGAGACCCCCCGATTTAGGTAGCGGAATAGCGGGAGGGTGAGCAGGTATGTCCACCATTCGGTAGAGATAGACCATGCAGGGACGTTCCACGTCATTTTGGTAAGCCCAAACCCGATAAGCCAAAGAAAATGGAAGGGGAGAGCACTCCAGTTGTAGATTTCCGACATACTAAATGCCCCCTCCGATTTGGGGGCGGGCATTTTGGAGAAGATAAGAACATAAGTCAGTACCGTAGTACAGAGTGCCACAAAGTGTAGGGGGTATAGCCGGGCAATACGGGCAATAAGAAACTCTCTTACTTCACTCCATTTTAGCCCCGCAGTAAAGCGTTCTCCGTATACGTGCGTAATGATAAATCCGCTTAGTACAAAGAAGAAATCTACCCAGAGGTAGCCTCGGCTGATGATGCTAGTATTGGGGAATATCTCTCCCAAGTTTTGGAGGTACGCAAGACCAGTAAGGTGAAAAAGTACCACCAAAATCGCGGCGATACCGCGTAAGGGGGTCAACGAATCGATTTGAGCCGCTTTTGTAGTCATTCCGTTTTGTTGTTGCGGGGCGTTTGCCCTCTCCCTTCCATCCTAAAGACGAGTTTTGCCTAGTGTAGCGGGGTCTGCCACAACTCCTTAATGCCCGACAAAATAAATTCTGTCGCTACGGCTACGAGCAGTAGCCCTTCGATACGTGCAAAGATATTGACCCCTGTTTTGCCCAGTAACTTCCCAATAGAACCCGCCATTCCCAACGCAAGCCACGAGAGTAGCCCAATAATCAGCACGATACCGCTCATAAGCGGCAACTGACTCCAGAAGGGACCCGAATCCATAAACAGGATTACAGAACCAATCGCCCCCGGCCCTGCCAACTGCGGAATCGCCATAGGAACAATCGCGATTTCGTGTTGAGATTTCGCCTCTTCGGTCTCTTCGGGGGTCTCTTTGCTACGGCTAGGGCGTGCGTTAAGCATATCCAAGCCCATAAAGAGAAACAGCGCACCCCCTGCCACCCGAAAACTCGCAAGGCTTATTCCAAAGAAGGTAAGTAGGCTCTTGCCCGAAACAGCGGCAATCAGCAGAATTAGGGTAGTCGCGAGAGCCGCCATGCGAGCCATCTGCTTGCGTTCTGCTTCGGTCTGCCCATGTGTTAAGCCCAAAAAGACGGGGGCGGCACTGAGTGGGTTTACAATGACCAGCAGGGAGATAGTTGCCTTTAGAAAGAGGGTGTACTTATCCATATTGAGGTTAGAAGGGGGTTGCCCACAGGTCGTCTAAGCGATTACGGGTGAGACTTTTGGTGTGTCCATCCGCAAAAAGCGTACTGTAACGTTGGGCAAGGGGGAAGAGGCTTCCGTGCCATTTTCCGGCTCCATCGAAGAGAACGTTTACCTGCGCGGGGTTTTGAAACGTCATCTCTCCGGCATGGCGTAGCGCGATTTCGGTACGGTAGTAGTAGCTCGTTCCAAACTTCTGAAAACTGGACGGCGTGGCATCTAAAGGCAACCCTGTAAAGTCTTCGGTATCAAAGCCAGTATCGGCGGGGCAGTGAAAAATCTCCTTCGATTTTGCGTAGGGCTGTAGTACCTCGTGAACCATACCAATCGTGGGAATATCGTGCTGAAAACTAGGAAATGCGCTCCAGATAATAGGCGTGTAGCGGTCTGCGGGGTCGAGGGCATACGGGTAAAGCCCGTCGTTGTCTTGGGCATACATCGAAACGCTAAGTCCTACTTGGCGCAAGTTGGAGAAGCAGACCGTTTCTCGTGCTTTTCCTCGTGCCGTAAGGAACACAGGGAATATCAGCCCCGCCAGTACGGCGATAATGGCGATAACGGTAAGTAGTTCAATGAGGGTGAACCCATGAGAGCGGGAGGAAAGGGAACGCATTTTAGCACACTCTCCTTTCAAATCGGGACTTGGCACTAGGTTCCACGTCTCGATTTTGATTTCCTGCTTGAGTGCGTTTGAGAGGGGGTTAGCGGCTTTCTGGTACTGCCCAATACACATAGTCCGTATCTACGGTTTCGCCGCCCAACTGGTCTACCAGTACTGCCACCTGCCCCCGATGGTAGGAGGCATGACCAAACAACTGCACTATCTGTACTTCGGTAGGAAGGCTAAATACCTGCCCCTCTTCGCGAAAAGAGAAGTCTTGTGCTAATCGGTATTCGGTCAGGTTGGTGAGGTACTCTGTCCAGTTGTGTTCTAACGCGGCAAAGCGGGAGCGTAGTGTAGCAAGTTCACAAGTTTTGTCGAACCAAGCGACAGTGTTATCGCTATCGCCGGTCATAAAGTTCAGCCAGTTTTCACGGCAAGCCGCTAAATGTCCTGCAATCGTAACCGCTTGTTGGAAGCGGACATCATTACGATGGGCTGGCGGAACCGATTCTAGCATGGTGAGCATCTTGTCGTTGCAGTCTTTTTCGTACTCGTACCAAAGACGGTAGCGTTCGAGTAGGGACATAGGAAAGGGTTCTCCTTATCAAGAGGTGGGAGAGCGATGGAAGTGCGCCATTTTCCAAACGCCCTCTTGTATCACATAGACCCGCGTCTCGTTATAGGTTTTCCAGAGAGGGGTTCCATGCGAGTCGAAGGTCATTAGGCGCGTATAGGTGACGATACCGGTCTCGCCATGAACCTGTACACGCGGTGCAACGATGTCGAAGCGTCGGGGAGCCATAGCGGGATTTTCTGTCATCTGTCGCATCAGAGAGAGGTGAAACTCTACTCCATCTATGCGGTAGGCGCACACGTCCTCAAAGCAGGAGAGGTCTGGGGTGGAGTGTTTTGCATAGAAGGCAGTATCGCCTGTGTGAATGGCATGGAGGAGTTTCCATGTTAGTGCCAACAGTTCGCGTTGCGTATCATCAAACTTCGCCTCGTCTAAAAGAGCGGGTTCTATCATCGAAATCAGGGTCTCCTTTTGGGGTCTTATTGTCACTCTCAATTCACCTTGTGATGCGGAAACCCCTGCTTAGGTAGCCTACTCCGCTAGAAACGCGCTCACCGCTTCGTTCGCAAGTAGTAGCCCCGTGTGGGTCAGTTTTAAGGTGTCGTGATGGTGTATCATCCATCCGCGTTGGATAAGGTCGGCGATAATCTCTGCAAAGTAGGAGAGCGGTTCTATCCCAAAGCGTTCCTGCAATACAGACAAGGAGATTCCTTCCCGCAAACGTAAGCCGAGCATCATGGTCTCACCGAGAGTACCCGCCGCGTCTAGGCTCTCCGACTCTACTGCTAAATCTGCCCCTGCTTTTACCTTACGAACGTACTGCGTGGGTAGCCGTTCCCGTTTCCAGCGTCTCCCTGCTAAGTAAGACACCGCACCTGCTCCAAACCCAAGGTACTCCCGATTCTCCCAATAGACCCGATTGTGCCGAGACTGGTAGCCTTTTCGGGCGAAGTTGCTCACCTCGTAGTGTTCAAAGCCCTGCTCTGTTAGTAGTTCGATGGCACGTTCGTACATCTCTACCTCTGCGTCTTCACCCGGCAAGTCTAATTTGCCCCCCGCGTACAATCTCTCGAAACGAGTACCCGCTTCCAGTGTCAAAGCATAGAGCGACAGGTGATTGGTTTGGAGGGCAATAGCACGATGTAGGCTCTCCTCCCAGTCGGAAAGCCTCTGCTTGGGTAGCCCGAACATCAAATCGAGGTTCACATTGTCAAAACCTGCGGCTTGTGCTGTTTGGAGGGTGCGCTCCGCCTCGTTTGCGGTATGAAAACGGTCTAGCGCGATAAGAATGGGGTCTTGAAACGCCTGTACGCCCACGCTCAAGCGGTTAAAACCTGCCTCCCGCATCTGCGCGAACTTCTCTGCGTCTGAAGAGGTAGGATTGGCTTCGCTAGAGATTTCTGCATCGGGGGCGATAACAAAGGTATCATAGAGGGTCTGTAGAACGCGCGTTATCTGCTCTCCGCTAAGGAAAGTAGGGGTTCCGCCCCCAAAGAAGATACTGGTTATCGGGCGGGAAGCCTGTTCTGGGGAGAGGGTTTGAGAGGTATGACGTATATCGGTACAGATAGCCTCTACCGTATCGCTCACAATACGGCTCTGCGCCTGTTCTACATAGGTATTAAAGTCACAGTAGGCGCAGTGCTTCGTGCAAAAAGGGATATGCACATAAATCGCTAAGGAATCGGAACTCATCTGCCCATGAAGAGACATCTCGGCTTTGCACACTTTCTAAAAACAACGCTGTCCTATTATAACGTATGGCGAGCCATTACGCTGGGGGTTTTCGCATTTTCTACCACCGCACTGGTAGCGCAAGAGACCCCTAAACCCCAAAAGCGTGTTAGCCTGTTAGAACACGCCGTTGGGTTGAGCGAACTTCCCTCGTCGCCTTGGGGGGCTATCGCACAGGGACACCTTGCGCCCTGCTTTTTGCTAGACCGTACCCAGTCCTCACGGTTTACTTTCCCGCTTATTATCGGGCAAAGGCGGGTGGAGCAGGTGGTTCGTAAGCAGGGCTTGGAACGCACGTGGCAGGTGTACGAACGCCGTAGTATCGGGCTATCTCCACTGAACACCGACAACGACGATAGCCCCGTAACTGAGGCTGACCGCCTTAGAAATCGACGCACCACGCCCGTTAGTGCCAGCGCGAAGGGAGTTTATTGGGAGGCGAAAATCCCGTTTCTTCCTGCCAACCCACCCGAAGGAAAGCGGGGTTCAGAACCCTTTTGGGGAGAGGGTGAGGCGACGGTTATCACTATCCCCGCAAACGCGGAACCCTCTGCGGAGGGGCTGATACTGGTGATTACGCTTACTAATCGCTCTTTGGCACGACAGACTTGGTTTGTGGAACTGCTAGGGGGTATCGCCGCAACTCCCAACGGGTTAGCACCCGACCAACTTAAAATTGAGAAAGACGCGAACACCGGGCTACCCGTTTTGCGGCACGAGAAGTCGCCTGTGGTTTTTGCACTGGCAGGACGCGCTACCGCCTCGGTTCTGGCGGGGTATGTGGTGAAAAGTGCGTTTCTATCCGACCCTGCCCTGCATAGCCAACGGGATAGCGATGGACAGATCAAACCTGCCGTTATTCGCACCGAAGACGCACCCAAAACCAACTTATCGGATTGGGGGCTACTACGTTCGGAGGGGATTCTGCTTGCTCCCGGTGAGAAGCGCACAATAACCCTCTGCATTGGGGCGGGGAGGGATAGCGACGAGGCGAAAGATTCCGCGACCACACTTTTGGGGCTGGTAGACGATGTTTTGCCGAATGGGAAGGCGATAGAGGGAGGTGGGCTACTCTCGCAAGCGCAAAAGGCGTTGGAACGAGAGGTCGCTTTGCGGGGAGGAAGTCCTGTTTTCGAGGGGCTAGTCGCGCAATCGCTTACGAATGTGGTACAGACGGACTTACGGCGTGTGGGCGTTTCGAGCCGTGATACAGGGCTTGGAACCGAGGAAGGGGCGTATCATCCTGCGATTGGGGGGCTGATTGCTCTGGGGTGGAGTGTGGTTCGCCCAGAGTGGGCGGCGAGTCAAATCAACGCGCACCTGCTTACCCAACTCGATGCGAATCGCCCGCTTACCAACCCGATAGCGGTTGCACCTACCAACCTGTTTGCACTATGGGAACTCTATCAGGCAACTCGTGACCGGGGACTATTAGAGAGGGCATACCCCTCTGCAAAACATCGGTATCAGGAGCTCCTCTCTGCAGGACGCTCTACTACGAATGAAGGGCTGTTTTCGTGGTCATCTGCCTCTCAGCAGAACCAAGCCCTAATGACGCGCCCGTTGGCGATTGGGGGCATCAGCAAATCGTTCGCACCAGAGTACTCTGCGTATGTGATACGCTCTGCCAAGACGCTCTTAAAAATCGCTGAGGCTCTCTCCCTACCAGAAGAGGAGCGAAAAATCTATCAAACCGAGATAGAGGTGGTCACGCGCACCCTGAATACGCAACTTTGGGACGCACAACGGGGAACCTTCACCCCGAAATCGAATGGACAACCTCTTACACTAGAGGAGCCCGATTCGATAGCAACCCTGATTCCGCTTGTCGTAGGGGCAGATAGCATTACCACAGAGCGGCGTTCCGCGCTACTAAAAGCCCTCACGAATCCCGAACTTTTTTGGAGTTCTTACGGATTAAGAAGCCTTTCCAAGAGTTCGTTTGCCTATCGCCCTGCGGTTGCGGGCAAAGGCGGGGTACACTATGGGGTGAACTGGCTCATTTGGAAGGCTCTGCTGGATATTGGGGAGGCGGAGACGGCGAACCGCTTGGCGCAAAACCTGCTAAACGGCTACGCACAGGCACACAACCTAAGCGGCGGCTACCCGGAGTGGCTGAACGGAGACACGGGCGCACCACAAGGAGCAAACGACTATTCGGGGGATGCCTGTGTGTTGTGGCTCTTGCAGAGGTCTTACCATAGTGTCGGTACGATTTCTGCGGGATGGGACACCACCCTCATTAGCCCCTATTACGATAAAGCACAAGACAAAGCCCGTTGCGCGTTTCGTGTCTATGAGGCAAGCGGGAGCGGAGTCCTGTTGTGTGTGATGGGGAAGCCAAAAGCGAACTACCGCCTTACAGGGGCGGTATCTGGAGTGCAGACCTCCGACGAGAACGGCGTTGTGGTGGTGCATCTTCCCAAAGACACCGCCCTGCAAACGTTGGAAGTCAGCCCAACCACTGAGGAGAGATAGAACAGTACGTGAAGCGTGTCTGGTTTAGTTTAGGGGTGTACCTTCTCATGGGGTGTCGGCAACCTATACCGGGGATTGCCGACACACCCAATCTCCCTACTGCGCCGCGGGGAGTGTTTCAGGATGTGAGTCCACGTTGGTCGCCGGACGGGAAGCGCATTGCGTTCTTACGCGCCACTCCCGATAGGAAGCACCAACTCTTTATCGCCGATGCCCCGCTAAAGTACGTCCATGCCCTTCTCGACCCCGAAGTGCTGATACCCGATAGGCACTTGGGTTCGAGTTGGGAACGCTATATCTCAACGGATAGGCTTGCCTTTTCACCGGATGGAAAGCAACTGGTGTTTCCAAGAGCGGACTGGCTAACCGACGATAGAGGGGAGCGTCTGCCGGGTATGGGGCTTTGGATATACGACTTTCCTACCCGTAAAGCGAAGCCGCTTGCCGTACACTCTAGCCGTTATCGGGGAGAGTTTATCTACTACCGTTACCCGCAGTGGTCGCCGGATGGAAAGCGCATTGCGTTTGTGGGAGAGGGTATCTTGGGGCAGAGGGGTATCTTTGTCGCGCACCTAAAAACAGAAGGCTCTCCCGATACCATGTCTCTTTTTGACAGGGGGAAAGATAGCGACTGGCCCACATGGGAGCCTACCTTGAAAAGCACTCTTACCTTTCGGCAGGGGATACGGCGTACCGTCTCTGTACCCGTTACCGAAACGCTGAGACGTATTGAGCCGGGCAACGCAAAAGCAGGGCGTACTGGTGAGTTTTGGCGCATGGCTCCTAGCGAGTGCGCCCGACTCCAGACAGACACTACACTGCCCGTTCATCCGCATACAGGACACCTTACTTGGTCGCCAAACGGGAAGTACCTGGCGTTTACGTTTACCCCCGACCCCCTCGATTTCGAGAGGTACGAGGTCTGGAAAGTAAGAGCAGACGGCAAAGAGGCACAACGCATTAGCCCCCCAAATAGCGGAGGCTATCTTGCCCCTGTTTGGATAGGGAACGAGCGTATCGGGGTGCTACACAAAACGAAAAACGCTTACGAGATGATACGTTGGGATAGTCATGGACAGAACCCACAACCGTTGGGAACAGTGGAGAGCGCGGACTGCGACTGGTCACCGGATAGAAAGCACCTTGTCTACTCAACCGCGCACCTACAGGAAAAAGAGACTACCTTGCGCGTTGTGAACGGGGTGAAGGAGTAGGTAAGGTTTGCTTCTCACTATGTTCGTTATGATATAATAGCGTTAGAGGAGTCGATGCTATGACACAGACCGCCATTCGCCTTACAACCCGTGTTCTCTCAGGAAAGCGTGTAGAGTTCACCGCCCCCGAACTTACTGAAGGGGAGGAGATAGAACTTATTGTCCTGAAAACTGAGACTGAACACGCCGCGCCTCAATTCGCGTCTGCGTGGGAGTATCTACAGTCTTTCCAACCTCAAACGCACACACCGGAAGAGTGGGCAGAGATAGAGAGGCAGTTTCAAGAGGAACGAAACGCATGGGGAGACTGACTCTTCCTACTTCTGGCATGGTCTATGTGGACGCTCAAATCGTTATCTATAGCACGGACAATCACCCCGCTTACGCTACGATTTGTGCCCCTCTATGGAACGTGGTAGCCCCTACAGTTATCGTATCAAGCGAACTTACTTTGCTAGAAACCCTCGTCGCGCCTATCCGAAGCAGAGATATGCAACTTGCCTTAAAGCGTGAAAAACTTTGGTTTCAACCGAATACGCAACTTTTACCCATCACGCAAGAGATACTGAAAGATGCGGCACGCCTCCGCACCACCATACCGAGCCTGAAAACGCCGGATAGCATTCATGCCGCTACCGCTCTTTACCACTCTTGCCCTCTATTTATTACAAATGATAAGGGGTTTAGGCGTGTACCCGGACTACCCCTGATTATGCTGGAGGATGTTCTTGCAGAGATATAGCCTATTTTAACCTACCTCTCACTGAGAATTACGCGAGAAGTGATTAGGGTAAAAGGTAGTTTTTCGCTTAAAACAGTCCGTTGATGACAAGGCTTTACATAATGGATGTCAATTTTACAGGAGACTAATATGAGCCGAAGATTGGTGGAATACTTTCAGGTGCCTACCCTTTATATGAAGGCAATAGAGGTCTATGACAAAGAGTACATTAAAAACACCCGTCGGAATTGGCGTGTTGACGTTAAATGCCAGGCATATCAACGCTTACAAGATGCATTTAATGAGAATATCAAACTTGATATGCGTATAGCTACTATCTCTGACATTCTCCAGATTGTGATTGAATGGATGGGACAAAAAAGCAATCCGGAGGAGATAGCAAAGTACGGCAATCCTGAAGCAATTCTTGAGGCTCTTCTCCATCATGGGCAGGAATTTCGGCTTGGGGGACTCACGCTATTGGAGATAGAGAAAGTCCATTATGATAATATGGTCAACTTTTTGAGCGTAGTGACAATCATCAAGCGAAATAAAAAGTATGCTCACATTCCCATCTCAAAATTCCTTCACATCGTCAATCCGAGTCTGTTTTCGATTTATGATGATAAACATATGTGGCATCGAGTGATGAACCCTAAAACGCATTCTCAATATGGTTTGGGGGTGTTTCATAGAGACTACGAGCAGTTTTGCTCCTGCTCGTCGCTAAGGCACATACCTCTATCCAAATGCATGAAACCTGTGGAGCGGGGTTGCCAATTTAACGCTAACTACACATTTTGGGCAAAAGAGCATATCGTGCAAGCGTCGCCATCGTTCATGCCTTATTTTGGAGAATGGTTTCGTAAACAGGTAGGTTCTGATAGTAATATCTATAGCCTTCAGAAACAGGCGCATCAATTACATGGACTGGCTTTTATAGTTGTTGCGCTTGGTGCTTCCTACATAGAAGGCAAGTAGGCTAAGGCTCAACATGGCTTAAGGGGCTCCTGTGTGCGTACTTCACAGGCAGGGGAAAAAACCTCTCTAAAGGATTCATTATGAAAGCAAGCCTAAACGAACTAAAAACTAAACTACCCCTACCTGCCACCGAAAAGTGGAAAGAGGGGGTATGGGATATAGAGGCACTCGCGCACGGAACCATGTCCGTTATCTACTTTGCCCCGCGTGGTAACGACTACCAAACCACACACGAGCAGGACGAAATCTATTTCGTAATAGCGGGGAGTGCCACCTTTAACCGAAATGGGGAGCCGATACCCTGCGAGGTAGGCGACGTACTCTTTGTACCTGCCGAGATGCCCCACAAATTTGAGACGATTTCAGACGATTTTGCGACTTGGGCAGTATTCTATGGACCCAAAGGCGGAGAACAGAAGGAGAGAGAGTAAAAGATGAGTTGGAACGACGGAGAGAGTCGCCGCGAACTGGCGAAAACCTACACGCCAGAAGAGAGCGAAGGGAAGTGGTATCCGTTCTGGAAGCAGATAGGCTTTTTTCACCAGGAGCCAGACCCCACACGCCCCACCTATAGCATCACCATACCGCCTCCCAATATCACGGGAAGCCTTCACATGGGACACGCCCTCAATAACTCGATTCTGGACACCATGACGCGCTGGCACAGAATGAAGGGCTACGTAACCCTCTGCCTTCCCGGAACCGACCACGCGAGTATCGCCACGCAAGCCGTTGTGGAGCGGGAACTTGCTAAAGAGGGTATCGCACGTCAGGATTTGGGGCGCGAAAAGTTTATCGAGAAGTGTTGGGAGTGGCGCGAGGTCTACGGAAACCGTATCTATCACCAGTTCGAGAGGTTGGGCTGTTCCTACGACTGGGAGCGCGTGCGCTTTACAATGGATGACTCCTATGTAGACGCGATTATGACCTGCTTTGAGGACTGGTACGAGCGTGGGCTTATCTATCGGGGAACTCGCGTAGTAAACTGGGATGTAAAGTTGCAGTCGGCGGTCTCCGATATAGAGGTCTACACCGAGACGCGGCAGGGCAAACTCTACCACTTCCGGTATCCGTTTGCAGATGGTAGCGGAAGCATTACGATTGCGACTACTCGCCCCGAAACCCTGCTAGGAGATACCGCCGTCGCCGCAAACCCCGAAGACGAACGGTATCAGCCTCACTTTGGTAAAATGCTTGCGCTTCCCCTTACCAACCGCGAGATACCGCTAATTGCAGACGACTACGCCAAGCCCGAATTCGGTTCTGGAGCGGTGAAGGTCACTCCTGCTCACGACTTCAACGACTTCGAGTGTGGGCGCAGAAACAACCTACCGCAGATTGTAGTGATTGGCAAAGACGGCAAAATGACCGCAGAGGCAGGGGAGAAGTACGTGGGCATGGAGCGGTACGCCGCCCGTAAACAGGTGCTTGCCGACATGGAGGAGTTGGGGTTACTCGTTAAAACGGAAGACTACACCATCCAAACCCCCATCTCAGACCGTTCTAAAGAGGTCATAGAGCCACTCCTCTCGGAGCAGTGGTTTGTGGATATGAAACCCCTTGCAGAACCCGCCCTAGAGGTGGTTCAGCAGGGCAAAGTGCGCTTCTTCCCCGAACGCTACAAAGCCATCTATCTACACTGGATGGAGAACATTCTGCCTTGGTGTATTAGCCGCCAACTCTGGTGGGGGCATCGTGTTCCGGTGTGGTGGACAGAAGAGGGCGGGAAGCGGCGACACGTCTTTGCACGAACTCAAGAGGACGCTATCGCAAAACTCGGTACAGAAAACTGCTGGCAAGACGAGGACGTGCTGGATACGTGGTTCTCTTCGGGACTCTGGCCCCATGCTACTCTCGGCTGGCCCCAAGAGAGCGACGACCTAAACGCCTTCTATCCCACCGATTTACTCTCTACCGCGCAGGAGATTCTCTATCTGTGGGTGGCACGTATGATAATGACGGGGCTAGACTTTGTACAGCGCGACAACGCCGACGAAAGCGTAAGCATCCCACACAAAGGAAGCCGCGCCGTTATCCCCTTCCGCGATGTCTATATCCATGCTACTGTACTCGACGAGAAGGGCGAGCGCATGAGTAAAAGCAAGGGCAACGGTGTAGACCCCATCGACCTTATCGAAAAGTATGGGGCGGACGCTACGCGCTTCTCGCTACTCCAACAGGCAGGAAAAAACCAAGACATCCGCTATAGCGAACAGAAGACAGAACTCGCCCGAAGTTTCTGCACCAAACTGTGGAACGCCTCCCGTTTCGTGCTGATGAACCTCGACGATACCGTGACCGGAGAACTCCCCGCGCAGGAGAGTCTTGCCTCTGCCGACCTCTGGATACTCTCACGCCTAAACACCACCATCGGAGAGGTGAATAAGTATCTTGCCTCCTACGACATGGACGACGCAACCCGCTCCCTCTACCGCTTCCTGTGGGACGACTACTGTGACTGGTATCTGGAGATGGCAAAGCAGCGTCTACGCTCGGAAGGCGCGGAGCGTACCACCGTTCAGAATATGCTGGTCTTTGTATTGGAGACGGCATTACGGCTTCTACACCCGATGATTCCCTTCATTACAGAGGAGATTTGGCAGGTGCTCCCGTATACTGGCGAGACTATCTGTACCGCCCCCTATCCGCAGGTCAATCCCGCTTGGGACTCCCCAGAGGCGACTACCGCTATCGAAACCACCATCGAAGCGACCCGCGCCCTCCGCAACCTGAAAGCGGAACTGAACATCCCGCCCGGAACCCGACTACAGGCGGCGGCAGTGGCTTCGCGCCCCGAAGTAGCAGATGCCCTTACGGCAAACGCACTCCTGATTGCAGAACTCGCACGCCTTAGCGACGCACTAGGGGTTAGCAGTACTGCCCCCGAAGGGGGTAAGTGGGTGGGTAAGCCTATCACCGGCGCAGAGATTCTCCTAGAGATAGGAGAGACGGTAGACTTAGGTAAAGAGCTGGAGCGCATTGAGAAGGAACTCGCCAGCATTACCAAAGAGATAAGCCGTTGTGAAGGCAAACTAGGCAACCCCAGTTTTGTAGAGCGGGCAAACCCAGAAGTGGTTGCCCTCGAACGCCAACGTCTACAAGACTGGCGTGAAAAGCAGGGGCAACTAGAAGTCCGCAAAACGCTTTTTGCCAAAGGATAGGCGGTTATCCACTGCCTACCTATTTTGTACATACACAACAAATTAGCGAAAAACAGGGCTGTCAAAAAAGGGAACGGAGGGGGTTAAGAAGAATATCCTACCACCACAGGTAGAGGTGGTCTTTTCCTACCCTCTCCGTTCCGCCAAAGCCCATATAAGGAGCCAAGTTAGTTCATGCACCATCCCGAAGATATTATTATTACCCTCGCTAGTAAGCATAAACTAGAAGAGGAGCTTGCCCATATTCGCACTGTAAAGCGTCCTGAAATCAACGAATCCATACGCCGCGCACGAGAGTACGGCGACCTCTCGGAAAACTTTGAGTATCAGGCGGCACGGCAAGCACAAGCGATTTTGAATGGGCGCGTGGCAGAACTAGAGGCGATTTTAGACCGTGCCAAAGTCGTAGAGATAGATACGGGGGCGGGGCTGATAGGTTTGGGCGCAACGGTACTGGTTTACGATATGGAGATGGAAGAGGAGTGGGAGATAAGCATTGTAGACTTTATCTCTGCCGACCCCATGAACGATAAAATTGCCTACTCATCCCCCATGGGGCAGGCTTTGGTAGGCAAAAAAGTGACCGAAATCGTCTCTATGGAGTCGCCAAGCGGCATAATGCAGTACAAAGTTTTGGAGATACGCTACGAATAGAACACGGTAACACGAAACAGGTAGGTACACGCCGTACCTACCTGTTGCCTCTCACTCTATCCTTTACTAAGGTATCTTCCAAAGGGTAAGCGTTTCTGCGCCTTTTACCAAGATACGGTTTCCCGAAATGGCGGGGCTTGCCCATACCGTACTATCTGCTACCTCGTACCGTGCTACCTCTTGTAGCCCTTCTGCTTTTTTGGTATAGACAAACATATCTCCCCCGCTGGTAAACGCCAGTAGAGACGTACCCGCATCGTAGAGAGTCACATTTTCGCCTTTGTTTCCGGGGCACTCCCACAATACTTTCCCGCTATCTACAGCCATACACACAACCTGCCCACGCCTCTTTTCATTTACGGCGTAGAGCGTACTCCCCGAAAGCACAGGGCTAGAGGTAGACATGGTAACGTCTCGCGTCTCCCAGAGAGTTTCCGGAGTCCATGTCTCCCCTTTTTTGGTAATACGTAGAGCCATTGTAGGGCGTTGATTTGCCCCGCAGTACACCACATCCCCTTTTATCACGGGCGTAATAGAGTTGTGATTAAAGTAGTTTTGGCGTACCTTCATACTCCACAGCAGTTGACCGTTTTCGGGGTAGAGGCTAATCCACATATTATGCGAAGCCGTAATGAGTTGGCGGGTTCCTCCGATAGTTGCCAGTATCGGAGAAGTATAGCCCGGTCCTTCTCCTTGCCATCGCCATATCTCGTCTCCGCTATCCTTATCTAGTGCCAAAAACGCACCCCTATCGTCATGCCCAATATGCACATAGAGACGCTTTCCATCTATAAGAGGCGACAGAGCGGCACCACAAATCGGCATGGGCGTAGTAAACGCTTTGGTGAAGTCTTTGCGCCAAACAATCTTTCCGGTCTTTGCCTGAAAACAGGTCATTAAGCCGTTTACCCCAATAGTATAGAGTTTTCCCTCGTGATACAAGGGGGTAGAGCGTGGGGCTTTTCCCAACCTCTGGGCAGGAAAGATAACACTATCAAAAGGGGCGGCAACCACATCGTGCCAAACCTCTTTGCCATTCGCCATATCTAGGCAGTATGTCCACTCCTTTTCGTCACGCCGTACAAAAACATACGCAACGTTACCCACGATAAGAGGAGAAGAGTGCCCTTTACCTATATCAATGCTCCACTCTTTCACGAGTTCTTTGGGCCATACAGAGGGGGCAGTAAAGCCCGTTAGGTGTCCATCGCGTTTTGGTCCGCGCCACTGCGCCCAGTCTTCCGACTTGGCAAGCATTGGATGGCTAAGAAGCAGGAGTAGCAGGCTAAGCCGATATAAAGAAGAAGATTTCATTGTGTTTACCTCGTGTTTGGGCTTGTAATAAGAGTATTGGCGGTGTACTTTTGCCCGTGAGGCGGGTTAGAGTAGACTGTCCCGTTTGTAAAGTGTTCCGCGATGCAGTTCATGCGGTAGTCAAAAATAGCGTTCAGTTCTTTATGTACAACAAGTTTGTGTACCAAAGTACCCAACTTGCCGAATGGTAAGCGATACCGTACACAGTCCTCGACCAGTACCCCTCCCTCACAGGGCGTAAAAGTGTGCGTATGATGCCACTGGATATAAGGACCTCGTTGCTGGACATCTACAAATTTTTCTTCTGAAACCCACTCTTCAATCAGAGTTTGCCAACGGTAAGGAATACCATGCCACTTCAGACGGTACAGGATTTGAGTACCTTCTTGAACGGTATCGGGATGGATAGCGAGAATATGAAAGCCAAGATTTGACGGGGTGATTTTAGAAAGGTTGTGGGGGTTCTCAAAAAAAGAAAAAACCTCCTCTATCGTAGCAGAGACCCACTGAGTGCGGGTAAGGGTATATTCTGGTGCACCGAAAGCAAGGGCAGTGTGCATATCGTTCTATCCTCTAACTATGTGAGATGTTTTAAGTATATCTAACTCCGACAAGTTTGTCAACATTTTGTCTAAAATATGTCTAAAAATAGAGGTGGATCTTGGATTTCAAAGCAGAAAATCTGCTACTTACTTAGGTTTTATGCCTTTTTATCTAAATTGTGATTGACAAAAATTGGACAAACACCACATAATATAGTAAGAAAGCGGGAGAACTATGCACACCATCAAATTTGTTTCTAAGCGCACAGGGCTATCTCAGCACGTCATTCGTGCTTGGGAGAAGCGTTATGGCGTGCTCACACCAGAGCGCACTGCCACTAATCGCAGACTGTACTCCACCGAAGATATGGAGAAACTACGTCTCCTCGGACGATTGGTGCAGACGGGTTATAGTATTGGTCAGGTTGCAAACCTTGCGATACCCAAACTGCGAGAGTTGGAAGGCTCTCAAGCCTCCAGCTCAACTCCCCCTAACGAGTCACCTATACCCTCCATGCCTTTGGTGCAAAGCAGTGCTACCTATGTATCCGAAGCACTCCTAAATATACAGCAGATGGATGTAGAGGGGCTGGAAGCGACCTTGAATAGAGCATTAGCCACTCTGGGTAGCATGGAGGTGATAGAGAATCTGCTGACCCCACTGCTTTATGAGATAGGTACACATTGGCAAGAGGGACAACTACGGATTGCCCATGAGCATTTGGCAAGCGCGGCGATACGCACTTTTTTAGGGCGTGTTCTCGAATCTATCTTGATACCAGCTACTTCGCCCACCCTGATTATCACTACTCCCATTGGGCAGATGCACGAATTAGGGGCGTTGATGGTATCGGTTGTTGCCGCCTCTGAAGGGTGGCGCATTCGCTATTTGGGGGTAAACCTACCCGCGGCAGAGATTGCGGGGGCAGTACACCAAACACAAGCGAACGTGGTGGCTCTTAGTATCGTTCATCCACCCGATGACGGCAGGTTGCCACAGGAGTTAGTGAGTTTGAGGCGATATGTTGGGGATAAGGTTGTAATACTGGTAGGTGGTAAAGATGCCCCACACTACCGTAGTACATTGACGAGCATCGACGCGATTTTCGTGGAGAATCTCAAGGATTTTCGGGGTCGTTTGGAAGAACTACGTCGCTCTTCACAGGAGACTCTGCTTTAGATTCATCCTTTTTAGGCTCGTCCTTCTCTAGCATTTTGCGCCGTGCTTTTCTACGTTTGGAAGCCCATTGAATCTCTTCCGTAGTCTCTAAAGAGCCTTCTCCGGTAGCGGGGAGGGCTTTTTCTAGGTGTGCCACCATTTTGGGGTCGAGAATGGGGGCAAGAACACCATGTAGAACAATGGCACTGGGTACAGGGCGCGAGGGTAGTTTGGTCTCGGTATGCCCCGTAGCCACCACCTTGTTTTGGTAGATAATCGCGGTAGAGAATCCCGAATCGAGCAGAACCGCCTCCTGAATTCCTACCCCTGCCGCCACCTCCGCTAGTTTTGCCGTGTCTACCACGCTCATACTCGCCGCGATAACGGTATCCCCCTCTTTTGTGAGTCCGAAGCAGATACGGAATCGTGGATCGTGAATATCCGAGACACTGGTTTGGGGTATCTCCTCTTTGGTACGGGCTATGCCGTTATGTACTATCCAAGCCCCTCCCAAAAACCCATCGGTAAAGTCGGGCATAAACGTTTTGTAGGTCGCCTCTTGGTTTAGCACCCCTAATTGAACGGGAAAGATAGATACTCTATTTGCGCCCCAAAGCACCATAGGACGGTTGTTAATGCTAATCGAAGGATAGAAGCCGTTATCGGGCTTGAACTTGCCCTCACAGACGTAAGGACCTACGAGCGATTCTCCCGGTGTTCCCCGCATAGAAGACCCCGTAAAGAAGGTTCCGCTACTCCCCGCAATCCCCCCTATCTCATTGATAAACTCTCCTACACTTTGGCGGTGTTCATCATGGCGGAAAGAGGCTTTACCGCCTATTAGCATAGCAAGCTTAACCCGCTTGTACTCGCGTATCTCTACCGAGATGGGTGTGTTACGGGCAGGTACATCCACAACCGCCAAAGGAACCGTTTTCAGGCGGTCTTCTCTCTCCTCCAAAGCCTGCTGGAGATGCTCACTTCCGTAACGATTGAGAGAGAGAATAGAGGGAGATTCCTGTGCCAACCCCTCCTTGCACGCCAAAGCCAACTTATAACCTACCGCCCTTGCTAGGGTAGCGGGCGCATCTGGTGAAGTCTCGTTAGGTGCATAAGCGCAGTAGAGAATGGGGTGTCCTAGTGTCTGTAGAAGTACTTTTTTGCCCTTCGCCATTGCGGGGGCTAACTGGTCTATAGGCTCCCAATAACTCCCTATGGTAACTAGCCCCTCTTTGTCTATCTGCTTGAGGGTATCGGTGTCTTTGTTGCTAAGGAGAGGAGAGACAAAGAGCGCAGAAGGAAGGTGGAGTTTTTGGAGAAGCGGGTACACCTGCCCATAAAAGCCCTGCACACTGGTATCGAAGGTTAGGACAAGGGACTTGAGGGGTATTTCGCTACCCGTTGTAAGGTGTTGCTGGAGTTGGGCAAGCGTGAGGAACTGCCACCCCTCTGCCTGTAACCGCTTGAGTTGCGCCTCACACTCTCGCAAAGTACTCTCTTGGTAGCGCAAAATAGGGGTGCGCCGTGTTTGGGATAAGACCCCTATCTCCCGAAACCGAGTTGCGTCCCAACTAGGCTTGGAAGCAACCATTTTCGGCTTGGGGTGGCTACACCCTACCAACAACGCAGCAATCGTAACTATGAGTGCCTTCCACAAGCGAGAGCAACGGACTCCAGACAATACAATCTCCCTCTGCCAGACGCATAATAATCTCCCTCTATTTTACCTTGCAAAAAGAGGGGATTGTACTCCCTTAACCGAAGTACAATCCCCTTTTAACATCGTGCTTAGTGGGTACTAGAAGTTAAGCACTCCTCCGCTGTCAGCAATCGAGGAACCTCCTACCGTAATGGTGTACTGCCTTCCGGTAGCGGTCTTTTTGCTGGTTACGGTGTACTTACCGTAGGGGGCAAGCCCAGTTACGTAACAGTGAGAGACGGTAGTGGGTACGGTAAAGGTGACTCCATTGAACCCGGTGGTGATGTCGTTCTTGAAGAGTATCGCTTTATTCCCAACAATCGCTCCATCGAAGGGAATACCGGACTGGCTTGCAATCCGTGAGGTGACTGCCTTAATGCCGAGTGCATCGGTTCCCTGAAGCACATTCAGGAAACGGACATCACTAGGCTTGCTGGTGTCCTCCGAGCCGATACGGAACTTCATTACCTCATACTGCGCGGGTTCACCGTCCAGCGGCTCCCATGGAGTTGCCGTTAGCGTGGTGTTTAGCGGTAAGAGGGCATCTACGGTAAAGTTCTGTCCTCCCGGCGTGGTTACGGTTGCTGTGTGTCCGTTGACAACCGCTTGTGTAGCGGTGTTTAGGAAGAACCGTTTATACCGCCCTGCGGTTGCGGAGGTCGCTCTATCGTATACCACCAACACATCCGGTTTTAGGTAGAAGGTAGAGCGGCTTGCATGGAGTACGTCCATTGCCGCAAGCGGTGCTACGTTGTAGAGGCTGGTCGAATCGCCCTGTACGTAGGTATAGACAGGTGCAAAACTGTACGTAGGGGCGGGTGGGTCGGCTACAGGGTCGTACATATATTGCGAACCGTGCGCGGAGTTCACCATCCAGAAGTAGATGTTGGTATTCGCGGGGTTCTCAATAGAGAGCGTATTCTGGTAGTCCGACGAACTTACATTAAAGCCGTAACCGTTTCCTATCTTGGTAAGCCACTCTTTACCCCTATAGAAGTTTATCGAGTTGCCATCACCATTCTGATGGTCGATAGAGTTCCAGCTAAGTCGGTAGGTAAACCACGAGGCTTTATTCGTCCAGTTGCTTCGCGAGAACACCATTCCCAAGCCCGGCGCGTAGTAATCGGTAGGCATACCCGTGTAGGGGGCGGCAGGAGTCGCAACAGTTGGGTCGGTTGCCAAATAGTACATAATGGAACTCAGAATGCTAGAGTTGCCAATCGCATCGGTAATGCGGTAAGTGCGTGCGCCCAATCCACCGGGAGGCAGGTTATCTATCATCCAGCGCAGTTTGTTGTAGTGGGCAGTGTCGCCGGTATTCATGGCATAGATAGCCAGCGAGCCGAACACACGCACATAGTCCACGTTTTTGTAGTAGGCGGTATCTCCAAACAGATAGGGCAGGTAGGTAGGTCCAATCCAAGAGTCTTGTACCACCTTTGCGGGACTCATCATGTGGAGGTAGGCATCTTCTACTTCGTGAGTCCAGTAGTCGCTATTTATCATATTCGCCGCAGTACCATATACGGCGGGGTTGTCTACGCCAGTAGTGTGCATTGCCAACAGCAGAAGGGCGACGGCAGAGGCACTTATCTGTCCATACCCCAACCCTTCGGGAGAGACACCACCTGCACCATCGGTCTTCTCAAACTGCTGAATAATATAGAGCCATGCCCCTATGGCGTTGCCCACAAAGCGGCGCAGAGTGCCTGCCGCGGGGTCGGTAGCAGTTGCGGGAACGTCGTCTGCCGCGTCGAGTGCCATAGCAAGCAGACCCACTTGTCGGGCATGGTTCACAGAGTAGTTGTTTATCGACCAGCGTACCCGAATCTTGTTGGCAATCAGAGCGGGGTCGTTTACCACTCCCAGAGGCTGAGGATGCTCTTGGGCAGTCGTATTGGCTCTGAGGCACTCCTGAATCCAGCGTAGAAAGACCGTGCGAATCTTGGCTTTATCCTGCGCGGTGAACTTGTCGTAACACCAGTCTACCACGAGCGGGAAACTCTCACCGAACCAACTGGCGCGGTTATGTATCGCGAAGGCGTGCCCACGAAACGGCTGTCCATCCGCAACACCTTTTACCGCCTCGTTGATTATCTTCATGGTAATCTTGTAGGCGCGGTTGGCATAGTCGGCGCGGGTGTTGCTGTCGGGGTGTATTAGCGACATAAACGCGAACAGTTCGGCATAACTTTCACTTGCAACAGGGACATTCAAAGCACCTTCTCCATCGTCCGTGTTCAGTTTGCCGTTGTTCATGTCGGTTTTTGCGTTTTTGGCAAGTTTGTTTAGCGCGTTCCAAACCGAATTGGTAGAGGCTGCCCAACTGCGTAGGCGAGGAAGGTCGGTTTGGCGCACAAGGATACGGGGATGCCCAACCATAGCACCCGCAGGTGGGTCGATAGCGGGAGGGTTGATAAAGCCGCCAGAGTCGTTACCTCCCCCCCCTCCCCCATCGTTTGCCCCATCTATCTGAAAGTCGAGGTCGGTGGTATAGGAGCCGTAGTTATTGGTGACTTTGAGTTTACCGGTGATTGCCCCCTGCGGTATATCTACTGTTAGGGCAGAGTTGGAGAGAACAGTCAGATTCACGCCGAGTTTGCCGTTAAAATACACAGCACTGGCGGTCTGTAGATTGTCTCCTGTAATGAAGATATTGGTTCCGGGAACCCCATGATAGGGGGAGAAGCTGGTGATAGTGGGATTTTGTGCAAACGCACCTTTCGCAACACCTATCAACAAAAGCGTACATAGCAGACGCTGGAAACTCCTTACAACAAATCGCATTCTTTTATCTCCTAATTTTTTGATTTTTTTGACGAAACGCATACTACAACCCTGTAGCATAGAGAGGATACACTCTAAGCGTGACGGTATCGTACACAAAACAGGGGATGTTCCGTCAAAAAAGAAAAAAGAGCAAAAGATTCGGAAAATAACGCAAGGAAATACTTGGTTTCCCTTGTGATGTACCCTTTTGCAAAAAGAGGGGATTGTACTCCCTTAACCTAAGTACAATCCCCTCTTAACATCATGCCTAGTTGGTACTAGAAGTTGAGTACCCCTCCACTATCTGCAATGGAGGAACCTCCTACCGTAATGGTGTACTGTCTTCCGGTAGCGGTATTTACGCTGGTTACGGTGTATTTCCCGTAGGGAGCAAGACCGGTTACGTAGCAGTAAGAGACGGTAGCGGGTACAGTAAAGGTAACTCCATTGAACCCGGTGGTGATGTCGTTCTTGAAGAGTATCGCTTT
>OMJJ01000381.1 GCA_900299305.1 bacterium | reverse complement strand
TGCGATGGCGGCGGCGGCGGCGGTTGCGGGGCGTTTCGTCGATATTCGCGATTGGGAGTAGATTTTTGTGAGGTTTGGGCGTTACTTGTTAGAGGTTCCTTCGTCTAAACAGCAGACTGGAGAGGAACCCTGACAAACGCCCAGAACCTTTGTAGAAAGGCATTACTATCATGGAACCGTTTGTCACAGTTACGGGCGTAGTCGCCCCTTTGGATAGAGTGAATGTGGATACCGACCAGATTATCCCTAAGCAGTTTTTGAAGCGCATTGAGCGAACCGGCTTCGGTCAGTTCTTGTTCTTCGACTGGCGATATGAGAACGACGGCAAAACGCCGAACCCCGCCTTCGAGTTGAACGCACAGGCTTATGCGGGTGCGCCCATTCTGGTAGCGGGTAAAAACTTCGGATGTGGGTCTTCACGGGAACACGCGCCTTGGGCGTTGTTGGATTACGGATTTCGTGCTGTAATCGCCCCCTCTTTCGCCGACATCTTCTTTAACAACTGCTTCAAGAACGGGATTCTGCCTGTTGCGCTAACAGAGGATAAGGTCGCTCACCTCCTCAGCAGGGCACAAGCGAACCCCGGCTACCAAATAACGGTAGACCTTGAAGCGCAGACCATCTCCGACAGTGAAGGCTTTTCTACTTCGTTTGAGGTAGATGCTTTCCGTCGCTACTGCCTACTGAATGGGCTAGACGACATCGGTTTAAGCCTACAAAATGTGGACGATATTACCCAGTTCGAGGGGAAACGTCCGTCTTGGAAGCCGATTACCGTTACCGCCTAGCCTCCTTCTCCGTATACACAAGGGAAGAGAGAGATGCCAAAACGTAACGCCTTCACACTTATCGAGTTGCTAGTCGTTATCGCTATTATCGCGATAGTTGCGGCGATTCTCTTCCCTGTGTTCTCCCGCGCCCGTGAAAAGGCACGTGCTATTACGTGCCTCTCCAATCAGAAACAGCTCTCGTCCGCGCTTGCGATGTATATTCAAGACTACGACGAGGTGTTCCCCGGCTATTCGGCAACCACACGCCTCTTAACAGAGGAGGAGCCTCCCGCCGATACCCCCATCTGGACAAGTTTTCTACTGCCCTATACTCATAATGAGCAGATTGTAATATGCCCCTCCGCCGCTAACACAAAGTGGTCGGCGACATGGAAAGATAGGGGTTCGGTTTCGATTGGATATAATACGCATTTTGGGGAGTGGTTTACCAAACAAGGGGAGACGCGGAACCTCTTACGGGTTCGGCTGGCGCAGATGCAGAGTCCGGCGGTAAACGTTACGTTTGGAGACAGTTCTTCGGGGGATACCGCGCAACCCGCGCAGGGCGACCCACGGGGCTACGGCTATCGGGGTTACATTATTAGTAACTGGGATACACGCTCAGGAGGGTGTGGACAACCTACCTATATCAACGGCGGGGGAGACACACTTTCGGATAGGCACTCCGACGGCACAAACTTAACTTTCGCCGACGGGCATAGCAAGTGGTACAATGTCCGTAGCGTCCTACCCGATGGTACTCCCCCTGCCCCAACGGATAACTGCTTCTGTATTGCGGATAAGAACCCGGCAAAACTAAAGTGGTTGGTTATCTATGCGTGTAGCACCGACTAGAAGCGGGTCGCGGTAAGGTCTATCGAGAGCCGTTTTAGGAAGGTGGAGTAGGTAAGTTGTATCTCTCTTGCGCCAAGTCTTCGCCCTAGCGTTAGCTGTAGGTCGTCGAAACTCTGCCCCTGAAACGACTGGAATGTTCCTCCCAAAAAGACTCGCCAATCCGGGCTAAGTTTATACACTAGGTCTATCAGTGTGGTTCCTTCGGTAGTATCAAGGTAGGTGCTTCCGAAGAGCGAGACCTGTAGCCGTTTCGTCGCCGAGAGGTTGTAGTTGATACCCAGTCGGTGGTTTCCCGTTGCGGTAAAGGGACCGGTGGGCTGTTTGATGTAGTCGTAGCTCAAGCCTAATGCCCCGCCTTTTGGTGCGTTGTAGTCCATCGAGAGCGTGGCGGTTTCGCTAAGTCCAGAGTTCCCTAAAGTGGTAAAGGTCTGCCCAACAGAGTAGGACTGGCTTAGGCTGACGGTTTTACTGAGGTTCATGGGGCGCGAAAAGGCTCGGAAGCGCAGATTATTCGTACTCTCGTTGTTCAGTGCTACGTTCGAGTTAGCTACGTTGGAACCTGCCCCCGCTTTGATGTAGTCGGTTTGCAGAGTATAGAGAAACTCTTTCGAGCCTAGTAGGCGGTGGGGTTGTGTCTCCACATAGAAGTTTCCACGATATGAGCGGTCTCCTGTGCTGGTAAACGCTTGCCCAGCGTTTACGCTTGCGCCCCAACGCACCACCTTCTGCTGTTGGGAGAGGTTGAGGTTGGTAAGAACGCCCTGATGTTGCGGAAAGTCGGCATAGAAGGAACTTTGAGTCTTCTCGTTTACCTCTTGACTATGTAGCCACCGAAATCCCCAATCGCCCCGTGTTAGCCCTGTAAACCCATACGCCCCCTCGGTTCTGTGGTCGCCGAGGATGCTATAGTTCTTGGTGAGGTCGATACCCCATCCCGATTCTTGTGAAAAGTAACTTCGCCCTACCTGCTGTTGGTGACGTAGGGTGAGGGTGGTTTTGTCGGTGGGACTCATGCTGAGGTAGAAGGGAAGTTCCAGCCCGAAGCCACTTGTACCGATGCTGATAAACTGGTCGGAAAACAGCTCTTGCGAGTTAAGAGACAGTTCGTAGTAGGGAAACGAGAGAATGGGAACTTGGTCTTGGTAGAACTTGGGTTGCCTAAACTGTAGTTTGTCGCCAGGGAAGTAGGTAATGCCTTTTGCCACCACCAGTAGGCGGTTATCGTACTTCTGCATAGAGAGGTAGGTGTTTGGAATGGGAGTTTTAAGGGGTTCGATAGCCAAGTCCATACCGCTCACCGCAACGGCTTGGAGCCGCTTGTTATACTCGGCTATGGCGTAGCCTTTTGCGAGTGGAAGACTATAGTAGAGACGGCTCACTTTAAGGGTTTGCCGCCCTCGTTTTATCTCTACATTGTTGAGAGCGCGTACTACCATGTCGGCACAGCGAAGTTGTATCTGGTCAGCAGAGATAGCTATGTTTTTGTAGGCGACTTTGGTTGCGCCGTTGGTTCCTACGGTCTCTACTACTTTTTCGGGTACGTAGTAGGTGATGTAGGCATCTTTGTTTCCGCTGATTTGTACGAAGTTGCTTCCCTGATGTGTCTCTTCGGGGTTATCGGTAAAGGCAATCTCTAGGAGGTTGCTTGCGCCGCGTAGAATAGCGGTTACTTTTGCGATACCCACGAGGTTACTACTAAGTTCGACCTGTGCCACGCCCCCAAAGGTCTGTGCGCGATTCGTGGAGAGCCTTCCAAGTGTGGTTTGGAAGATAACCTCTAGCCCGTTGGGTGCTTGCCGCCCACTGGGATCTCTTACTTCGGCAATAATAAGGGTCTTATCGCTTCCGTTTGCCAGTACCGCAGGGCGGGAGGTACGTAGGTTTATATAGTACTGCCCTTGTGCGAAGGCAGGTAGTACAGCAACCATTCCCAGCAGTACAAAAAGCAGAACGCGCAGGTTGTAGTAGTTTCGAGCGGACATCCGTTTTAGGTTCTCCCCTTTACAGTTCAGTGGCTACGGCTTTTTGCCATCTTCTACGGGTTTGGGCTTGAGCAGGTCTTTCATCAGTTTTTCGGCGAGTTCTTTTAGCAAGTCTTGCGCGATTTTCGCCTCGTCTTTCTCTTTCGAGACGTTTTCTGGGCTGGTTGCGGTCTCGGCGACATACTTCTCTACTTTGGGCTTCTCACCGGAAAAGTCTACCAACCGTAACGTTATGTCGAGGGTTACTTGCCGCTTTGCCTCGTCGTACTGATAGTCTCCTATAGAGGTGAGTAGTACGAGATTTTGCCCTACTATCCCTGCAATTTTCTTCGCTTTGATTACGTTATCGAAAGGCTTTTTTGCGTCCTTCTTGTCTAGTTGCCTATCTATGAGTGCGCGTTTGATAAGCGGAGCATTGATGTCAAAAGCCGTTACCTCAAAGGCATCTTTATCTGTAAGGCGGCGGGTGATGATTGCATTGAAAGCATCCGTGAGTGCTTCTGCCCTTTCGCTTTTGGTGTCTATGGGTAAAACGAGGACACGGCGCGGTTCTGCCTTTGGTTTTTTGTCTGTGCTCGCTGTTTTGGGAGGTTGAGGGGCAAGCGGTGCGGCGAGAAGAGAAGCGGTAAGAACGCTGGATGCGGCAAGAGTTAGAAATAGAGGAATGCGTCTGGACATCATTGTAGTGCTTTCATTCAATGGCTTTCTGCTAGGAGGCAGAGAGTACGTCATCTATAGAGACGTTTTCGGAAGTGGTAATAGATATAATCTACCCTAAAAAAGACAAAGAGGGCAAGCGTAGATTTGTAATCATACGCTTGCCCTCTTTAGTGTTTTCCTAACGCGAGATTAGGAAGGGTTGGATGCGTCGGTCTTTCTGTCCGTCGGTAGTCGTCGCGGTGAGTTCCACCTGATATGCTCCACCGGGTAGAGCCACACCGTTCTGGTCACGCAAGTCCCAGAGTAGGCTGTTTTGTGCTCCCCCTGCGGCGCGGGTGGTGTTTCCGAGAGTTCGAAGGGTTCGTCCTCGTCCGTCGCGGATAACTACTTGCGCCTGTGCATCGGCAGAGAGTCCGTAGTTGATGGTAACACTGGATACCGAGCGGTTCGCCCCTGCGTTGGGGGTGATGTCCAGTGCGATAACGTGCATTCGCCCTGCGCCTCGTGAGGGTTCTGCGACTATCTGGAAGGCATGGGTGCTACTATCGCCCGTTTTGAATGCGTAGGAGTTGATGTTCTGCATCGCACGGCGGACATTGGACTCTTTGTCTACCAGTACGAGGCTGTAGTCGCGAGGCACACTGGTTTTGATGTCGCCCCAAGAGAGGCTAACATCTTCACCGGGTTTTACAGAGCGCACCACCACATCCCACACTTTGCGTCCTAGCGCGGGAGAGCGTAGGTCGGTAGCGAGGCGGGTGCTGTTGTTGATAACTTCTACCGAAACCGAGGGGTTCATAACGGGTGGTTTTTCGCCCTTGTAGTTGTCGATAGCATCGGTTGCTTTGGGATGGACACCGATAAAGGTATCGGTATCGCGGCTACTGGATCCTTTTGCGATGAGGCGGAGGCTCCAGTTGTTGGTGGTGGTTCCCGTCGCTTCTAGTCCGGTAGTACCAGTAACACGACTTGCGGCGCGTGCTACGAACCCGCCGGGGGTATCTACCCCGGGGAGGATGAAGCGGAGGTTATGCCTTCGTATACGAATCCAGTAACCCTTATAGGGCTTCATGGTTTCGCCAAAGTTGGCGATACGTCGGTATGCCCAGTTATCGGGGTTGGGGTCGCTGGTGTCGTATTCCCAGAGTAGAGGCATTACCCAACCTTGTACGGCGGCTTCGGTAAAGGTCAGTATCTGTTGCGAGATAACATCTTGCACCTGAATCTCTGAGAAGCGGAACTCGTATAGGTAGGGGTTGCCAATCTGTGTCCAGTCGAAGGGCATATCCATGATGTACTTGCTGGCGTTCGGCTGAACTTGTCCCTCTACTGGGTTGTAGCGTAGCGGACCGGTGGGGTCTGCAGGATTGATAGGACGTACAAACGAGATGGGTAGGTCATCAGGTTTGGTGTAGCGGAACCAGTAGGCACTACCGGGTTTCAGTTGTTGTACGTCTTTGTAGGGCTTGAGTGCGGCGATACCTGCATACTCCACAAGAGAGAAGTCTGCGGGGTCGATACCGAGTACGTCTTTGGGCAGATCGGTTCCGGTGGTTAAGGGAACGCTGACCATCTGCCAGAGCTGATCGCCTTTGGTATTGGTAGTACTGTTTGCCCCTCGTGCTACGAAGCCGGTAGGTGCAGGAACCTCTACGTCGCGTTGTACCACTTTACCGCGTGGGTCAAAAGCGGCGGCGGCAGAAACGGTATAGGAGAGTCTACCGGATTTGGTTCCATCGCCCACTACCCGCCAAGATACGGCACTCTCTTGTCCCGGTCTGGTGTCGGAGAGTTGCTGAGTTAGGGGTAGGCTATCGGGCGCAAGCGCAAGACCTTTGGGCAAGTTCAGCGAAAGGGTTACTGGACCACTGTTGGTTCCGCCGAATCGTTGCAGGTCGGTTAGGTTTTGCGCGTAGGCAGTAATGGTAAACGGCGTAGGCGCATAGTCACCATGATTGTAGATAAGGGCTTGAGGTCCTTCTACAACCAACGAGAGCGGGGGTTGGAAGTCCGGTGTAGAGGTAGACTGTCCTACATAGACATAGTAGTCTTTGGACTGTCCGGGAGCAAGGGTTACTGCGCCGTAGAAGGTTCCAATCTCTGCATCACGGAACACCGCACCGCCAGGTCGCCCTAGTTCCAAAGAAGGAGTGGGCAGGAAGTCGTTTGCCAGTGAGGTTCCGGGAGTATTGGAGATACCGAATCCAATGATACTTGCATAAGCAAGATAGGAGGGTACGGTAGGCTCTGCCCCGTTTACGGTGTTAGGTCGAAGTACTCCACGAATGGAGTGGAGTTTTGGAAAGGTAAGTGCCGTCCCGCCTTCGAGCTGAGTAATGGTCTCCCAGTACTTAGGTACATTGGTTCCGCCCAGCAGTGCTTCGTTGTAGAGGTTGGGCATACCGGGAATACGGACAGGTCCATCATACGAACCCAAGTTACGGGGTTGCGAGTTGATGTCTTGAATGAAGCCGAGTTCTACGGTATGGAAGCCAATATCGTCGTTAATGACGGTGTAGTGCATTCTCATATAGTCGTGGATAAACGACACAGTACAGTGTATGCGAATAAAAGGGTTGTAGCTAGCGGTAGTACCACCGCCACCGCCACCACCGCCGCCGCCAGTACCGCCGCCGCCGCCAGTGCCACCACCGCCGCCGCCAGTATCACCATCACCACCACCAATGGTTTTGCTGGCTCCTACGGGCCAGGTAAACCACTCCATCTCCAGATGTCCGTTGACTACGGTGGGGAAGATAGACCAGTAGGAGGGAGGGGGTGCTTTGTGAGGACCGCCGAAGTAGTAGTCCCAGCCAGTTCCGGTCTTCCACCAACCACCATCGGTGCGGACATAAAGCCATGTACCGCTGTGCGGGAAGGGAGGAATAATGGGATCTGGGGGCGCACCGAGCGCACGCCACAAGAGTACCTGGTCGAACGGGTCTGTAGTATTGGGGTTGATTTTGAATAACCCCATACCACCAGCGTTGAGTGCCGTAACACCGATTTCGTAGACAAGGTAGCTATTGGCTACGGAAACAGTGATGTCTTGGTTGCCACCACCACCGCCGCCACCGCCTTGCGCGGAAGCCGGGCGAGCAACACTACCTACAGATAGTAGTGTTAGAGCGAGTAAAGCGAGTTTTTTCCATCGAAGCATAGTGTTTGTGTACTCCATACAGGGAGTCCTCCCTACTACTGGGTTGTATTGTTCCAGACTGGGGGAGTCAGGAGTTTTATCAGGAACCATCGAACAGTTTCAGGTGAGCCAACTGATCGGGCTATCCATATTTTAGGGGAGGGAGTAGGTAGTTATGTGACCTACTCCCTCTGGTTTTAGCGTCCGGATACGAGGAGTGGTTGTGCGATACGGGTGGTTTCCCCTTCACTTGTAACCGCTTTTATCTGAACCATATAGGTTCCTGCGGGTACGGCGCGTCCTGCGCTGTCACGTCCATTCCAAACGGCGCGGTTATCACCCACACCTACGGCGCGGGTATTGCCCACGATGGCGATTTGTCGTCCGGTTGCCGAGAGAACGGCGACCTCTACATTCGCCTCTTGGGAGATGTTGTAGCCGATTTCGTAGGTGGCTACACTGCGCCCATCAGCGGAGCGGCTTGGGTTGATAAAGACTCCGCTCATAATGGCGCGTCGTCCCAGTGTGGTGGGTCGTGCGGTGACAAGGAAGCTACGGGTGGGCGAGGCTTTACCAGAGTTGTAGTGGTAGGTCTTCGCATTTCGTAGGTTCAGGGTCTGCCCTGTTACCTTGTCGGTTAGGGTGATATGGTAGTTTCTGGGTAGTTCTCCCACAAAGTTAGCGGAGAGGGCTACATCCGAATCTACTTGGTCAGTGGCGACCACTACATCCCAAGTACGTGCGCCCCCAGTGGGCTGAATATCTTGAGAGTAGAGCATACCGGGTTCGTCCGTACTCGAAACGCCTACGGTAACGTAGGAGAAGAGCGTGGGCGGCTTGGGTACGCGGGTCAGTTGTTTCTGGTTCACTCCTGCGGAGGTCATTCCGATGAAGTTATTGGTATCGTGTACCTTCCCTGCGGTTGCAGAGAGTTGCAGTGCCCAACTGTTCGGACCAGAGATAGGTGCGAAGGGCTTTCCGGTTGCAACCACGTTTGCACGGGTTGTTGGGATTTTGCTCCCTTTCACGCCTCTAAAGGGTACGGAGACGTTGGTGGGCTGTACGATAAGCGCGTACTTGTTTGCGAGATTGACTCCACCGCGTCGTTCGGGTGCGATATAGATCCATTGCCCTTGCCACGGTAGTAGGTTCGCTTCGGGTAGTTGCTCGGCAGTGTAGCCGTTTGCACCGTTGTAGCGGTAGATTTGCCCATACACTTTGCCTTGCGCTATCGCGTCACCGAGGGGCATACGCTCCCCTTTTCGGTCTTCTAGTAGCACCGAGTTGAAGGGCAGCGCATAGGTGTAGGGGTCGCCTATCATGTTCCAGCCTTCGGTAACGGGTATACGAATGGGCTGGTCGCCAAACTCTTTACCAAAGGTCTGAACTGTGAACTTGGCAGGATTGGCGGCATCGGCGGGTAGGTTTGCAAACCATGCCGCGCCTACAGGACGTACATCCGCAACGGGGTTCAAGCCTTCTGCTGAGGTAGCATCTCCAGCAAAGAACAGTTTGGCGTAGTCGGGGTTCTTGTCGTTCCCCGTTCCAAAGGAGGCATAGCCGCCAGAGGTGGTCGTACCACTACCCAGATAGACATATCGGTAGAGCGCGACATCTGCGCCAAGCAACTCTTTCGCGTCGCGGGTTATACCAGTAGGCGAGTCGGTTGCTGTCTCCATATAAGGAACAGAAATCATCGCAAGGTTACGTACTGTACCATCAGAGCCTTGCACGGGTGCACCTGCAAGAATTTTGGGTGCAATGGTGAAGATGCGCGTATCAGAGCGGGTAAGCCCGGAAGCGGGATTGGTACCGGATACCACAATGGTATGTCGGTCTCCTACGGAGCCGGGGTTTGCGCTGGGCGTAAACTTGATGGGGAAGACGATGGTGTAGGCAGGATTGGGTTCATCTGTCTGCCCAACGGAGTGGGTCTTGATGAAGTTTGTGTCTAGCACAGTACCATCGGGAAGGGTTCCCTGTCCATCTACCGTAAGGGTAACGTTATCGGGAATCACTTGGTTTACGCGGATACGCACGGTAGGCTGATAGGACTCTACCGGAGGGCGGGTTCCTGAAGAATCACTGGGGATACCAGCATCATTCACACCATTGGGGTCGAGTACTCTTGCATCCACCGTTAGGCGAAGCATGGCTTGGTAGGCATCTACGCGCCCATACCCGTAAGCGGGGTCGGGAACGGTGCTAAGACCTGCACGGTTTGCGGAGTCCTTCATGGCTTGTACGGCTTGTTCGGGTTGTACTCCGGGTATAGAGAGGAGTAGCCCTAGCACACCACACGCATCGGGGCTTGCCATCGAGGTTCCTTGCTCAAATACATAGTTGTTTTTGAACAGGTAGCCGGGGTCGGGCTTATTGGGTGAGGGGAAGGTACTCAAAATCCCTCTAGGATCCCCTTCAAAGAACTGCTCACCACCAGGTGCAGCGATGTCTATTTTGCCAAGTTGCGAGTAGTACGCCTTTACACCCTCTGGTCCAACAGAACCAACTGTAAATACATGGGGGTAGACCGCAGGTACAAAGTTCGCGTTGGGTAGCGGGAAGAAGTTTCCACCTGCCGCAACGGGTACGATTCCTGCGTCCGCCATGTCTTTGGTTCCGATATACATGAGGTCGCTGGTATCGGTGGGGTCTAGGCGTAGTCCACCAAAACTTAGGTTCACACAACCGATATTGTAATCAAGTTTGTGAAGGGTGAGGTACTCCATTGCGTTGAAGATGAGGTCGCCGGGTAGTCCCCCTGCGTCACCTGTCTTCACGACCTGCATGGCAACACACTTAATGTTTTCCCAACAGATGCCCGCAATTCCGAGCGAGTTGTTGGTTTTTGCGACCATGATACCGCTAACGTGGACACCGTGCGAGTTTCCGTCAATCGTAGAGTTCAACGGAGGCAGTGCGCCATTGATAAGCGGGTCGGCTAGGTTTTGACTACCTGGGTGGTACTGACCGATGAGGTCTTCATGGTCGGGCATAAAGCCGGTGTCGATAACCGCAACGTTTACGCCGGGTCCCCCTTTGGTGATAGCCCATGCTTGCGGCATATTCATCATTGCCAAGTTCCACTGCTCTTTAGAGAGGTAGCGCGGGTCGTTAGGCTCTACCTTTTGTTGCAGGGGAATGAGGATGTGATTGGGGTTGGCGGCGCGTACTTTGGGGTCTACCTTGAGTTTGGAAGCGGCATCGAGGGTATCTTTGTCGTTTGCGCTACCGGGCAGGGTAAGCTTGTAGGCATCATGCCCCATGAGGGCAGTAACCTTTGTGGCTCCCACTTGTCCTGCCAGAGCGTCTACTTGGGCGCGTGGAGTACCCGGTTGCATGAGTACTATCACTTCGCCGGTTACAAACTTCGGATACTCTTTGTTTTTTATCTGGGCGTTCGCGGTATTAGTTGCGAGTAGCCACCCAGCGGCTAAACTAAAAGATACCCGAAGGGCTTTGAAGAGCCGGGGCTTATGATTCATAACCAAAAACTCCTTGTCCGGGGCTTTGCTTCGGAGTGAAATTCTCTTCCCTATCCCCAATGAAAGAGAACCCTAATTTATTTAAGAACAGATTTTCCGCCAGAGGTAACACCACTGAGGGAGAACGGGGCGGTCTACCAACATCTTTCGGGGGGATATGTAGGAACCACCTATCTTCGTACCGGAAACCCGGAAAATGATTGCTATTGTATCAAACAGGCTAAAAGTTGCCTTATGGCTTTGGGAGAGAGGGGTTATTCTCTCTCCCATTGCCGTTTCTTACAGTCGCCGTCGGTTTCTGGCACCGCCCAAGATGTCTTGGATGGTAGGAACCTGAGAGCGAGTTCCGCTTTTCTGACCATTCACATCGCCGGGTAGGGGCAAAGGAAGGTTGCTTGCGCGGGTTTTGTTCATCTCACGGTTGAGGCGAGCCACAGCAGATTTACCCGGAGGGTTGGGGGGTCGAATGGCGGGGGTGAACCGCGAGGCTCGCCCATATACGAAACGCCATGTCAAGTCCCCGCTGTCGGGTTTTTTGGTTATCCAGTCCACAGGACCGGGTCGGTCTTCTTCGTGGCGACCTCCGACTCTCCAGTAGATAGTGGGAGGATTGATACCGCTATTGTTGAACGCTCGGTAGATGGGGTCTGCAAGCAGAGCCGGCTCTTGGCTGAGGTTCATGGGTTCTGCCAAGCCTTGTTGTTGCCCCGAAACGGTTGGGAACGACGATATAATGAGCCGTCGGGCAATCGTGTTCGGGTTACTGAAGGTGCGGTCTGTAGAGACTTCCAACTGGAAGAAGTCTGCACCTGCGGAGGTCTCCCAAGTCGGGTTGAACTGAGTGTCATCTGCGACAGAGAGGTCTACCGGCGCATCCAATCGGACAGGCAGAATAGGTGTAGCAAGGTTGGTAATAACAGGGTCGGTCTCAAGACAGATGGAGGCATT
>OMJJ01000380.1 GCA_900299305.1 bacterium | reverse complement strand
TGTAGCAGTAGGTTTTGCCAGTTGCGTTGGGTGTAGAAGGTTTCGCGTGCGGGAGAGAGGAAGAGGAAAACTCCTAATAGAAGGAGTACCGCCACCACACTACTCTCTCGTGCACGAAAGAGGGAGGCAAGAACGTTGTTCTGCGCTTTCGGGGTATCGTTAGAAGCCAAACTCTATTCTCCTTGCGGGGGCAGTTTCTGCAAACGAAGCGGAAACTGGATGATTGTGTGGGTATAGTGTACCCCATACCACCCCTATTCGTAGGAACTCTTGGAGAATGTATATCCACCTCACCCCGCCTCTACTTCGCAAGGAGAAGAGCCTTCCGGCACATGTTAAGGTAGAAAGCCCCGCTACTAAAGGCATTGTGTGAGGCTACTTTTCCGATTGAAAGAGACTGAGAACCGTGCGCCAAACCTCGTAAACTCTGACCAGAAAGATTCCTCTCCTTACGAAGGAGAGGTTAGGTGAGGTGAAAAACGAAAGGATTCCCAACCAAGCCAAAGAGAAGGAATAGGCGGGATAGTTGGCGAAACTGCGCCTATACAAAATTGTGAATCGGTTTCGGAAAGGAACTACCCTGTGTCACTAGATATTCGCTTCGATACCTATTACCCCTATGCGGAGTTGACCGCCCTTCTACAAAGCCTTGTAGCGCAGTACCCGCACCTCCTAAAACAAGAGTGTATCGGGAAGAGTTACGAAGGGCGAGAGGTCTATTGCATCACCGCAACCAACTTCCAAACGGGAGTTCCTGAAGAGAGACCCGCCCTATGGTGTGATGGCAATATCCATGCAACAGAGGTCTCTGCCTCCTCTGCTTGTCTCTACCTCATCAACAAACTGGTAACGGAATACGGCTCCAATCCCGATGTTACCCGCGCCCTAGACACCCGAACCTTCTATATCGTACCCCGCATTAACCCCGACGGCGCAGAGCAGTACTTCCATAGCCCGCCGAAATATATCCGTTCTAGTACGCGCCCCTACCCTTTCGATGAAGAGCCGATAGACGGACTGAAAATGCAGGACATAGACGGCGATAACCGTAGGCTGATGATGCGGATTCCCGACCCAAACGGCGCATGGAAAATCCACCCCGACCACCCTCGCTTAATGACGCGGCGCGATCCCACCGAACGCGATGGGCAGTACTATCGCCTCCTACCAGAAGGGCTACTGGAAAACTGGGACGGAACCACTTTAGACATTCAGCGCAACAAGGAGGGACTAGATCTCAACCGAAACTTCCCCGCGCACTGGCGGCAAGAGGTAGAGCAGTATGGTGCAGGTCCCTATCCCGGTAGCGAACCGGAAGCGCAAAACATCATGCGCTTTATCACAAGCCACCCCAATATACTCGGTTCGCTCTCCTTTCATACCTATAGCGGAGTACTGCTACGCCCTTACGGAACCTCTGCCGACGACTCCATGCCCGCCGAAGACCTGTGGACATTCGAGGAGATTGGCAAGAAGGGAACCGACCTCACTGGCTATCCCGCCATCAGCGTCTACCACGACTTCCGCTACCACCCCAAAGAGGTGATTACGGGTGTGTTTGATGACTGGCTCTATGACCATTTTGGAATCTACGCTTGGACGGTGGAGATATGGTCGCCCCAACGCCAAGCCGGAATAACCAAAGGCTTCGATAAGGATACCAAATCAGGCGCGTTCAAGTTTATCGACTGGTATCGTACTCACCCCGTAGAGGAAGATGTAAAGATGCTAGAGTGGTCGGATACCGCATTGGAGGGCAAAGGCTACATCGACTGGTATCCCTACACGCATCCCCAACTCGGCGACATTGAACTCGGTGGGTGGCACGGTATCTACGCTTTCCGCAATCCGCCTCCCGCCTTCTTAGAGAAGGAGATAGCCCCCCTTGCGGAGTGGGCACTCTACCAGGCACTTCTCGCTCCCGAACTTCGCCTAGAGAGTGTGGAGATAACCCGCATAGAAGAGGAGCAGTGGGTAGGCGCGTCTGCCTATCGGGTGCGCGTGGTGGTGGATAACGTGGGTTGGCTACCTACCTACGGAAGCAAACGAGCATTGGAGCGGAAGGCAGTTCGCGCTCTGGTTGCCGAAATAGAACTTCCCGAAGGGGCAACGCTTGCAACCGGTAAAACCCGTATGGAGTGTGGACAACTGGAAGGCAGGGCATATAAAAGTATTGTCCCGTATGACTGGGACTTCGACCCGTCGGAGGAGCGGACAAAGATAGAGTGGGTGATTCGTGCCAAGCCGGGTGCAGAGGTCAACATTGTAGTAAAGCACCAACGAGCAGGAACGGTTCGGGCTCAGGTAACTTTAAAATAGTAGCATGAAGCGACTCCTCCCCCTCTTTATCGGTATCCTAAGCCTCCTGGTCGGGTGTCAACACAACACCCTTTCCAATAGCGTGCCGCCAAGCCCCCCTACTGCCGCCGCTCCACTCGTCACCTTTACCGACATTACCGAAAACGCGGGTATCAAGTTCCAACACCAGAACGGGGCGAATGGGCAAAAGTGGATGCCGGAGACCCTGAGCGGAGGAGGAGGATTTATCGACTTTGATGGGGATGGTTGGCTAGATATTGTGCTTATCAATGGCGGAACACTCCCCCCTTCCGAAAATTCGCCCCAAACCGTAGTGAACCTCTATCGAAATAATCACGACAAAACCTTTACGGATGTGAGTGGGAAAGTAGAGATAAAAGGCGCGTTCTATGGTATGGGTATCGCCGTTGCCGATTACGATAACGATGGTTGGGCAGATATGTACATCACGGGGATACCACAGGGACACCTTCTGCACAATGTACCTGACGGGAAAGGAGGACGCAAATTCGTAGATGTTACCATCCCCTCCGGTATTATCGACAGAGGTTGGTCGGCATCGGCGGCGTGGATAGACTTCGATAGAGACGGCAAACTAGACCTTTTCGTAACGCACTATGTAGACTGGTCGCCGCAACAAGAGCAGAGCAACTTCTATAGCCTCGATGGTACGCACCGCTCCTACTCACGTCCGCAAGCCTTTAAGGGGCAGGTTTCACGCCTCTATCACAACTTAGGGCATGGGGTCTTCGAGGACGTTACCAAACAGGCAGGTTTTCTAAACGCCCCCAACACCAAAGCCCTTGGGGTCACTATCTGCGACTACGACGGCGACGGCTACCCGGACATACTGGTAGCAAACGACACCGAACCTAATCAGATTTGGCACAATCAGGGAGATGGAACCTTCAAAGAGGTGGCGATGGAGGCAGGTATCGCCCTCTCAGGAGAGGGAACTGCCCGTGCTGGCATGGGTATAGATGCCGCAGACGTAACCCAAACCGGAAAGTTTGATGTACTCATTACCAACTTTGCAGGTGAGCAACTCAGCCTCTATCGTCGAGATACCTCTGGACTGTTTTTGGATGTGTCGGCGCGGTCTGGAGTGGGTATCGCAACGCAGACCTATTTGGGCTTTGGCGCGTTCTTTTTCGATTTTGACCTCGATGGCTGGCAAGATATTTTTGTAACTAATGGGCATATCCACGACGATATAGCCAAACGCGATTCGAGTATGACCTACCAACAACCCTCCCTACTCTTCCAAAACCGAGGGCAGGGTAACTTTGCCGATGTAAGTAAGCAGTGCGGAACTGCGCTAACCGTTCCCCGTGTAGGGCGTTGCGCCGCTGTTGGCGATATAGACAACGACGGTGCGCCCGATATACTTATCGTAACGAACGGGGGTAAGCCCGCACTCCTGCATAACGAAAATCGAATGGGTAACGGCTGGATACGCCTGCTTTTGGAAGGCAAACGCAGTAACCGCGACGGTATTGGAGCGCGGGTGCGGGTTACGGTAGGCACTCAAACCCAAACCTTCGAGATAAAAAGCGGCTCCTCCTACCTCTCCGCAAGCGATAGGCGGCTACTGGTGGGATTGGGAAAAGCAGAGCAAGCCGACCACATCGAAATCCGCTGGTCGAGTGGCAAGGTGCAGAGCATTGAGGGGGTTAAGAAAGGCGAAACGCGCAAAGTTGTGGAAGAGTAACTCTCTTCTCTGAAAGCGTATCTACAAAGTGATGTTCAAATCGTTCTCTCTTAAAAAACTGACTTCGTGGACTCTTCCTATCCTGCTTCTTGGGTATAGCGGCTATCGCTTTTGGCACTATCGGCAAGAGAAAAACTTCCTGAAACTAGATAATCAAGTCGCTCTGCCTACCTATCCCCCAGAGCCTAGCAGTGACGCAGACATTCTCGCGGCTCCTCTTGCTAAAGTAGAGGCGGCACGTAAAAGCGCAACCAGTAACGCGGCAAGCCCACAAGGCTGGACATATCTCGCGCAGGTCGCTTTTGATAATCGGGACTACCTCA
>OMJJ01000379.1 GCA_900299305.1 bacterium | reverse complement strand
TCTGTAGATTAGAGGCGGTTTTAGAACAGGTGGGTTTAGCCACACGCCTCTCGGAGTTGGGGGTTAAGGCGACAGATGTCTCCTTGCTTGCACAGGAGGCAGGGAAACAGTGGACAGCGACCTTCAACCCGCGCCCCGTTACCATACAAGACTTTGAACGCCTCTACACGGGTGCGCTTTAGCAAAACAGATTTCTGGAAAGTGGGGATAACACAATGCACAGCAGACTACGCTTGTTTGGGATACTCTGCGCCCTTAGCAGTGGGTTGATACTAACAAAACCGGTAGCGGCACAAGACTGGACACAGTGGCGCGGGCCCAACCGCTATGCAACCATAGAAAGTTTTACGGCTCCTGCTGGCTGGAAGCCAAAACTAACCAAAGGTTGGAGTGTGGAGGTCGGTGAAGGGCACTCTTCACCTCTTATCGTGGGCGACAGGATCTATATACAGTCTCGTATGGGAGATAATGAGGGGGTAAAATGCCTCCGTTTTGCGACGGGTGCGCCCGTTTGGGCGGATGCCTACCCCGCCCCCTACGAACCCGTACCCGCCGCAAAGGGACATGGCAAAGGTCCGAAATCTACCCCCGTATACGCGAATGGGATGCTGGTAACGCTTGGTATTACGGGTACGCTAACGTGCTACAATGCAACCGACGGGGCTATCCTTTGGCGCAAAGACTATGCAGGGCAGTTCCCCGCCACCTACCCCGAATTTGGAGCGGCGATGTCTCCGGTAGTCGATAGAGATTTGGTTATCGCACACGTTGGGGGCAAAGACAACGGCGCGATGGTAGCCTACGAGATGAAAACGGGCAAACTACGCTGGGAGTGGAAAGAGGACGGACCATCTTATGCTTCCCCTATCGTTACGTTTATAGATAATGTCCGCCAAGTAGTTACCCAAACCGAACACAACTGCGTAGGTATCTCGGCGGAGGACGGCAAACTCCTGTGGAAAATCCCCTTCACCACCCCCTACGAGCAGAACAGCGTTAGCCCAGTAGCCATTGGGGGAGGCAAAATCCTCTTCGGGGGAACGGGTAATCCCACCTTCTTGTGCAAGCCTCACAAAGACGGCGATACGTGGAAAGTAGACAAACTATGGGAGACACGAGACGTTATCTTCTACATGAACACTCCCGTCCTAAACGGCAATCTGCTCTACGGAATGTCGCAAAAAAAGAGCGGTCAGATGGTGAGTTTTGACCCCGATACCGGAAATTTGCTATGGGGCGACCCCTTCGGACGCTTTGGAGACAACGCTTCCGTGTTTGCGGGGGGTGGCTACATCTTCGCGCTATCCAGCAAGGGAACGCTCTTTATCTATCGCAAAGTGGGCAACAAGTTAGCGGAGGTCTTCCAGCAACAGATTGCCGATACCGAGATATGGGCTTCCCCCGCTCACTCTACACGGCGGATGCTGATTAAAGACAAAACCAACCTAACGCTCTGGACGATTGAATAGAGAGCGTTTGTCACCCTGATAAGGTCAAGTTCCCAGATATTGCCTTCGCTATTGGTAGATAACATAACTCCCGACAAACAGAACTGCCCCTCTCCCATGTTTAGGAAGAGGGGCAGTTCTACACATCTACTTCGATTTCAGCAAATCCCGAATTTCGGTAAGCAGTTTCTCTTCGTTCGAGGGTTCGGGAGGGGCAGGTGGCGTAACAGGCTCCTCAGACTGTTTCCGGCGTATCGCGTTCATTCCTTTCACCATCACAAACACCGCAAACGCGATTATCAGAAAGTGAAGAACGTTGTTCAAGAACAACCCATAGCGAATAACCGATGCTCCTGCCTTCTTTGCTTCCTCTATACTCTTAAACTCTTTACCAGAAAGGTTGATATAGAGGCTTGCAAAATCGACTTTACCAATCCCCAAACCTAAGAACGGCGTGATAACGTCTTCTACCAGAGAACTCACTATCTTCCCAAACGCACCACCAATAATGACACCGACAGCAAGGTCGATAACATTCCCGCGAATAGCAAACTCACGAAACTCTTTTACGAATCCCATACCTATAAATAGCCTCCTTATGAAACCTATGGTTTGGCGGGGGCAGTTACTGATGGAGTAGCGATGGGTGCTACTTTTACAGAACCGCCCGTTGTAACATAGAACAGAACAGCAGAAAGCACTATCGTCACAGGCAACGTAAGTACCCACGCCAAAAGGATATTCCGCACTGTTTTCAGTTGTAGCCCAGAGCGGTTTGCTACCATTGTACCCGCTACCCCCGACGAGAGTACGTGGGTCGTACTGACTGGTAGTCCTATAACGTCTGCAAGCGCAATCGTACACATCGCGACAAACTCGGCAGACGCACCCTGTGCATACGTCAGGTGGGTTTTACCGATATGTTCGCCTATGGTTACTGCAATACGCTTCCAGCCTATCATCGTACCAACACCTAAGGCAAGTGCAACCGCCACAATGACCCAAAACGCTACAAAATCCACCATGCCCACCATCTGCTTTCGGGTCGCCTTTAGGGTGTCTTTCTCTGCTTTGCTAAAGCGGAAATCTTCGGATTTTTCCAACTTGCCTAGCAGTTCATCGGCTTTTAGAATATCCGCACGTAGCACCTTTCGCACTTCGGGCGTAATTTCAGACGTGCCTGTTTTGCCAGCAATCTGAGTACGAATTTCTGCGAGTTGGTTGGGAAGTTCTGCCCATGTCCCTTTACCAGCATCAGGGTACTTTTGGATAATGCCTTCCATTTTCTGAATAGTAGCGGTGGTTTTTCCAAACTGCTCCGATTTCAGGGCGGGGTTTACTGCGTACTGGGAAGGCATAATACCGATAAGTATCAGCATTATCAAGCCCATACCCTTCTGCCCGTCATTAGAGCCGTGTGCAAAACTGACCCCAGTACAGGTAAGGCACAGTATCGCCCGAACCCAAAACGGCGGCGGCGTATCGTCATGAGGTGCTTCGTACAAGGCTCTGTTCTTTATGAACAGTTTTGCCACCCAAAGCAGTAGTCCCGCACAACAGAAGCCGATTAGCGGAGATACCAGAAGTGAAAGCCCTATCTGCTGCGCCTTAGCCCAGTTGACTCCACTGCCGGGATGCCCCGAAAAGAAAGAACTCATTAAACCGACCCCAAGAATAGATCCGATTAAGGTGTGAGAGCTAGAGGAGGGAATCCCAAAGTACCATGTTCCCACATTCCAGAGTACGGCACTAACAAGCAACGAGAACACCATCAAAATACCGGAAGTAGCCCCGATATTGATGATAAGCTGAACAGGCAACAGGTGGACGATACTAAAAGCTACCGCAGTACCCCCTAGTATTACTCCCAAAAAGTTCATTAGCCCCGACCAAACCACAGCCACTTTGGGGGGTAGGGAGCGGGTGTAGATAACGGTGGCTACCGCATTGGCGGTATCGTGAAACCCATTTACAAACTCAAACCCTAGGGCTATCACAAGACACACCACCAATAAAACAAGGGTTCCCAGTCCTAACGAGCTGAGTGAATCCATTTTTTCTCCTTCACAGTGCTTCTATCGCACTCCTCCGTAGGAGACGCGATACCAGAAGCGAAGAAACAAAATTGTACGCTGTCGCTACCACTTCGCTACGCATTTTGCCGTAGACTAAGCGAGGCTTCGCAGTGTAATAATCGTAATGGCAGGAGGACAGTTTAGGCGAACACGCCCCGTGCTATGCAAGCCACGAGTAGTATAAACAGGGTGTGCTTTCCCCTTTACCAGTCCCTGACAAAATTTGTTGCCGTACTTGCTAGGGTGCAGTAAGCCCCCATAGCCGGGTACGTATATCTGTCCGCCGTGCATATGCCCCGAAATCTGTAAATCTACACGAACGGGGTCTTTAAGGTCTTCTGCAAGGTCGGGATTATGCGAAACCAGTATGCGCGTTACATCAGGTGGTGTGTGGGAGAACGTCTTGGGAACGTCTACAACCCCGCACCACAAATCTCCAACTCCCCCAATCGCCATCGCTTGCCCCCCGCGCTCCACCGTAATCGCTCTATTCTCTATCATCTGAATGGGGGTGCTACGCGCCAACTCTTTACGGATGGCAGGGGCATCTAGCCAGTGGTCATGATTACCAAGTGTTCCCCACACACCGTCTTTCGCGCTTGCACTATCGAACAGCCCCTTCAGGCTAGGAACGATTTTACTGTGTTTTTGGTCGCAAATATCTCCAGCAAACACCATTACATCGGGGTTGTAGGAGGTCGCAAGCGAGACGGCACTTTTAATATAGTTGGGGTGAAGGGTACGGGGGTAGTGTATGTCGGCGAGGAGGGCAATGCGGTATCCATCAAACGCTTTGGGTAAGTTGGGTAGGGTGAGTTCTGGGGTCTCTACGGTAAGGCGGTTCGGCTCAATCACAAAGGCATCAAGGGTAGTAGCAGTGGTAAGAGTCGCGAATCCTAGTAGACCGCGCTTTATCCACTTGCGTCGAGAAATGCGTGGACTTGGAGGTATCTCGTCTGTTTCCGTCGTTTTGTCTTGTGAATACATCAATGGGGTTTCCCAAGCGTACTAAAATCGCTCGAACCGCTCTACATCCATCACAAAACAGACTGCCCCACCCACAACTACTTTGACGGGGCTAGGCATAAAGGTTCCTACGGGGGCGGCATCGGGCGGCAGAACGTTTACGAACTGCTCACGGGTTTTACAACTGTCTCGAATTACGTCTATCAGTTTAT
>OMJJ01000378.1 GCA_900299305.1 bacterium | reverse complement strand
TCCTGTTGCCGACCCACGTGTACAACGCGCACGCCAACGTATTCGCCTACAAGGAGACGTGCCAAGCCCCGCCAATCCACCTGCGGGGTGTCACTTCCACCCCCGTTGCCGCTATGCTACCGAAGTTTGCAAGCGGGAGGTTCCCCGGCTTCAGGAGGTAGAACCCGCCGTGTTTGTCGCTTGCCACCTTGCTAATGAACTCAAACTTCAGGGAGTAGAACTCTCTCAACCCGCCGCACAAGAGGGGAAACCATGAAAACCACGCTTCCAATCATTCGCCCTCTCCTTTTTGTACTGCTTACGGTACTAGTAGGCTGTCAGCCGCCTACGCCCACCTCTCTCCCGCACCCCAACGGGGGACCAGAGGCGAAAGAGGCTCCCCAAGTTACCGAGTTGGTAAAGGCAGGAAAACTGCCCCCGCTAGAGCAACGCCTCCCAAAAGACCCACTTATCGTAACACCCTACGAAGCCCCCGGCTACTACGGCGGAACGTGGCACATGATGGTCGATAACCCCGACTTGGGCATCTTCAAGATGGTGGCAGGATACGCCCCCCTCATGCGCTGGACGGCAGATGCTGCCAACCTAGAACCCGGAACTGCAAGCCATTGGGAGGTGAGTAAAGACGGTACAGCCCTCACTATCCACCTACGGCAAGGTATTAAATGGTCAGATGGAGTGGAGTTCACCTCCGAAGACATTAAGTATTGGGGTGAACTGTGCGCCGACGGCAAGCAACGCCTTACATGGCCCTTCTGGGTACTGGTAAACGGCAAACCGCCCACCATAGAGACCCCCGATAAGTACACCGTCATTTTTCACTTTGCGGGACCGAACTGGTATGTCCCCCTGAACATGGCGACTGGCTTCTGGTGGTGCGACGAATACAACGAACCCAAGCACTACCTAAAGCAGTTCGACCCAAAGTATAACCCCGCATACAAAGACTATAGCGTTTTTGACAAGAAGAACTTTACCCACTTCAACCCAGACCGCCCTACCCTCTGGCCCTGGAAACTAGAAGCGATAGAAGAGGGCGGTTTCCGCATGGTCTTCAAGCGCAACCCCTACTACTATGTAGTAGACAACAAGGGGCGGCAACTCCCCTATATCGACGAGGTTGTCGCGACGTATGTACCCAATATGCAGGTGCGTGTTCTCAAAATCCTCTCCGGTGAGATAGACGCGCAGTTCCGCCTTGTAGAGCCCAGAGACTTGGGTCTCTATATGGATGGGCGCAAAACAGGTGACTACCGTGTCATTATGTGGACAGAGGCATCGGGAGGAGCCACCTCGTTACTTATGAACTGGTCTCCACCTGACCCTGCTACCCGCGAACTGCTACGCAATATGCAGTTCCGTAAAGCCCTCTCCCTTGCAATAGATAGAGACAAGTGTAACGAGGTCGCATGGCGTGGGCTAGGCAAACCGCGTCAGGCAACTATCAGCCGAGAAGCGTGGCACTTCCGTACCCCCGAAGGTCAGAAGGTTTTTGATGCGTGGGCAAAATCTTACGTTGATTTCGACCTCAAAGAGGCAAACCGCATCCTAGACGAGATGGGGCTAGACAAACGCGACTCCGCAGGTTATCGCCTGCGTAAAGACGGGCAGAGGCTCAAAATTACACTCGACTGCCCCCCTGCCAACGTGGGAAGTGTGGAGGTAGACGAATCGCTTATTGTCCGTGACGGTTGGGAGAAGATAGGCATTGAGGTCAACCTGCACAACTGGCCCTCTGCTGAATACTCTCTTCGCCAAAAACTAGGTAAGTTCGATGTCTCTATGCACGGGGAGGCTGAGATGGACTTATTCACCTACCCCGACTGGGTGTTCCCTACCACCGACCTCTACTGGCACGGGCAAGTGGGTAAGTGGTACAAAACCGGAGGCAAGGAGGGCGAAAAACCCGAAGGCGTAATGAAAGAACTACTCGACATCTATGACCGCATGAAGGGCGAGAAGAGTTTAGACGAGGCACACAAACTGGTACACCAAGCCGTGAAGTTACATACCGAAAAAGGTTTGTTCTCCATAGGAACGGTAGCGGATACCCCCATGCCCGTTATCGTGAAAAACCGATTCCGCAACGTACCCACCGAAGTACGCATTATGGGACCTTGGGCACCCGCCGGTCCCGCTACCAGTTACCCCGAAACCTTCTTCTTTGCCCCGCCCGACTGGAAGCCGCCCACGACTCTCCCCTCCAAACAGAGCGTGTCGCTACCCAATAGTAGGAGGGCAAGCCGATGACGAACTACATTCTGCGCCGCCTTCTGTTCGCGATACCGACGCTTATCGCTATCTCGATACTCTCTTTCGTCATTATCCAACTACCCCCTGGCGACTACCTCGACCAGAAAATCGCGCAGTTGGAGCAACAGTACGGCGACGCGAGTTCTATGGCACAAGCCGACCAACTCCGAAAACACTACGGACTAGACAAGCCCCTCCCCGAACGCTACATAAAGTGGGTAAAGGGCTTTGTGCATGGCGATTTCGGCGAGTCGTTCCGTTACGAAAAGCCCGTGAACGAACTGATTTGGGAGCGGTTGGCATATACGCTCATGCTCTCTATCGGCTCTCTGTTCTTTACCTATATGCTCGCCATTCCCATCGGTATCTACTCGGCAAGCCATAAGTACGACTGGAAAGACAACACCCTCACCTTCCTAGCGTTCTTTGGAATGTCGTTGCCCGGCTTCCTTATCGCGCTCCTTATTATCGTGGCGGTGTACAAGATTATGGGGGTTCCGCTCTTCGGTCTCTTCTCGCCGTACTACATGAACAAGGGCGAGTGGTCGGTAGGAAAACTGTTCGACCTGCTAAACCACCTGTGGGTTCCGCTACTGGTTATCTCTATCAACGGAACGGCGGCACTGGTGCGCGTTATGCGGGGCAACCTGCTGGATGTTTTGGGAGAACCTTTTGTGCGTACCGCCCGTGCCAAAGGGCTAAAAGAGAACGTGGTGCTTATCAAACACGCTACTCGCATCGCCATCAACCCACTTATCAGTATGCTAGGTATGAGCCTCCCGGACATTCTGTCGGGAACCACCATCGTCTCTATCGTTCTCAACCTGCCTACGGTGGGTCCCCTTCTCCTACAAGCCCTACAAGATGAAGATATGTACCTCGCGGGAACCATCATCGTCTTTATGAGTATTCTACTAATCGTCGGAAACCTGCTTGCAGACATCGCGCTGGCATGGGTAGACCCAAGGATTCGCTATGAGTGATATTTCACAAGAACAGACAACCCCAGAAGCCCCCCTGCCCCTCCTCGACGACGAGCAGGAGGCAGAGCTAGGTCGCCTCAGTTATCGTCAGTTGGTATGGCGCAAGTTCCGCAAAAGCAAACTCGCCATACTGGGCGGCATTACTCTGCTGACCTTCTATGTACTCGCTATTTTCGCCGAGTTCTTTGCGCCCTACGACTATCAGCACGACAATGCGCGGCTCCGTTACGTTCCTCCGCAAATGGTTCACTTTGTGGGAGAAGACGGCTTTCATATCGTGCCGTTTCTCTACGGCTTGAAGCAGTCTCGTGACCCTGCGACCACCGAAATCTCTTATGTTCCGGATAAGAGCAAGGTCTACCCCGTCCACATCTTCCATCACGGCGACCCGTACCGCTTTTTCGGGCTAATCTCTACCGACATCCACCTGATTGGCTCGGAAGGTCCTTTCTATCTGCTTGGCACAGACCGCATGGGGCGCGACATCGTTTCGCGTATCATCTACGGAGGGCGCGTCTCGCTGACCGTCGGGTTGGTAGGAGTCTTTCTCAGTATTATTTTGGGTTCGATACTGGGAACGGTTTCAGGGTACTGGGGTGGGCTTACCGACATCCTCATGCAACGCCTTATCGAACTGCTCTCCGCGTTTCCTACCATTCCGCTCTGGATGGCACTGGCGGCGGCACTCCCCTCGACATGGACGGGCATACAGGTCTATATGGGGATAACGGTTATTCTCTCTCTGCTAAGTTGGGGGGGCTTGGCGCGACAGGTACGCGGCAAAGTTCTCTCTACCAGAGAGCAGGACTACGTTCTTGCGGCACGAGCGGCGGGTGCGAGCCACTGGTATATCCTTATGCGCCACCTGTTGCCAACCGCCTATAGCCACATCATCGTTATCGCCACCCTCTCCATTCCCGGCATGATTCTCGGCGAAACCGCCCTCAGTTTTCTGGGGCTAGGTATCCGTCCGCCTCTCACCAGTTGGGGCGTTCTGCTAGAGGAGGCACAGCGCGTTACCGTCGTGCTAAACAGCCCTTGGCTTCTCATTCCCTCTTTACCGGTGGTGCTGGTGGTGGTCGCCTATAACTTCGTAGGTGATGCCCTCCGTGACGCGGCAGACCCCTACGCGACGTAGGTATCGCTCCTTGTGATATAATAGGGGTACTTTACGCAAGAGGTCGTGATTTCATGGGACATACAAAGTTTACCAAAGAAGAGATAGCGTCACGGGGAAGACTTCTGTACGAGCAGAACCTGCGGGGTGTTATTGAGGCAGATAACCTCAACAAATTCCTTATCATTGATATTGAAACTGGCGACTACGAGATAGACACCGATGACCTCGCCGCTTCTGACAGGGCGCACCAGAAACACCCGAACGGTGTGTTCTACGGAATGAGGATAGGTCGTCGTTCTAGTGGCTCTCTCGGCTTCTCAGGAACACGAGGTCTTAGGTGATTACTGGGGAAGTAAGTGCCGATAATGAGGCTGTTATCCCCATTAAGGCATACGACGCGGATGGGCATATTGTAGAGTTGAAGGCAACCATTGATACTGGATTTGCGGGATACTTAACTTTACCTGCTACCACTATCGCCCTTTTAAGGTTACAGCATGACCGTACTGAAACCTATACACTCGGCGATAACCGCGATGTGGAGTTCGATGTTTACCGCGCAACTCTCTCATGGGATGGGCAAAACCGCCGTGTCTTGGTCCTGTCTACAGAGAGTGACCCACTAATCGGAATGAAAATTTTGCGTGGGTATGTCCTCTCTATAGACATAATAGATGGCGGCACAGTACACATTACTGCGCGAACTTAGTTTCTCAGGCTCACTCACCCTTTTATTAGAAGCCTAGTGACATAAAACCCCCTCTCATTGCCAGCAAGAGGATAGAGTAAGGTCAAGATGTATCTCTCAAAAATCCACATCCAAAATATAAAATCTCTCGAAGATGTGACATGGGAGATGGAGGACATCCAGCAAGCCCCCGGTTGGCACGTCATTCTCGGTAACAATGGCTCAGGAAAGACCACTTTCGTGCGTTCGGTAGCGTTGGCTTTGGTGGGACATAAAGAGGCAGGAGCATTACGCCAAAACTGGAGTGACTGGTTACGTCAAGGACCAGCGCGGGGAACTATAAACCTTACTATAATTTCCGACTCTTTTTATGATAGGAGTATATCATTCAATATCCCTGAAGGACAGGCAACTGTAAAATTTCGACGTAATCAAAATGGATATGTCTCATTTGATATGCAGGACGAACCATCATCTCTTATTGATTTAGTTAGGGACAGCATATTTCAAGGTTGGTTCTCCGCTTCTTATGGACCCTATCGCCGATTTTCAGGGGGCGACCAAGATTATGAAAAAATGTTCTACTCCAATCCGAGGCTTGCCCCCCATCTCTCAGCGTTTGGGGAGAGCGTTGCACTAACAGAAGTGGTTGAGTGGTTAAAGGGCTTGAGGTTCAAGGAACTAGAAAACAGTAGTAGTAATGAAAGCACTCTTCTAAAGAAAATTATTGCTTTCGTGAATCACGAAGGATTTTTACCCAATCACACCTCTCTTGAACGTGTCTCTTCCAAAGGGGTTCACTTTAAGGACGGAACAGGATGCGATATAGAAGTCGATGATCTTAGCGATGGCTACCGTTCCATTCTTAGCATGACATTTGAACTCATACGCCAGATGTCCAATGCTTACACGGGAACAGATATTTTTTCCACAAATCGAACCCAAATCATCGTACCCGGTGTAGTCCTCATTGACGAGGTAGACGCACACCTACACCCCTCATGGCAACGGCAAATTGGTCACTGGTTCCGCCGCCATTTCCCCAAAGTTCAGTTTATCGTCACCACGCACAGTCCCCTTGTATGCCAAGCCGCAAGTACTGTGTTTGTCCTCCCCAACCCCGGCAGTCAAGGTAGTGGTAGTTTCGTTACGGGAACCGATTTGGATAGGTTGCGCTACGGCAACATACTAGAGGCGTACAGCACGGAGGCGTTTGGTTCCAGTGCTACCCGCTCTCAAGAGTCTCAACAGCGCATGGAGCGTTTGGCAGAATTGAACATCGAAGAGATGTCCCGCGAACTAACCCAAGAGGAGCGTAAAGAACAAGAGCAACTCCGTGCTACCCTACCTACCTCCGCGCACTCCCAGTCTACAGGTGTAGAATGATACGCCTTCCAGCAGTGGCTCTGCCTTCTGATACCCAAGCCACCTTAGAACGTCTACAGGACGCGGTAAATGCCCACCCAACCTACTCTCAACAGGTAGAAGCGGGACAAAAGGAGTATACGAAAGCAAGGCAGAGAAAAGAGTTTGACCCTGTTATGGGTGCTTTAACCGAGATGTGTTCGGGGGCGCGGAGATGCCACTACTGCGAAGATTCGGCGGCAACCGATGTAGAACACATCCACCCCAAAGAGTACTATCCCCATCTTGTGTTTGCGTGGGAGAACTACCTCTACGCCTGTCCACGTTGCAACCGCCCCAAAAGCACACGTTTCGACATCTATAGCCATGTGGAGGGTAGCCGTATCTCTGTCCCCGCTCACGTTAAAGAGAAGGTGGCTCCGCCCCCAAACGGTGACGCTCTCCTTATCAATCCCCGTACCGAAGCCCCCATGACGTTCCTACTACTTGATATAAGAGACACCTTTTTGCTGTACCCAACGGCAAAAAAAGAGACCCGCGAATGGGAACGCGCCCGTTATACCATCGAGGTACTCAAACTAAACGAAAACGACGTACTGCCCGAAGCCCGTAAAGAGGCGTACCACAGTTACATTGCGCGGCTAAAAGAGTACATCCAAGACCAAAAGCACGGTAACACCACTGCCCACCTCGTAAACGCCCTAAAACGGATGCAACATCCCACCGTTTGGCACGAAATGAAGCGGCAACAGAGCAGGATTCCTTCCCTACGCGAACTGTTCTCGGATGCCCCCGCAGCACTCGGTTGGTAGCCTCCTCCTCCTCTACCTAGTGGTCGTCATGGGATTCGCGTTTCTCGTGGGTAATGCCCCTCTGCTTGAGTGCGTCTGCTAGGGCGTTGTACCGCTTCTCGGTCTGCGCGTACTCCTGCTCCAACTCCACCAGTTGCCGCTTGAGAGTGTTGCGCCGACCTATCTGGTGCGTCACAATCCCCCCCGACACCACAAGGCTCAACACAAAGAGGACTATTAGCCGCCGACCTTGCAGATGCCCCGCAAGAGCCGAATGGTTTAGTTCGTCTTGGTTCATCGTTTTGGTTTTCCTGTCGTTGGGGTTTCGGTCAGTTGCTTCTCCATCTTCTCCATCTCGTGCGTCATGCCCTGCAAATCCTCTTTTAGATGATACAGTTCGTGGTCATAGTGGTTCGCCTCCTGCCCAATCTTAAACGTGGCAACTACGGAGGTAAGCAGTAGCACTGTAGAGACCAGCAGGAGGCTCAACGTAAGCCGCTGAGACCGGTAGTTCGTCGGGGTCTCGCTATCTGGTGGGGGAGGTTGGGTATCGCTCAAGGTTCTCTCTCCTTGCGTATTCGTAATAATCAGTTTACCTTACAGTATCGGGTTGTCGGTCAAAAAAACGAAGGGAGGATTTCCTTTATCGTGTGTTGAACTAGGCAATAACACCTACTTTTTGGTAGAGCGTAGGCGCAGAAGGGGCGCAAGAGATGACGAAGCAGTATCCCTGCGGCAAAACCCGCCGCGAAATGATTTGGGAGATGGGCGGCGGTGTAACCGGATTAGCACTCGCCAGCCTACTCTCTGCAGACGGCTTCTTTGCAAAACACGGCTACGCAGACACTGCAAAGCCTACTAGTCCGCTTGCGCCCCGCCCTTCCCACTTCCCTAGCCCCGTAAAAAACGTTATCTTTCTTACCATGAACGGCGGACCTAGCCATATCGACACCTTCGACTACAAGCCCTCCCTCACCAAGTATGCGGGACAGGAACTCCCTCCTAGTTTTCAGTTTACCAACTCTGGAGGGCGCAAAAAAGGCTTCCTCACTCCCGGTGTGCGCCCCTTCCGT
>OMJJ01000377.1 GCA_900299305.1 bacterium | reverse complement strand
GTGGGCGAACTGCTACAGTCTCAACTTCGTATGGGTTTCCTCCGCATGGAGAAAGTTGCCAAAGAGCGCATGACCTCGATGGATACGGAGAACCTCGTTCCCCAAGTTATCCTAAGCGTGAAGCCCATCTCGGCAAGCATTAAGAGCTTCTTTGGCTCTAGCCAACTTTCGCAGTTTATGGATCAGACCAACCCGCTGGCAGAACTTACCGCAAAGCGAAGGCTCTCCGCACTTGGACCCGGTGGTCTCTCCCGCCAAAGCGCGAAACTGGAAGTTCGTGACGTTCACCATAGCCACTACGGACGTATCTGTCCCATCGAAACGCCCGAAGGTCCTAACATCGGACTCATCGGCTCTATGGCGATTTATGCCCGTATCGACGACTACGGCTTCTTGAAAACACCCTACCGCAAAGTAGTGAATGGTGTGGTCAACGACAATCCCGAAGATCTCTTCTGGACTACCGCCGACGAAGACCACAAGTATCACATCGCACCCGCAAACCTGAAACTCACTCCCGATAACCGCTTCGTGGATGAGATGGTTCAGGTGCGCCACGAAGAGCAGTACCCCATTGTCCGCCCCGAAAAGGTGGAACTGATGGACATTGCTCCCGTTCAGCTTATCTCGATTGCTACGGCGATGATTCCCTTCATCGAAAACGACGAGGCAACCCGCGCACTCATGGGCGCGAACATGCAACGCCAGTCCGTTCCCACGCTTCGCCCTGATGCCCCGCTCGTAAAGACGGGCATGGAGCGCAGAGCGGCACGAGACTCCGGCGCGATTGTGGTGGCACGGCGCAGCGGAATCGTCTCGCGTGTTACCGCCGACCAGATAGATGTTAAGACACCGGAAGGGCGTATAGACAGCTATCGCCTTATCAACCTGCTTCGCTCGAACAACTCGACCTGTATCACCCAACGCCCCATCGTCTATCAGGGACAGCGGGTAAGGCAAGGGCAAGTGCTCACAGATGGACCTTGTACCGACATCGGTGAGCTTGCGCTAGGACAGAACGTGCTGGTAGCCTTTATGCCTTGGGGTGGCTACAACTATGAAGACGCTATCTTGCTAAGTGAGCGGCTCGTAAAAGACGACGTTTTTACCTCTATTCATATCGAAGAGTTCGATAAAGAGGCGCGGGATACCAAACTCGGACCCGAAGAGTTCACCCGTGACATTCCTAACGTGGGCGAAGACCAACTTAAAGACCTCGACGAAAACGGAATCATCCGTATCGGTGCAGAGGTACGCCCGGAAGATATTCTGGTAGGAGAGGTCGCCCCGAAAGGTCAGAGCGAACTTACCGCAGAAGAGCGGCTCATTATCGCGATATTTGGTAAAAAAGCAGAAGAGACCCGCGACGTATCGTTGCGTGTACCACACGGAAATGGTGGGCGTGTAGTCGATGTTAAGGTGTTCAGCCGCTTCAAGTATCAGGGTTCGCGAGACGGACGTATCTACAACTTCTGCCGCCGCCCTGATGCCCATGTCCGTGATATGGAAGACGGTGAACTGCTTCGCCTCCTCCCCGACGAACTTAACGCAGGCGTAAATATGCTGGTGCGCGTATACGTAGCACAAAAGCGTAAAATCATGGAAGGCGACAAAATGGCGGGACGGCACGGTAATAAAGGAGTTATCTCCAAAATTATGCCGGAAGCCGATATGCCCTTCCTTAATGATGGAACCCCTGTTGACATCGTACTCAATCCGTTGGGCGTGCCTTCGCGTATGAACATAGGGCAGATTCTCGAAACGCACCTCGGTTATGTAGGTAGGCACCTAAAGTGTACCTACGTAAACCCTGCGTTCGAGGCGATGACCGATGCCGAAATCCGTGATGAGATGCAACGGCTCGCCTTCCACTTGCGACGGCGCGTACTGCAAAACTACGTGAACTCGGAGATACGGCTAGGGCTGTCGTTTGGAGACAACGAATCTCCTGATTCTATGCTCTCCAAAGTGGAAGAGGCTCTGTACAAACTAAGCCCTGCCCGCCTAGATGAAGTTAGCCGTATTGTGGCGGCAGAGCCGGTTATCTCGCCTTTTGCCCGTGAGAAGCAAGCCGATAACGAGGTAGGGGATGATGATGCGCCTCTGGAAGAGGATGTAGACATCGATCCCGCAGTTGTGTCGCGAGTGATTCCGGAGATTGTTGGGAAAATTAAAGAGTATGCATGGAAACGTGCCGGCTTTAACCCCGAAACCGGAAAGTCGTGGCTACGCAACGGGCTTACTGGCGACCAGTTTGATATGCCCGTCACCGTTGGTGTTATCTATATGCTCAAACTCGCCCACCTTGTAGACGACAAAATCCATGCCCGTTCTACTGGTCCCTACTCGCTTGTTACCCAACAGCCGTTGGGAGGTAAAGCGCAGTTCGGTGGACAGAGGTTTGGTGAGATGGAAGTGTGGGCGTTGGAGGCTTATGGCGCGGCGTACACGCTCCAAGAGATTCTCACCATCAAGTCCGACGACGTTCAAGGGCGCGTAAAGACCTACGAAAGCATCGTTAAAGGCGATAGCATCCTAGAGCCGGGAGTGCCGGAGTCGTTTAAGATTCTGGTGAACGAACTTCAAAGCCTTGGGTTGAAAGTTACCGTTATGGACGAAGAGGACAAAGAGATAGACCTCCGAGACCGTGACGACGACATCAACCCGAACGAAGACCCGGTACGCGCCGCCAACCGACGACGTAACCGTGCCCTCGGTATTAGTGACCCAGAAGGTACTTTCTAGTCACGAAACCTCTCTTTCCCTCCCCCTCCTCTGCCCACTGGAGCGGAGGAGGGGCGAGGTGTTTTCTGTTGTGTTCCCGTATCGCTGAAATCGCCGGGATACACCGCCCTTTCGGTGTAAACCCCTAGGAGGAAGCTCAATTATGGCGGATGCCAGCACGTTCGCAAAAATCCGAATCGGTATCGCCTCTCCCGAAGAGATCCGCTCGTGGTCTCATGGAGAGGTCAAAAAACCCGAAACCATTAACTATCGTACTTTCAAACCAGAGCGCGAAGGACTCTTCTGTGAGCGCATTTTTGGACCTGTAAAGGACTGGGAGTGCCACTGTGGACGCTACAAGAAGGTAAAGTTCAAAGACATCGTGTGCGAGCGTTGCGGGGTTCAAGTAACCCGTAGCAAGGTTCGCCGCGAGCGCATGGGGCATATCGAACTCGCTACCCCTGTCTGCCACATCTGGTATCTCAAGGGAGTGCCTAGCCCCCTCGCGCTTATCCTAGACATCACCCCACGCCCCCTAGAGAAAGTTCTCTACTTCGCCTCCTACATCGTTACTTACGTCGATAGAGGGCGCATCAACTCGCGCCTTACCGACATTCGCTCCGCTGTAGAAGAGGAGCTAGAGGCTATCATGGAGGAGAAAGGCGAAATCGCAGAGGAGCTAACTCGTGAATTCGCCAAAGAGGTGAGCCGACACCAGCCCGGTACCCCTCCCGTTATCGAGATAATCGACGACGTAGAGACCGAGATAGAGGTGGAGATTTGGGACGAAGAGATTATCGCCAACAAACAGGCGTACCTTCAAGAGCGTATTAAACAGGAAGAGAAAGACCTGCAAGAGCGCATGGATCTTCTCTCTGCCTCGCTTACCCTCTTCGAGAAGGTAGAGAAGCCCCAACTGCTCCTAGAAGACCAGTACCGCGCCCTCGAAAACCTGATTGATGTACTCTCCGAACGCCTTGGGGAAGACTGGTCTACCAGTTTCAAGGCGGGGCTGGGGGCATCTGCGGTTAAAGAGTTGCTGGAAGAGGTCGATATAGAGAAACT
>OMJJ01000376.1 GCA_900299305.1 bacterium | reverse complement strand
CTTTACGCAATAGTCAGCGAGTTAGCCCTCATCCTGTCCTTCGGACATCCTTGCCCCCAAGTTTGGGGGAAGGAGGATACGACTGTAAGGTTTTCTTGTTATCAGAAAGGTATGCCTGTACAAAAGGTAGTTCCTTTCTACACAAGGCATTCGCCTCTTCGCCCAAACTGGGGACACGGGGGGTTGGTGATGAGGGCTAAAAACCTACCAGTACGCAACCCCCAAGAGTAATGTGATTGCCCTAGTTTCCTGCTACCAGAGGCAGACAAAATCCCCTTCTGGGCAGTTGCCAAAAGGGGATTGAGGTTTTATGTTTAGAGACGCAGAGTAAGCGCAACTACTCTCCATATTCCAGCCTCAAATATACTTCCCGTATTCTGCGAACGTGGTAAGCCACGTTTGCAGAGGTACACCCTACGATGTCTGCAACTTCCCGCCATGTATACCCTTCCATCAAGGCACGCAGAATCTTCTGCTGTATACCCGTCAGTTCTTGCAAAAGGCGGGCGATGTCGATACTGCTTTGCGGGTCGATATGAATGGTATTTTCGAGTTGCAGGTCGGATAGAGCGAGGTGCTGTCGGCGACGTTGGAAACGAATGGTGTCCAAGATACGCCAGCGAGCGCGTTTCAGCAGGTGCTGTTCGGGGTTTCCTACGCTCATATCAAGTTTGGGTAACATTTCGAGTACGGCTATCCAAGCCTCTTGAACGAGGTCATCGGCATCAACACCGCAACGGCGACCAAAGTATGCCGCCATCTTCTCGATACGGGTTTTTAGGGAGTCAATTAAGAGTGACTGGGCAAGAGGTTCGCCCACTTGCGCCCTTTCCAACAACGATTGCATTTTAGGTTGCTTCTCCTACGATAAAACAAGACAAAACGAAGTGTTCCAGAATTCACTGTTCACCAGTGAGCGTCTGAGCAAGCCGTTCCGGTGGTGCGCGTGCCGTGCGCGGAAGGGTTCTGAGAAGCCAAGTTGTTAGAGGGTGCGACGTTTGACCGTTAAGTAGGGGGACTTAACGGTGAGTCCAAAATCCTCTGGGTGAACAGGAGCCGATATCTTTTTGGGAGCCAGTGGGTGAAATACGAATCATTCTCACTGTGTTCCTCCTTTCACAGAGTGGGAAACATTGGGAGCAATACTCCCTTATTATAGCACGGATTTAGAAATAGCGAAATGCCGAATTTTCCGTACGGTACTATCTGCTTTATCGTAAGCGGGGATAAGATTGCTAAAAACGAGCGAGAAAAAAAGTTGAAAATCTTTTTTCTCTTCTCTTCTCCTGTAACGAATACCGTATTTCGGAAACATTTGCGCGGGTTCCCCTGTAGAATTAGCAGGTATTGCAGATAATTATACCTGTTCCTATACCACGATGCTGGGAACTACCAAGAGGGAGTGTACCATGACAGAGACATTTAGTAGTAGCAAATCGAAAGCGATGTACGGCGCGGCACTATGCTTCAGCATACTGATTGCGTGGCGGTTCACGGTGGGGGGGTATTTTGTAACGGCTTTGTTGACCGTAGGGGCTTTACACCTTTGGGGAGTGTCGAATCCATTTCGGGTAGGATATAGATACCCACATGAGACCTCTGCGTTAGAAGTGTCTCCTGTAACGCCTTTAGCACTGCTAGATACCGAGACGAACGCGGTTGCGTGGGCTTGCCCCAAAGAGCAGAACGGGCAGTTAGTAGACCCCGTATCGTTTTTGCGTAGCCTACTACAAGAGCCGATGGGGCAGACGGTTAGCGGTCTGCTTATCGCGCTGGATATGCGGGATGCAGAGACAGAAGGGCACTCCGAGCGAGTGGTACGCTACGCCCTTCGTACTGCCCAAGAGTTCGAGAAGGTTGGGCTACCTCCGCTCAGTCATCAGCAGGTGCGCGACCTCGCATTGGGTGCGCTACTGCACGATATTGGAAAAATGCACACGCCCGATAGTATTCTGCTTAAACCCGATAAACTCACTCAAGCAGAGTGGGAGGTTATGCGTCAGCACCCCTTAACGGGGGCGGCACAACTGGAGCGGTTCCCACAACTGGCAAGCGCGATTCCGGTGGTGCGCCATCACCACGAACGTTGGGATGGTAAGGGCTATCCGCATCAACTAGAGGGTACCGATATTCCTATGCTGGCACGGCTTTTCTCATTGGTAGATACGTTCGATGCGATGTCGAGCAACCGTCCTTACCGCAAGGCACTACCTTATAATGAGATTCGAGAAGAGCTACAACGCAATGCGGGTACGCAGTTCGACCCCGATTTAGTAAAAGCGTTTCTACACGTCCCCGAACGGGAGTGGATTCGCCTCAGAAATGAGCGATACCTGCTGGCTTCCCCTGTTGTAGAGAAGGTACGTGCCGCCTAAAAAGTTTTTACGAATAGTAAAGGGAACTTTTTCAAATATAACCGATACTAGAACTAAGTCAAGATAGCGATGTTGCCATCTATTACGAGCGGCAACATCGCTATTTTTGAAAGATTAGGTGAAATATGAACACCAACGCCTTGATGTTTGCTCTTAGTGGCATGGCTACACTTTTGTGCTACCGCGAATATCGTTTTAGGCGGTTACTGCGAAATGCACACCTACTTTCTGGCTTGCACCTTAAAGGAGAACGATTCCTTAGCATCGTTGAAAACGCAATAGAGGGCATTTTTCAATCCACTCCAGAGGGGAGTTACATCCACGTAAACCCTGCCTTAGCACACCTGTACGGATACAAAAATGCTCAAGACCTAATAGACAACCTACATAATATCGCTAAAGACCTCTATGTAGATCCCAAGCGGCGCGGAGAGTTTCAGCACCTTTTACAAATGCAGGACTTCGTGCGGGACTTTGAGTCGGAGGTTTATAAGAAAGACGGCAGTATTATATGGATTACAGAGAACGCTCGTGCGGTACGTGATGAAAATGGTGACCTACTCTACTATGAAGGATCTGTACTCGATATTACCCAACGCAAAAGTGCCGAATACCTTTTAAGTTATCAGGCACTCCACGATAGCCTGACGGGGCTTCCCAATCGCTACCACCTCCAAAACAGACTTCAGCAGGCAATACCACACGCCGAGCAAGACAATCTTGGGTTAGCAGTGCTTTTTGTCGATTTAGATGACTTTAAGGTTATCAACGACAGTATGGGGCACGAGGCAGGCGACACTCTTCTCAAAACGCTTTCGGATAGGCTCTCCAAAGCACTGCGTAAAGAGGATACTATCGCCCGAATTGGAGGCGACGAGTTCGTTATTTTGTTGGAACGCCTTACCAGTGTGGATGAGGCTATTCAGGTTGCAGAGCGCATTGTCTCCGAACTTAAATCCCCTATCTTTCTGCTGGACAGGGATGTTTTTACATCCGCAACTATCGGAATAGCCTATTCTGACCATGGTCAGCACCTACCGGGGAGTCTGTTACGAGATGCAGATGCCGCCATGTATCATGCCAAAACACATCACAAATCGAGTTATGTGTTGTTTGCGCCAGAGATGAACGCACAAGTAGTCGATAGGCTAGAGATAGAGACGGGGCTACGCCTTGCCATTGAGAGTAACGAACTACGAATTCACTATCAACCGCTTATTGAACTTCATACGAACCGTATGTCGGGCGTAGAGGCTCTTTTGCGTTGGCAACATCCCACACGCGGGCTTCTCTATCCGGGGGCATTTATTGAGATAGCAGAGGATAGTGGACAGATAGTCCCCATTGGTTACTGGGTTTTGGAAGAGGCTTGTCGGCAGATGCAGGAGTGGCGTACTCTGTTCCCGAACTGCCCTCTGGATACCATCAACGTAAACTTGTCGGGAAAGCAACTACAACGCCCCGATATTGTGGAGCGCGTCGCTGAGATACTAAAAAAGACCCATCTCCCGCCCCAATCTCTTAAACTAGAGATTACGGAGAGTGTGGTCATGAAGAACCTAGACGCTACACTTACCAAACTCAATGGGCTAAAGGCACTCGGAGTCAAACTTGCGATGGACGACTTTGGAACGGGATACTCCTCTATCGCTAGCCTTAGTAGGCTTCCTTTGGACACCGTAAAGATAGATAGAGCGTTCGTAAATCGGCTTACAGAGCATGAGGATGCCCACTCGGTACTCGTCGCAATTATTACGCTCTCCAGTGCCCTAAAACTGAATGTGACCGGTGAAGGGATTGAGACGGCACATCAAAAGAGTTCTCTGCAAAACCTAGGGTGTCATGTGGGGCAAGGCTACCTTTTTGCCAAACCGCTACCCCCAGAGATGCTATGCGAACACCCCTATTTCCATGCAAAAGAGGGCGGAGAGAGTAGCATCCAGAAGCCACTCGCCGCCTGATTATTTTCAGGTTGAAAAGTGAGAATCTACTTCTTTTGGGGTTCCGTCACACCGAGTAGGAACATCTCCCAGAGGTGGAACGGGCGGGTATAACTGTACTCTACCGAGAGGAGGAGGTCGATAGAGCGGTGTTCGTACTTCTCCCATGCGGGTGCCTCATGCCAAACAGGCTTACCGCCAATAGTGGCTTTCCCGCGCAAATGGATAGCAGACCCAGACATCTCTGCTTTTGGGGTCGCTGTCAACTTTACGTCTAGTGTAGCCTTATCAGGGGGGAAAACGAGAGTAGGGGCTGTAACACCGTTGGGCAGTCCTTCTAGTGTAACCTCTACTGTGCCGTTGAAACCGCCAATCCGCTCTACGGTAACTGGTAGGGTAGCAGTTCCCCCTTGCGGAACGGTGAGTCTATCGGTAGCAATAGACAGGGCAAAATCGGGAACGACTTGGCGTACTTTGAGGCGATAGTAGCTGTCTGCACCAGTCATCTCTTCTACGTTACGCACCTCTACGGTGTAGTCGGCGGTAGCGGGGGCAGTAAACTCTAGGCGTGCCTCCTTGCCAAGACCGGGGGCATCGTCGTTACTCGCAATCTCTTTTCCCTCTGCATTGAGAATACGGATTTCCCCGTCGATACGAGAGCCTATTCGTCTACCTAGTAGGTCGAAGAGGTATTTCATCTGTGCTGTGCCATGAAACGAGAAACGGGCAGAGGGCGCGTCCTTGAAAACTCCGTCCACCGCAACAGGAAGCGCAGGGAGACGCTGAACTGCACGATTTGCACCGTTATTCAGCACCTGTTCATTGCCTACGATGAGGGGAATAAGCGCGGGTTTACCCATATCCAAAGCGACCTCTGCCCAGTAGGTTCCATTCGGTGCATCGGCAGGAATAGCAACGGAGGCGCGTTGAGCGGTAACGTTGGTTCCCTGTAGGGTAATATCGACTACGCTACCGGGTTGTCCCCCGCGAGGTGAGAAGTGCGTAAGGAAGGGTAGGCGACCCACCAAGAGGCGATAGGTGTAGTTGGAGCCGCCGTTATATTCGGAGTCGCGTATGGTGAGGAAGTAGCGACCCGCTTTGGTGAACTTGTGACAGAAGCGGGGGTCGCTCTCCCAAGCCGACTGTGCAAGCCTAACGTTGACCCCTGCCTCGTCCACTAACTCCATTACGGGGTCGAAGCGTGAACGTATTCTATCGGCAAAGCAGTCGAAAGTCCAAATATCCCCTGCCGACGCAGTAAATGTAAAGCGGTCTCGCCCGACTCGTGTAGCAATGCGCCCATTGATAACGGTAGGTACAAGCGAATCTAGGGAGAGGGGGGGAGTGCCTTCCTGCATGGGGGCTTCAAGGACGTGGTTTCCTACGACATCCACCCAGAAGCGTGACCCGTTGGAGACCCCTTTGGGGGTGGTGATACGTACTTCGTGAGCACCTAAACGTGCGCCGCTCTCTACTGCGAGTTCTGCGGTAAGTTGCTCTCCATTCGGGGTGACTTGTAACGATTTCGTAACGATACCACCCCCCGAAAGGTGCAACTGCGCCCCCGTTAGGTTTTTGCCGTCGATACGTACTTTCGTTGTCTGACCACGTAGCCCCCCAGAGGGCAATAGCCCTCCAATCTCTGGGGCTTGCCCGAACGCAGAGGGGGCAAGCCAGAGCAGGGCGATACCGAGTAGCAGAAGGCGTACACGAATGAGCATGGCGATAGTTTCTAACTGTAGAGGTCGGGGATACCGGGAGAGTCTCTTAGGATACGTGCTTCGCGTAGCCGTCCCGATACGTCCATGTTCAGGATTTTGGCAACAGACATATAGGTATCTTCGGGGGAGACGGGCTGTACTGCGGGGTACTTGGCGAACTCGTCGCTTGCCCCGATAACGCGCCCACCCGGAATACCCGCGCCTGTTATCAGGTACGAATAGACGAAGGGCCAGTGGTCGCGCCCTGCCGCCCCATTGACGGGGGTACGCCCAAACTCACCTGTTACCAGTATGAGGGTCTTTTTGTCTAGCCCTCGTTGTATCACATCTTCGATGAGGGCAGAGGCAGAGCGGTCTAGTTCGGGTAGTTGCCGTTTACAGCGATTGAAGTTGTCGCCGTGATTATCGAAGCCCATGCGGTCTACGTCGTCGTTAATGGGGTGTGCTCGCCAGTTCACCTGTACAAAGCGAACTCCCGCCTCTACCAGTCGCCGCGCCATAAGGCAACCCTGCCCAAACTGCGTCATGCCGTAGCGTTCTCGAACGGCGGTTGGCTCTTTGGTGAGGTCGAAGGCGCGTTTGGCTTGGGGAGAGGTGACGAGGGTAAACGCTTTTTCGTAGGAGGAGTCATGGATACGGGTATCTCCGCTCTCGATTTTGCGTTGGAAGGTGTCTACCTTTTTATACAGTTCTTGGCGCAGGTTCAGGCGGTCTCCGGTGATGTTGGTGGGCGGAGTGAGTGCCGCCAACTTCTCTACGGGGTCGAGGGCGTTTAGTACACGGAACGGCGCGGAGGCGTTGCCTAAAAATCCGCCGTCTTGCCCAATGGGACCGTTTCCTGCGGTGTCGTACATTCGGGGTCCAATGTGGAGCGCAGAGGGGAGGGCGTTGCGTTGAGGCATAAACTTATTGACGACTGCCCCCATGTTGGGACCTTCGCGTCCTGGTCCTAGTTTGTTGCCTGTGAGGGTGTAGTGCGCCGCCTGTGCGTGAATGGTCTGGTCATGGGTTGCAGAGCGGATAATGGTGTACTTATCTGCCATCCGTGCCAGCATGGGCAGGTGTTCGCAGATATGGGTACCGGGTATGTTGGTGCGAATGGGCTTAAACTGACCGCGTATCTCGGCAGGGGCATCCGGCTTCATATCGAAGGTGTCTTGGTGCGGTGCACCTCCCCATAAAAAGAGGATAATCACCGACATCTCGTTATCTTTCTCTTTATCGGCGAGACCCCTTTGTGCCGCGAACAGCCCCGGCAAGGTTAGCCCCAGATAGCCGGCAGAGCCTATCTGTAAAAACTCTCTTCGAGACGTACCGTCGCACGTCTGCACTGTTTCGTGTCCAAAATCTATCATCGTACAGTCCTCCCACATCAGGACGCTTTGGGTTTAGTAGTATCAATCTACCTTACGTCGCGCACTTTTTGTACTGCTTTTCTATCGAAAACGCGGAAAATTTGTGTTATTGTGCTTTATGAGAGTACTTTGGGCGCAATTTGTTACTCAATTTTTGTGAGTAGTATAGTGGCATCAGCGAGAAAAATAGCAACTACTTCACTCTCAAATTGCCGTTACGTGTCCGCGTGGAGATGTAATACACTGCAAGGGAAATATGGCAGGAAATTGTGGCTCCTTTCGCGAAACGAAGAGTATAGACAAAACTTTAGAGGAAGTATATTTGTGAGATTACAAGGTAGGCGAATTTTGGTAACGGGAGCCTCTTCGGGGATAGGGGAGGCGGTTGCAAAGGCGTGTGTACGAGAGGGAGCAGAGGTCATTCTGCTCTCGGAGCGGGAGCAAGAGGTAAACGCAGTTGCAGAGGCTTTGCGCCAGAGCGGAGGTAAAGCAACCGCCGTCACGGTGAACCTTGCGGTGGAGGCTGAAGTAGCGGGGCTGATAGCACGACTAGAGAGTGAACTAGGCGAGATAGATACCCTTATCAATAACGCGGGGATAGGACTTGGCTCTCGTATTCCCGATATTACCCTCAAAGGCTTACGCCTTGTGATGGAGGTGAACTATTTTGGAATGTTTAGCCTCTGCCAGCAGGCTCTGGTAGCGATGGGAAAGCGTAAGCAGGGGAGAGTTATCAACATAACCTCTGCTTCGGGACGCTTTGGCTTACCGGGGGTCTCCGCTTACGTCTCTAGTAAGGGGGCGGCACACACCTTTACCTCAGCGTTACGAATTGAAGGTAAGCCTTTAGGGGTTTTTGTGAGTGAAGTTCTGCCCGTCTCCACCAGTACTCGTTTTTTTGAGAGTGTAGAGGGTAAAAAGTATCAGCCCAAAGGGGTCGTACAGACACCAGAGACCGTTGCAAACGCGATTGTAAAGTGTGCCTGTTCTCGCAGACCCAGAGCAGAGGTGTTGCCGTATCCTCCGGTGCGCCTTGCGTTTGTAGTGGATGCACTGTTTCCCGGACTACTTGATAGGTTCTTGGACAAAAAGTAGGGACTAGAAGGTAATTAGCCGTGGCAAAAGGTGCTTTGTGTTGTTGAACTCTTGTAAGTGGGGCTGTTTGGGGGCGTTATCTACATGAATCGTGGTTATCGCGCAGTTGTTCATGTTGAAGAACTCACCGAATAAGGGGTGCGTATCGAAGAGAAACGAGAGTAGATGCCCCACAAAATCGCCATGCGAGACCATGACAATGGTCTCGTTTTTGCTTAGGTGACGTTGGCAGAGCATATCCCACAGGCGCATAGCACGTACTGTTGAGCCGAGAAAACCCTCTTCTTGTAGAGTGGGGGTAGACCAACCTGCTTCAGTGATGCCGGAACTGAGGATATAGCCCTCGAACTGGTTAGTAATCTCTTGGCGGGTAAGCCCAGCTCCCTCACTCAAACCGCCTGTTTCGCATACGTCGGGGTGGACGAACGGGCTTAGATGGATACTTTTGCTAATCGGTTGGGTAGTTTGCAGGGCGCGGCGCATGGGGCTGGTATAGAGAAAGTGAGCGGCAACCTGCGCTTCTTGTAGGTGTTGCGCGGTGACATGAGCCTGTTCCTGCCCTATCTCCGTAAGAAGGGGGTCGGGAACGCGGGGATGACCTGCGTTGTTGGTAGACTGTCCGTGCCGTACAATAATAAGTTGCATAATTGCCTCGAATCAAAAAGAGAAGGGGGTGGCGGTTGCCATCCCCCTTGTTGCACACGGTAGAGACCTATCTATCTCGCTCTTTTGCGCCCCCGATAGCGGCTTGCGCGGCGGCAAGTCGGGCAATCGGTACGCGGAAGGGCGAACACGATACGTAGTTAAGACCGATGCGGTGGCAGAACTTAACGCTTTCGGGTTCTCCGCCATGCTCGCCGCAGATACCGAGTTTGATGTCGGGGCGAACGGGCTTTGCACCAGCAACCGCCATCTGCATCAGTTTTCCAACACCCGTCTGGTCGATGCTCTCGAAGGGGTCTACAGGTAGGATTTTCTTCTCCAAGTAGGGGACAAGGAACTTACCCGCGTCGTCACGAGAGTACCCGAAGGTCATCTGGGTGAGGTCGTTGGTTCCGAAACTGAAGAACTGAGCGTGTTCTGCGAGTTGGTCGGAGATAAGGGCGGCGCGTGGAATCTCTATCATCGTACCGAACATATAGGGCAGTTCGATACCCGCTTCCGCGATAACCTCTTTGGCAACGCGCTCTAGGTCGTTTTGAACCGTTTTGAGTTCGTTGACATGACCCACGAGAGGAATCATGATTTCGGGAAGCACGTCGATACCGCGCTTTTTGCAGGCTACGGCGGCTTGCAGAATAGCACGGGTCTGCATTACCACGATACCCGGCATAACGATGGAGAGGCGGCAACCACGTAGCCCCATCATCGGGTTTGCTTCTCTCATGCTCTCTACTGCGGCAAGCAGTTCGCGCTTGGCGGCAAGTTCTGCATGATGATGCCCCTGCGCTTCTAGCGTAAGGATCTCTGCAAGCAGGGTCTCGTGGTGAGGTAGGAACTCATGCAGAGGGGGGTCTATTAGGCGGATGGTAACGGGTTTGCCGTCCATCACCTCAAAGATACCCTCGAAGTCCTTCTGCTGAATGGGCAGGAGTTGGTCGAGTGCATTTTGGCGGGTGGCTTCGTCTTTGGCAAGAATCATCTCTTGTACAATGGGAAGCCGCTCTGGTTCGAAGAACATATGTTCGGTTCTACAGAGACCAATACCCTCCGCACCAAGGTCGATAGCCTGCTTTGCATCGCGGGGGTTGTCGGCGTTGGTACGAACTTTGAGGGTTCGGAAGCCATCAGCCCACGACATCAGTTCTCCAAACGCACCGCTCACTTCGGGAGCGATAAGTTTGAGTGCGCCCACGTATACTGCACCAGTGGAACCGTCTACGGTGATGATGTCGCCTTCGTTGATAACGATGTCGCCTACCGTAACGGTTTTGGCATGAGCGTCCACTTTGAGGGTCTCTGCACCCGCCACGCAGGGGATACCAAATCCACGTGCCACAACGGCGGCGTGAGAGGTTTTTCCTCCGCGAGCGGTGAGTACGCCTTGCGCGGCGAGCATACCGTGTACGTCGTCGGGGTTAGTTTCGTCGCGAACGAGAACGACTTTCTCACCTTTACCGCCAT
>OMJJ01000375.1 GCA_900299305.1 bacterium | reverse complement strand
TCGGTAGGCATATACATATTGGGGCGGGGAGCGGCTCTTACCTCATAATCCGCAAGAAGGGAGCGAGTGAGAAGGTCGTTGCGAGCGCACCACTTGAGGAAGACTTTCGCGGTAAGCGCGTCGTGGTGGAGGGTGGATTGAGATTTGCCGCTCTCGGAACGGGCGACAAGGTACTCGTCCATATTGCGTTTTCCGAAGTTTTCGAGGGAAATCTTCTGGTGGTTCGCCCAGCGGACGAGAAGGCAGAGTTCCTTTTCGTAGTAGGAAACGGTCTTGGGAGCGCGGGTGGCTTTGAGATGGAGAAGGAAGCTTTTGAGTGCCTCTTCCCAGGTTACGGAGGTGAAAACTGTGTCCATGTGAGATGACCTTAATTGTAAGTCACTGACAGATTAGCAGTATCTATCAGGATTTGTCAAGGTCTCTCAACCAACAGGTTAATGGGTCGTCAGGGACTCGAACCCTGGGCCAGCTGATTAAGAGTCATCGCACAAGAGAGCAGTGACCACTTCAGGTTTAGTATACCATACAGGTGTCTATTTATGAGTTGTGAGCACTTGAGTAAATTTTCTGGAGTCATTACGCCTACTAAGAGGCTGTGAACCTCTCTTTTGAGGAGCATTGACAACAAGAAGTTACCCCTGTGAGGGAAATGTCCGAACAGAGACACGAGGAGTTCCCAACTTACGGATACAAACTTCTATGTGCGCTTCCGCTTCGGTAGCGGTCCTGTCCCAGATACCTCCATTATAGTCGTAGCCATAGTCGCACGTCCGTGTCCATAACACCTGATGCATCGGTAACTCCGCTACCAACTCTGCGAGGTTGATACTCACGGGAGACCAGCTCTGGCTCTTGTGAATCGTAAAAGTCCATCGGTGGTCGCCATTATAGCGACTGGGCCACTGCCCTTGCTCGTAGAGGTCTTCGTCTGGAACCACGACTAGCAGATGCCCGCCGGGTCGAAGGATATCCCACCATCGTAGTAAAGCGCGACGTGGATCCGGTAGGTCTTCCAAACAGTGGCTGGAGTAGACCCAGTCGAAACTTTCTGGCGAGAGACCCAGCAAATGTTGAGCGTCTCCATGCGGCTTGTCCCATGCCAGACAGTAAGGAGTAACGGGGTCGTCCCCGCAACCTATATCTATCCCCTGCCCTATAAAGATGCGCTCGAAATATCCCTCCCTTAATCGTCGGGCATACGCCTTGCCGCTCTCACTTCCCATCTTCTGCTCCTTATTTCTCATGTCGCTGCGCTCGTCGCGCCTCCAAAGTCCAAAGCGCAGTCAGGACGGCTTCCGGTGTAATCTCCGAGACATTCCCCTCTGCTTGCAGGTAGAGAGCGTTGGGGTTGTAGGGGGTAATAGCGGAATATGCGGCAATGTAGTCCGTACCGTACAAACCCACTACAGGCATCTGTAGGCTTCCCGCTATCCACATAGGTCCCGAATCGATTCCGATATAACAACGGCACCGGGAGATAATCGCCGCCGTTTGGGCGAGCGTCGTCTGTCCCCGCAAATCCATCGCGCCGTCCACTCTCTCCCCTTGCGTTCCTATGAGAGCCACACTCCCTTCGGGAAGACGTTGAACCAACTCTCGGACGTAATCCCAATGCCAGCCCTTGCGAGGGTCCGTTACGGCATCGTTGTGGAGGATTATCTTACCCTCAACGCCTCCTGGAACCTCAGTGCTTGGAGGAATGGCAATCTCGGTTCGGAGGTCAGTGAGACTAGGTATACTGACGCGGTGAGCGAGTTCCTCTACCTGGTGCGAGTACCGCCACCAGTTGGCGCGACGACAACGAGGACGGGTTTCTAGCACAAGGTCGTAATGTTTCTGCTCTTCAATCTCATCCTTGCCTCTAAGTTCAACGTTCCAACCAGCCTCGAAGAGCGGAACCAGTTCAGGAGTGAGTTTCTCGAAGTAGAGTTCGGTCACAAACAGCTTGTCGATGTAGGGAAGTCCTATGAGGAGTTCTCCGGCTTCCTGAAAGCGTTTGCTAACGGCGAAGGTGATAGTCGCGTTAGGAAATATCTGTTTGATACGTCGGACAGTAGCAGAGAAACAAACAACATCTCCAAGTTGCCCCAGGACACCTGTATAAATCTTGAGCGGGAGCGAGTAGACTCCTCCGAATCTAGCGATACTAAGCGTGTCAAGAGGTTGCATTCAGAGACTGCCTTGATGCCCAAAAGCGTACAGAGGAGCAAAAATTTGCAGGAGGGGGGACGCATATATACAATAAGGGAACTGCCATTCGTGCTTCTCCATGCTGATACTCAGTTCGCTCCTGAATAGCTATCTCGTCAATCATCGCAATACCATTCAAATTGAGCATCAGGTTTTGACGCGCATAAGCCAGGCGGCTTCGGTAAAATCAGCCTGATGAAATGGGACGAGACCCAACTCCTGACAGATGGGCTCTACCGCTCTGTCTCCAATCTCGTTCCATGCCCAGTTTCTGGAGTTGTCCACGCCATCTGGGTGATAGTCGTGCGCTCCGATGACATCGCCGGATTTGAGAAAAGGCGCGAACCGCCGAAACTCTTCGACTTTGCTGCCGTTGTCACACAGAAGCAGAACACGTTTCTCTGTCTGGATGAGTTCTCGAATGAGGGTGGTTCCAGCGTCTGATAGGATGTCGACAATATGGTAATAGATGCCAAAGCGAAGAAACCACTCGGGATACAGGGTGTCACGTTGGATGTCGAAGGTGTCGAAACGCGCTCCCATCATCTGGCATTGGAGTCCAAGCAATGCGGAGAATCCACCTAGTTGAGTTCCCAACTCGATGACCTGTCCAAAGCCTTCTGTCTCAAGCAGATGGCTGAAGATAGCCACGGCAAGTCGGTTCTGGCACATCCGAAACCCGAGAAAGCCGCAGTTGCCATTGCTTGTCAAATCATAGAGTGGGAATTCCATCCATTCACCTCCTGAGAGTTTGACAGCATTTTCTGACCGTACTCTACCATGTTCACAAGTGATCTACTTTCTTAACACAAGTATGACACTCACCTCGCATGAGGCGAAAGTCCATAGCACTTTCCAAGGCTCAGTTATTCAGGAGTGCCTCAATCCTCTTAAGTTTCAGTATCCGGACTTTGATTAACGCCTCCCTCTTTTCATCCCCTGACTTGCCTGCACCTTTCTCCACAAGGGCTTTCACGATTTTGAAACCTGATTCTTTGTAACTTTCGTTCGCCGAAAATAGTAGGCTGATTTGTTGAATGGCGCAGAGGAGCGGCGTTTCACCTCTCTTGTTTTTGACGGCGACATCTGCCCCTTTATCCAGAAGAAACTGCGTCAGTTGGACATTGAAGCTAAGGATGGCACTCATCAGGGGAGTCATTCCAGATTTATCTTTGTGATTGATATCCGCTCCATTTTTGATGTAGAGTGTAGCAAGGTCTACAGAGGTCTTCGCTTTCGGGTCTTTCCCAGAATAGATACCAACAAGCATAAGTGCCGTCATCCCCTCGTCATTGACCTTATCCACCTTTGCGCCATTCTTCAATAGTAGTTCCGCAGTATCGAAATCTACGAAGAGAGAGGCTAGCATGAGGGGAGTCATTCCATTGGGAAAACTCATGTCGCCCTTTCTTTTACTTTGAGTCCCTGAATTGGGGTCGGCTTTCTTTCCTAGCATAGCCGCAATAATCTGTTTTTGAGCCTTCTTATTGCGACACAGTACGGCAACATTCAAAGGCGTCCATCCTTCCTCGTCCCTAAGGTTTGGATCAGCACCCTCCTTTAAAAGCACCTTCACCTTATCCACATCCCCCTTCTTAATGGCAAAAAATAGAGATTTCGCTTTTACAGTGAGCTTGGAGGCAGGTTCCTGAGGCAAAGAGAAACATATCGCGTCACACAAAACCATGAAAAATACGAGTAGTGTGTGAGCGAATCTTCTACATTGAAGTATTGACATGGTGTTTCTCCTTAGCAACGATGTTCGGCAACAAGTTTTGCTAATTTCTGCATAAAGACCAGCACTTTGCCAAGTCAGCGCAATGTGTGGGGCGAAGAAGCGAGAATACAATTCAGGCTGGTACTTTCCGCGCTCTGTTGTTTTTAGAGCCTCAAAACAGGTAGCAAATTTTCTAAACCGGGCAGAGGTTTGCGCCTTTAGGTGATGTTTTACCCGGCAATAAACTAGCGGGTCGCGTGGTTTATATACCGTAGTTCCTCCCGCCCTCACAGTTATTACAGAGGGAAGCAAGAGGGAGCCAAAGTAAGAAAGCGACAAGGCATAAAACAGTCTACAGTACGATAAACAAGAAAAAAAGACGATAGCAGTTGTCTAAACATCCTCTGCTGAATATTATAGCGACAAAAGTAAACAATCTACTCCATGCCTCCTGCCTGTTTCAGTAGGGTTGCGATGCCCTTGTCACCGCGCCTAAGCGCATAGTAGAGTGCTGTATGTCCTTCGCTATCACGCAAGTTCACATTTGCGTGATGTGTGACGAGCCAAGTAACACTTTCCGGCGAACCTTCATCGGCCACACGTATTAGTGTCGTTTTACCGTTTTTTTTATTTTTATAATCTATATTGGCTCCTTTGGCCAAAATGAAATCTGCACACTTCCAGTTAGATGCACGCACAGCCGCAAGCAGAGGCGACCAACCTTTTATATCTTCCCCGTCCATGGGAACACCTCGTGAAAATAGAAACTCCATCACGCTTATCTGGTTCGCTTCTGCCGCCCCGCGCACTGCGGCTACCAGGGCTGTGGTAGGTAATTTATAGTCAAGATAGACACCTAGAACACCAATGTCTCCTCTATATGCCGCATATCTTAAGGCGCTGGCTTCCTTCGTGCTAGCATCCGCGCCGCTATCCATGAGAAGCCGAACTATATCGACATTAGATCTTGCCAACATGAGTGCTGTCGAGGTATCCTGATCATGTGGATGTAAAAGTCGAACATACCAGAATGATATCCCTGACTCGTGTGTGGGCCAACCGACGCTATTTGGACTAACACCCCGCTTAAGCCATGAGTGGACAGAAGCAATCTGTCCGTCCTCAATCGCTTGCATCATGAGGGCGCGGGGGGTGTGTTTCATCGTAAATTCAGCAATCCAAGGAAGAACAAAAAAGAAGCATACGACAACCAAGCAGTGCGGCATCCGTCTTGATCGCATTTCTAGAGTAGGCATAGGAATTCCTCACTCGCCACATTAGAGCTGACTCAATTAACCGAAAGGCTTATCATTATCCAAACAGGTATCGTCCGGATCGCCACTTGCTTCTCCAGGTCGCGGACAATCAAATCCATTTCGTTGTTTACAAATGAACACTAAACAATCTGGTGCGACAGTCTCAAGGGTCTGTATAAGAGTATAGTAAATCCATCGTACATAACGTCTAGTAGCCAATATTCTGTCCTTGTTACCTGGCCATGTTGAAATGCCTTGAACTTTGGGCCACATACCACCGCAACTTCGTGTGTGCGTAAAAAGATATAAATTTAAACAATAATAGCCCTCATTAGTTGGCTCCATCGCTCTGGGAGGTCCGGAATAATTTGGCCATCCGCAAAAAGGGTTATCTATTCTATGTACTATGCGGGTATCTTGGTGCTCGCATGGTGCATCATACATATGTGAGAAGATATCCTCAATTGCGTGCAGTCCTATACCAATTGTTTCGTAGCCTTCCATGCATTTAGTGTTCACATATCCAGATTCAAAGATTTTCATTGCCAGTGCGTACTGCTTCTTATAAAATACCATTCTGCTATCTGGCTGGCTGGCCAATGGAGTGCCACGGCATCCAGCCCACCAATCTGCTCCTGTACCGCGCCAATTGAAATGAATATGCCAGTTGGAAATTAGTATAGCACTATGTAATGCATCATCCATGAATGCTGCTCCCGCTCCCAAAACGTGTGGAGTCCACAAGGGAAAGGCCCAATAGCCCTTCGTTCCACGTTTAGACCCAGCTACGGAAACATCTATAGCCCATTTTTTGGTGCATGCATAATGCACTAGATCCTTATCCCATAGCCCTGAAGGATCTGTTCTATTGACGGGGTTATTAGAGGCATACAGGTATAAGTTGCCAGGCATACAAGGCATGAAAGGGTCACGACTCATCCAGCGACCTAATCGTGTGTCTAGGGTGCGTTGTCGAACGTAGAGACGGTTGGACGCATCCCTCTGGTAGCCAAACCGCCCCATGTAGCGGAACGCTGTGTTGCTGGAACCGCCCGAAAGTTGATCGCCGAACGCCTTGTAACTGAGCGTGTCTTGCGTATTCCCGCTTCCGTCCGTCACAAGTCGCACACTACCCTGAGTGTCGAACCCTAAGAAAGAACTAGTCGCGCTTGCCCCGGTAGGCAAAGTGCATAACGATATCACGCTATTGGAGACGGTTGGATGGTTCGTATAGCGTGTTGTTGTTGTTATCGCTCCAGACTGCGTGGCATCGCGAAGCAGGTTTTGCTCGTCCCAGAGGTACTGGTCTGTCGTGGTGGAGGCACCAACTGAAATGCGCTGGCGGCGCAATCCGAGCGCGTCGTAGGTATTTGACTGAGAACTACCATCGCTATTAACCACGCTGGCAAGGCGATTCACAGGATTCCACGTGTAGCTGGTCAGGATTCCACCAGAGTTCTCCAGCGTCGTATTTCCTCTAGCATCGAATGTGAAGGTGATAATGGGACCGCTCGGAGGCGTGTAACTAGAGACGCTATTCGTCGGGTTATAGGCATAGGTTGTCCTCTGTCCGCTATCGTTCTTAACGAGTCTGTTACCCGCCAAATCGTAGGTGTATGTTGTATTATACGCATTTGCGCCGCTTCTGGTTTCATTTACGAGTTGGTACGCGGCATCATAGGCGTATGTCACTCTTGTACCGTCCAATTCCAGAGCGGTGATTCGATTGCCGACCGCATCATAGGTAGAGGTGAATATCGCTTTCGCGACACCGTTGCTTGCGTAAGTCTGAAGCGCCGTCTCGCGACTGGCAACATCATAAACATGGCTCGTCTGCATTCCGTTCGCAAGCGTGCTTTTGAGTTCGCGGTTCAAAGGATCGTATGCAATAGTGACCAACTCGTTGAACGGGTTTACAATTCCTGTCAAGCGACGTTCGACATCGAAACTGTAGGTTGTCAAGCCGCTGTTTGGATCCCAGAGCGTCTTCCTATCACCATTCATATCGTAGGTATATGTCAGGCGGTCTCCCGTCAAGTAGGCGACGTTCGATACCCTTCCCGCCATATCATAGGCGTAGGAGGCGATACCCGTAACATCTTGAATTCCGATTCTTTGTCCAGCACCATCGTAGACGTAGGTGGAGCGGCTACTATCCGGGAAGAATTCACCTGTCAGCCTGTTGTTGAAATCGAACGTAAGCGTTGTTACGCTACCCAACGCATCCACGGTTGAGAGCGGCTGAGTGTTAGCGGCGTAGTTGTATGTAGTCAAGGAGCCAAGAGCGTCCTGTACGCTCACGAGGTTGCGGTTGCTATTGTATCCGTAGGTCGTTAGATACCCTAGCGGGTTGATATCGGCAACCTTCAGTCCAAGAGCGTTATATGTCATGGTGGAAAAAGTGCCGAGCGCGTTTTGAGTCGCCCGTACGTTGCCGATTGCATCGTACATAGAAGTAGATCTACGCCCCAGCGCGTCTACTAACGCGGTATTTTGACCGACCGCATCGAACACGGTCGTTGTAGTGCGTCCCAGCGGATCTATCTGCGATGCAATACGCCCTAAAGCATCAAATCCAAACGAGGTAAAGTTTCCCAGTGCGTCCTGGGTCGCCAGAACGCGGTAACCAACTCCGTATACAAATGAGGTTCGGTAGCCAGTTGGTGAGATAACAGCAGTCCGATGCCGTGCGGCATCAAATAGGTAGGTAGTGTATCTTCCAAGAGCGTCCTGCACGCCAACTTGTCCGCCTGAAATGTCAAAGAGAGTGGTGACTATCGCCCCGTTGGGCTGTGTTTGGCTTACCAGACGCCCGATATTGTTATAGGTAACGGTGGTTATGCGACCCAGCGCGTCAATAGCGTTGACCGTGCGTCCCTCGGTGTCGTATACAGTAGAGGTACGATAGCCTAGCGCGTCAATCGTAGCTATTTGGTTGCCTGTTGCATCGTACATCCACGATATGACACCTCCGATTGGACTCATTTGAGAAATAGCACGCCCGGTCGCATCATAGGAAATAGTTTGTTGCGCTCCAAGAGGACCACTCAGCCCAGTATTGTTTCCGACACTATCATAAAGCGAAGTGACCCGATTTCCCAGCGCATCAATCTGTTCAAGTATAGACATATAAGCGTTATAGGTTATCGTGTTCCTATACCCAAGCGCGTTGATGCCAGCGACAATGAGTCCAGCACTGTTAAAGATGGTGGTAGTTCGATATCCTAACGCGTTAACCGTTGCAATCTCATGTAAGAGATTGTCATAAACAGTAGTAGTTCGATACCCTAGCGCGTCAATCACCGCAACCGGGGCTTGCCGCGAGTCATACACTGTGGTAGTGACGTAGCCGTAATTGTCGGTCTGCGCGACCTCATTGCCGAGCGCATCGTAAGCGAATGTGGTGAGAGCACCTGTAGCGTCAACTTCAGTAGTTTTTCTGCCGAGAGAGTCATAGCTGTAGGTGTTGAGAGTTCCGTAGGCACTCATATAGGAGGTCACTGCGCCACGCAAGTCAAACGTGTAGGTGGAGCGCGTTCCGGGCATGAAGGCAAGTGCTATTTGGTTTCCAACAGGGTCATAGATAGTAGTCGCGATGTTACCTAGCGTGTCAATAACAGCGATATCTCTATCCACGGCATCGTACACATGAGTGCGAACAGCCCCGGAAGCGTCTACGTCCGCAGTCTTCCGTCCTAGCGCATCGTACTGGGTTGTGGTTCTGTGACCTAGGGCATCCACCCGGGCAATTTCCTTGCCCAGCGCATCAAACACTGTGCTACTGCGGTATCCCAGCATATCCACTTTAGCGACCGCTCTGCTTTTACTATCGTATACGGTTGTTAGGGGATACCCCATACTGCCGAGTCCGTAGACGCTATTACCGTTCAAATCGTATGCAAATGTAGAGCAATTCCCGTCAGGGCTAATTACCGAGGTAACACGGTCATTAGCATCGAAAACGCGCGTTGTGTTGTACCCAAGCGCATCTACGAATTGATATGCACGTCCATTCTTATCGTACAGACTGGTCGTCCTGAATCCTAGCTGGTCGACGACGGCAATTCGTTGCCCTGTCGTATCATATACACTCGTTGTTCTGTACCCTAAAGCGTCTATCCCGCTCCACAGCCTCCCTGCGCTGTCGTATACCGTCGTGGTGCGGTTCCCTAGTGCGTCCTGAGTACTCACCTGCCTCCCCAAACTGTCATAACCGTAACTGGTCACATACCCCAGAGCGTCCTGAACCGTCGCCACTTTGTCCCACACATTGTACGTAGATGTCGTGATGTAACCCAGTGCGTTTATCTCTACCACTTTGTTCCCAACGCTATCGTAACCATAAGTCGTCAGATACCCAAGAGCGTCCTGAGTACTCAATACACGGTTCTGACCATCGTAACTCATGCTCGTCCGATACCCCAACGCATTCACTACCGCGCTCACATTCCCCGCTAGGTCGTACACGCGGGTACTCACATTCCCTAAAGCGTCCTGAGCCGTTATCTGATTCCCAAAACCGTCATAACCGAAGGTCGATAGATTGCCCAGAGCGTCCTGAACCCACGCCATCTGACCCCGACCGTTGTAACCGTAACTCGTCCGGTTCCCAAGTGCGTCCACCGTAGCCTGTAAACGGCGCTTGGTTCCCGTCGTGTCGAAACTACTTCCCCCAAATCCCCACACCTGAGAGACGAGGCTCCCATCTGCATACTGAATAGTCGTCAGGTTGTTGTAGGCATCATACCCCTGTGTCGTAAGGTAGCCCAGCGGGTTTTGCAGAGCCGTCTTGTTGCCGCTACTGTCATAAGAGGAGGTCCATCTCGCGCCCAGCATATTCTGACGCGAAGTCTCCTGCATATCCGAGTTGCGCGTGTACGAGGTGGCGTACCCCAGAGCGTTCACCACTTTCGTAGAGGCGAAGTTCGAGTCTAGGCTGTAACTCGTGCGGCTGGCAAGCGGGTCAACACTCCAAGTCAAGCCAGACTGGTACAGGTACGTCCATGTCCCTACCCCAGAAACGGCGCGAGTGCGAACCCGCTTCTGCCAGTCGTAGGTATAACTTGTGCCGTACCCGTTCGGGTCGAGAATACCGGAGAGGAGCCAGTTCGAGCCGCTATCGCTGGTGAACGTGTTGTACTGGTAGACCGTCTGACACCCTGTGGGACCAGTGAGAGTGGTGAGGAGGTTCTTGGGGGAAGCGGACACCGTGTCGTACTGGAACGAGGTGCGCCGCCCTGCCCAGTCCTGTATCGACTCCAGCAGGCTACTCCCGTTGTAGGAGAACGAGACCTTCCTACCCACTGCATCCTGAAGCGTTTGGAGTAGCCCAGAGGAGTAGGCGAAGGTGTGCCTGTTCCCGACAGCGTCCTCTTGATACGTGAGCGATGTAGTGGTGTTGGTGGTGTCGAGGGGGTAGGCGAAGGTGAAGCCGTCTGGAGTGGTCTCCTTCCATAATCCATTGCCCACGTCTTTGGAGAGAGTATTAAAGAGACCGGGAGTTTGTGGGTTGAAGACATTGGTTCCAGAGCCGCTCTCAAGGTAACTGACGACATATCCGTTTCCGCGTGTCATGGTAACGATACTGGGGGTGGGAGAGGCTTGGGCGGTAAGGAAGACGCTACTCGTCCATCCGTACCCGAAGGGGCTGTTGTTGGTGGAGACGGCGTTGTAGTAGGAGGCGATGTTGACATCCATGCCGGGCGAGGGGAGTTGTATCTCTGGGTCTACTTGGAGATTGCCGGTGGCTTGGGGTTGAGGTCGGAAGGCGAGGTCAAGCGTCCCTGTTTGCAGGGATATAGTCTCAAAGGGCGACATCTCTTCGTTACTGAGGATACGAATCATGAACCTAAACCCCTCCTAGTACAACCACTTCGCCTAAAGAACTATTTCGACAGGAAGCGGTGTCATCATAGAATTCGTTGCAATGGCGATAACCTGCGCTGAACCCATAGTGCATAAGGTTCCAACGGGGCCTGCAATGTACTGTTTTATCCCGCCTACCTTATGATAGAATGTAATGGAGCCACACGTGGATGATTTGGTCTCACCAGAGTTCACACTGTATACATCCATACCTGATACCGTTATCCCTCCATGAGAAATATCCACAGTTACTGTCTGAGATACGCCTGTAGGTGGGGGCGGATCTATCCCCCCACAGTTTGGGTTGGATATATCGCAACACACGCTACAAGGACAGTTGGTAATAGCAACAGGTTCTCCACCGCCAGAGCAACCGCCACCGCCACCACAACCTTCCGGGCTAGCACCGGATCCCATGTTCAGCACACCTGCCCAGTTGGGAACTGCTCCTACCATCTTTCTACCTACCTTTTCAGAATTGCTGTTCCAAAGCGTCTCTCAATGCCTCTACGGATAGTTTTGCACAATGCTCTTTCCCAAGAGGAAGTCCTCCCATAACCAGCATGAGGTCACTGGCGGTGAGAATGCTTGCTTGCTCCCGCGTCTTGCCCTTCACCCACTCGCTCACAAAACTACCGCAAGCACGTACTACTGGGCAACCGTAGGTATCGAAGCGGGTCGCGACTACCCTCTCGCCGTCCCACTTGAGGAACATCCGCATATAAGGCCCCTCGCCCGGAGTTCCTGCTTGCCCTACTGCATCTGCGTCAGTAAGGGGCTCCGTGTTGCGCGGGTTCGTACTATGCTCAATTACTGCAAGAGAGAACATTCTCGCCATCCAAAAAGAGATTCACACCTATTCTATCCATTGTACGACAAAACCATTGCATATTGCAAGTGGCAAGCAGTGTTTTTTGATATGTTTTTTGAAATAAAACGTCTATCTGCCACGAGTGGTTATCAACTGTTGGCGTAGGTACTCTGCACCTCCTACCTCTATCGACGCAATGTGTCCTATCATGCGTTCAAAATATCAAACCACCTTAGTTTCCAATACAAAACTACCCGTCTCCTCTCCAAACGCACGGTACGAGTAACTGTCGGTTATCACTCCCCCCACCGAAACGAGGATGCGACTGTTACCCGATAAGTCAAACCCGTACCAACTACTCGTACCACTACGGTTCTGACTGACTAAACCACCCCAGATACCCGGATAGTCCACATAACTCGCCTGAATAACGAGAGAGGTATCCGTCTCCACCAACACATTCTGACCGTCCCAACCATACAGTACCGTGCTTCCTCCCACCGTCTTCTGCTGTCTCAACCCATCGGCACTGTAGACATAACTCTCACTCGTTCCATCCTTGTTGACAGAGGTCAAACGGTTCAGAGCATCATACGTGTAGGTCGTGTAACTCGAACCCACCACCTCCAAAGTCAGGTTCCCCTCCAAGTCGTAGGAGAGAGTGGTACGAGTGCTTCCCGTCACCGAACTCGTCAACTGGTTCAAAGTGTTGTAAGTGGTGGTGGTAGGGAGAGAGTTTACCGAACGAGAGAGGTTCCCTACCTTGTCGTAACTGTTGTTGACCTGCTCACTCCCCCGATAGTCGTGACCTAACTGGTAGTTCGGGTAGTA
>OMJJ01000374.1 GCA_900299305.1 bacterium | reverse complement strand
CCTCCCCGCCGCAAAACTCGGTGTGTGCAAGGTCAATATTGATACCGATGGTCGCCTTGTGTGGACACGGGTACACCGAGAGTTCTTCCAGAACAGTCCCGAAAAGTTTGACCTCCGGGACCCAGGTAAAGTGTTTATGGCAGAGTACGCAAAGTTCATCGCAAGCCGCAACGAACTTCTTGGCTCCGCAGGGCAACTGGCTTCCCTAAAAGAGTCGCTTGCCGCGAAAGCGTAGTTCACGGCTTTCTATCTTAAAAGCCCCTCTCCTTACTGCATGGAGAGGGGCTTTGTTTTAGGGAAAGAGTTCGGCTTCGTTTTCGAGGTAGCCACGTAGCCGCAGGACGGCTTGAGCATGGAGTTGGTAGGCACGCGACTCGGAGACATTGAGCACCGCCCCTATCTCCTTGAAGGTTAGCCCTTCATGGTAGTAGAGGGCGACTACTAGCCGCTCTCTATCGGGAAGTTTATCTATAGAAGCGGCAAGAGCGCGTTTGCGCTCACGCATTGCCACACTATCAAGAGGTCCGGGGGCATCGGTGGGAACTAAATCAGAGACGCGCTGTTGTTCACTTCCCATCCGCATATCGTCTAGGGAGAGGAGGTTCGCTCTTCCGATATTAAGGAGCATCTTATCTAGTTTGTCTAGGGTGATACCGAGTTCCTCTACAATCTCCTCTTCGGTGGCGGGTCGCCCTAGTTGCACCTCTAGTTTTACGTAGGCGTTTTTAAGTTGCTTCTGCTGGTCGCGTACAAGGCGCGGAACCCAGTCGTCTCCGCGTAGCATCTCCAGTATCGCGCCACGAATGAGGGTAATGGCGTAGGTCTCGAACTTAATGCCCCGCTCTGGGTCGAACTGATCTACCGCTTTTATCAGCCCTACTATTCCCGAAGAGATAAGGTCGTCCCGCTCAATGCCAGAGGGTAAAGGACCCAACAAACGCCCTGCGGTAATAGAGACAAGGTGCGCGAAGCGTTCAATCAGGAGGCGACGTGCTTTGGGAGAGCGAGAGTCCTTATACTCCCGCCACAGCCGAGCAATCTCCGTCTCATTGATTGTGGTTGCTTCGGGCATACTATCGCTATCCTTCAGGGGAAAGGAGACTTTTCAACTCTCCGCTTCCGGCTCCGTAAATTTACAGGGCTTTCTGGAATTATCGGTATCGTCGTGGCTCTACATAGAGTGATTCTACACAGAGGACACAAACTCCTTGTACCCCAAACGGAATTACAAGGAGTTGCTATACCTAATCTCTATTATACCCTGTGTCTCGGTAATACTCCGTATTTTGCTAGGGCGAGTAGACGAGAATCACGGTGGAGTTGGGTTCCATTGAGGGGCGACCACCGCCTTGAGAGGGCTTGAAGTTGGCGGAAATGAGATAGAGGCGGTGTGTTTTGGGGTCGAGTGCCATCGTTCTCGCGCCCATCTGGGTAGGAATCGTGCCTACCGCTTTGAATTCGCCCTGCGCGTCGGCTTGTATTAAGGTAAGCGTACCATCTCTGCCATTGGAACTAATGGCAAGTTTCTTTTTGGCATCAAAGACGGCGGCATCGGGTCCGCTTCCAATGGCGGGGGTCGCAATGAGTTTGCCCTGCTGAACGTCTACAACCGCCATTTTGTTGTTGCCGCATACCGCAAAAACGCGGTGACGTGCGTTGTCGATAGCCAGACCGGTAGGCTCTTCTGCGGGGGCAATCGACCATCGACTGGTGACTTTGAGGGCTTTCGCGTCTATCGCAATCACTTCGCTACTGGTCTCGATGTTGCAGTAGATGTTTCCCTTTTCGTCGTTTACGGCAAACTCCGGCTTGCCACCTACAGGAATGGTTCCTAGTACCTCACCCGTGTTGGCATCTACTGCCGTAACATCGCTACTTGCTCCATTGAAGGTAAAGACGCGCTTAGTAGCGGAGTCGTAGAGGATAGCGTCTGGGTTCTTACCTACGGGAACGCGCTTAATTTCGCCAAGCGTTTTGAGGTCGAAAATCAGGACGGTATTTTCGCGTCCGTTACTGATATATCCGCGCCCTAGTGCGGGGGCAACCGCAACGCCGTGTACTCCGGGCGTGTTGGGAATATCTCCCACAATCTTCTCAGATACGGTGTCCATTATCTGAACATGGGTTCCGCGTGTGATATAGAGGCGGTGCGCCCCGCTATCTACGGTAAGGTAGTCCCAAAACCCCTCTCCTCCAATCGAGACTTTGTTCGTTTGGTGATAGGCGGTCTTCTGTGCCAACAAAGTGGCTCCATTTAGCAAGAGGCAACTCAGACTTAAAGCAACGAGGGTAATTCGTCTCATGTTCTCCTACCTTTCGGAAAAATCTACCTTGTTAGACTATGGGGTACTTTAACGGCAACGGGGGTTTGGATTAAAAGCCCATTATCGTAGTAGGAAAGAGGTCTTCTACTTCGCCGTCGTTCCATGTCAGTTTTGCGTCCACAAACCCCTCCCCTATCAGAACACGCAGTGCCTGTACCCCTTGAACATCGGCACTGGTTCCGTCGGGGCGCAATCCCAAACTGATCCACATCCCCTCTACCGAGTCGAACTGAGTGGCAGTTACCGATATGCGCCGCTCCACTCCCACAATTTCTAAAGTACAGGGGAACAGTTCCCTGCGCTGTAGGGTACGCCTCCCTGCCACATCCACCACGTAATGAGAGAGGGTAGCCCGAACCATGCCACCCAAGTTATCACGGGTAGGTGCTTCTACGGAGAGCGAGAGGCTCTCTACATCTATCTGCGGAACATGAACGTCGTTTAGGAACAGGTAGAACTCTGGTGGGCTGATGTGTGTCACTATCACCTGTACCAAGCCGCCGCCCTGAATTTTGGCAACGTCCTCCGCACGTGGTCGTGAGGGCGGAGGAGGAGGGGTTTGGGGGGGTCTTCTTCCAAACATCGCTACAGAGTTCCTTTCCTATTCGCTTTGGTTTTTTCGGGCGATAACCACCTCGCAGTGGGCGCGTTTGATAAGTACCTCAATAAGCCGAGTCACCTTATCCGACTCCTCACCCTGTTCGGGGGCTTTGGCAAGCCCGATAACGATTTTATCGGCGTTCTGTGCTTTGGCAGTAGTGACAATGCCGTCTATCTCTTCGCGTACTCGCTCTACGTGCTCTACCAGTTGTCCCTGAGAAGGCGAAGCAATAGCACGTACCTGCTTTAGTGTAGAGGAGGCATCCTCTTCCTGTTCGGGCATGGGCGCGTTTAGCGGAAGGGTACGCACCACCTCTAACATATAGACCAGCCTTATCTCGGACTTACTACCTGCCGCCATCTGTTGCGCGACTGCTACCCCGTAAGAGAGGTCTATGTCTGCGAGTAATGGCACAAAAAGCAACGCACCCCGCTTTGTACTATCGGTGCTATGTGCCGCATGATGTACTGTCTTTACTGCTCGTAGAGAGGCACGCGCCAACTCTACCGAATCGGCTATCGGGAGTTGGGAGCGCACACCGGGTATAGAGCGGCATACCGACATTATCTGCTCTGGAAGGTTTGCCACAATAATACGTGAGTGCGCCGACTCTATATCGCGCATGGCTTCTAGGAAGGTTTTTGCCCCTTGTTCCGAAATCTCGGCAAGGTGTGAACAGTCTACGATAATCCCTTCTGGGTGTTCTACCAGCAGTAGGTTTGCCGCCGCCTTAATTGTCATCCACTGGTTTTTGTGGAGTGTGCCGGAGAGGCGCACCACATCTTCTCTCGTCTCAATGATCATGTTTTTCTTCGCTCTCCATAATGAGTTGCGCGGTGGAGATGTGCTGTATCTCCTCTTCCAGTGCGCTCTCGTCGGGTATCTCGGTTTCGCTTAGGTAGTAGCGCACACTGGTAACAATTACGTCTCTTCTGCTCTGTAGTGCAATACGAACCAGCAGACCGGAGTTCCCGTGTAGCAGTTTATGCCACCATTTCGTAGGTACGTACTCCGGAACGACTACCGTCACCATGTGGTTTTTGCGTTCTACCTGCACCGCATCGAGGTAGCGCATAATGGGGCCCACCAAAGAGCGGTAGGGGGAGTTCAGAATGACGAGCGGGGTATCTTGCCCATACGCCTCCCAACGCTCACGGAGGCGTGGGGTATCGTCGGGGTCGGTCTCCATGTGAACGGCGCGGCAGTCCGCCGAGAGGGAACGCGCATAGTTGAGAGCGGGTAGCACTCCCTTGTGTAGCGTAGGAATGAGTACCAGTACCGTATTCGTCATGCTTTTAGGAACCGGTTGGGCAGGGTCTATCTTGAGTTGGTGTGCTACGGCTACATAGTGGCTATGGATTTTGCGGAACATCGCGTACAGCAGGAAGAGCAAAACAATTATTGCCCAAGCCCCATGCGTAAACTTCTCGACAATAATCGTAACAAGAACAACAAAAGTAGCAAATGCCCCTATCCCGTTAATAACGGCTTTGCGCTTCCACCCTTCTGTTTTCTTAACGAACCAGTGAACGACCATTGCCGACTGCGAGAGCGTAAAGGCAAGGAACACGCCTACCGCATAGAGGGGGATAAGGTTATCTACGTGTCCTTTGAATATCACAATGAGGAGTGCCGCGAACATCCCTAGTATCACGATACCGTTATTGAACACCAGTTTGTCGCCCACGTTTGCGAACTGCTTAGGCAGAAAGCGGTCTCGTGCCATAAACGAGGAGAGGCGCGGGTAGTCAGCGAAAGCGGTGTTTGCCGCAAGTACAAGGATACCTGCGGTCATAAACTGTGTGATGAGGTAGGCAATCGACCATATCCCCGTTTTGCCAAACACTGCCCCCGAAAGTTGGTCGATAACGGCGGGTGCGCCCTCTAAGGTGCTTCCATTGACAACGGTCTCCCCATAGTAGACCACGTTGAAGTGCATGGCTAGTGCCGACACCCCCAAGAAGATGGTTCCGAGTATGATGCCCATCATTAACAAGGTTATTGCCGCGTTTTTAGACTTGGGTTCGCGGAAAGCGGGGATACCATCGCAGACGGCTTCTACTCCTGTCATGGCGGTACACCCACTAGAGAAGGCGCGTAGTATCAGCGCGACAAGTGCCAACCCACTGAGTTGTACCGCCTCTTTGGGGATAATAGAGAAGGTGTTTTGTGTCGCGGTAATGTTTCCGAGTGAGGGTTTCCAACCCATTGTGGGTCCCACCATTACTACCACAAACATCAAAAGGCACATCACTACAAAGCCATAGGTAAAGGTCGCAAACAACGCCCCGGACTCTTTTAAGCCACGTAAGTTCGCAAGGGTGAGGATACCAATACAGAGGAGGCAGTACAAAACCTGAAACTCGGCAACATGGAAGTGCTGTTCCATGAAAGGGATACCAGAAAGGTTCTGAACCCCCGCCGCTATAGAGACCGCAACCGTAAGGATATAGTCGGTGAGCAGAGAAGCACCCGCAACCAGTCCCCAGTTAATACCCCAACGTGTACCGAGGTTGTCGGAGGTGACGATATAGGAGCCACCGCCACGCGGGTAAGCAAAGATGGTCTGCCAGTACGAAGTAACCACTATCACCAACAGAAAGATAATGGAAGCGGCTACGGAAAGGGTGAACTTCTGGTAGAGGTTTCCCGCTTGCCCCATAAGCCCTGCCGCGCCCAACACGAGGATAATCTCTTGGGTAGCATACGCACAGGACGAAATGGCATCGGAGGCGAAGACGGGTAGCGCGATAAACTTGGGTAGGAGAGTATGCTCCATGTGAGAGGAGTGAAGAGGCTTCCCTAATAGGACATGACGAACTCGCTTCGTCCAGCGTTCTCGGCGCGGGGCGGGCGGCTCTAAAGAGGCTATATCCTCTTGGTCTTGGCTTGTAGAAACAGGGGGATCCGGCATAATTACATCTCCATGTGCCAAAAGGCATCAAGAAAAGTTCTTAGGAAGGGAAATTCGGAAGCAATGCTTGCCTTCTTGTCCCCATTGGCAAGAAACTCCTATTCCTATGAGATATTGTACCTCTTTTCTTTCCTCTTGCTTATATTGCTTAAACTTGCATTTTTCGACAAAATTTGCTCTCTGCCTCAACATTGCTACTCCGCGCTGTCTTCGCTCTACCATTTAGTATTATTTTCCATTTGACAGAATCGCAAGGGTTCGTTACAATGTAACTACCATCACCAAAACGGGCAGAGGAAGTTTTAGAGGAGATATGATTATATGAAACGTGGTCTGTTTTCTTTGGGTGCTTTGTGTGTGTTATGGGGGCTGTTGGTAGGCTGTGGGAGCAGTACAGGCAACTCCTCTACACTTACCGATACCGCTCAGACTTTCGGGGCGTTTGCCACTCGTGCTAATGGAACGGCACAGCCTCCGGTAGTCACTTCCAGCAATCGGGCGAGCGTTTTTGGAGTGGCAGGGGCATCTTTCACCGAAATCGTGCAGGGTATCTCCGACCCTAGTGTGGGTGTTGCTCCCGCTGTTGGGAAAATCGCGTTTATTCGGAACGGCAATCTTGCCCTTATGGATTCTAACGGTACAAACGTCCGCTTCCTCACCTCTACCTACGACCCCGAAGACTACCCCGCTTGGTCGCCTGATGGAAAGGTGATTGCCTACGGCTTTGAAGGCGGTATCAACCTTATCAACGCAGACGGTACAAACGTAATAAGATTAGTGAATAACGGAAACACCCCTCGGTGGTCGCCCAACGGCAAGAAAATCGTGTTTTCGCGCTCCATCAACCTCACTCCCAAAATTCACGTAATGAACTCGGATGGAACCAACATCGTTCAGTTGACTACCGGAACGGATAACGATAACAGCCCGAACTGGTCGCCGGATGCAAGCCAAATCGCCTTTACACGCGGCTTCGCGCTCTACCTTATGAACGCAGACGGCACAGGCTTGAAGAAATTGGCAGATACGGGTACGTTTAATAACTTCCCCGTATGGTCTCCCGATGGAAAGAAAATATACTATTTTTCAGGGTCGGACATCCTCGCCATAAACCCCGATGGTACGGGGAGTACCAATATCACCAATACGTTTGGTATTTTAGATGGCTACCCCTCCTTCACAAGTAACGGGCAGACCATCTACTATGCCATGAATACGGGTTTCCTTGTCTCTGGTATCTTCTCTATGTCTAGTTCAGGGGCAAATCAGAAGAACCTGACCACCAACAGCCAAGAGTCGAACCGCGCCCCCGCTATATCGCCTATTAGCACCACCCCCCCACCCCCTACCCTGACTACCGTTAAACTGATTGGTACGGGTGGGGTGTTTGGAACGGCGTGCGCGGGCTTTTTGTATAGCCAAATAGATAGCAATGTGCCTAGTGTGGTGGTCTTCGATACAACTACCACAACGGTTGCGGGGCGTTCATTGGCGCGGGTCGCCCCCCTAAACGCTACCGAAACGAACTCTCAAAACCTTATCTTCTCGCTTACTTGCGGAGACGGAACTATCAACTCGCTAAAGTACACCAATGGGGCAAGTTCGGTGGTGACTGCTCTACCGGGGCTTACCAACACCGCGTCGGGCGTACTTGTAACGTTTAGCGCAAACACGGGCTTTGTAACGACGGTTCTGCCCTACACGGCTACCAAGTCGGTAGGCAAGGCAGTTACCTCTTCACGGTCTGGCGATATTGTAACGCTACAAGGGCAGTTTATGGGCGTGTGGAACTCAGAGGGTAAAAACATTGCCCAAAGTGGAGCAAGGTGGGTACGTATCCATGCAAAGACGGGTGAACTGGTGAGTTGGGAGTAGTTTTTTAAGGCTAACTAACTCACGTTACGCAGTGTGGAAGGTTATAGCCCTCATCACCAACCTCTTCTCCCAAGTTTGGGCGAAGAGGCGAATGCACTGTGTAGTAAGGTTCCTGTCTTCTGACACAGGTATACCTTACTCATAACGAATATACCTCTCTACTCTCTCTTTCCCCCAAAATTGGGGGAAAGATGTCCTGCAAGGACAGAATGAGGGCGAGTGCGTAACATG
>OMJJ01000373.1 GCA_900299305.1 bacterium | reverse complement strand
TTTTCCACCCCTCCCTGTCCTGCGGACATCCCTCCCCGACACGGAGAGGGACGGTGCTAAAAGCAGTCTCGTGAGATGTTGCCAAAATACCTATCTTCAGGCTTACAGACCACAAGAAAACCCTTGAGTTTTCGTGCATTCGCCTCTTCGCCCAGACTTGGGAGAAGAGGTTGGTGATGAGGGCTAAAACCTACCAGTACACACCGTAAAAACAAAAATTTTGACTCTTCGCACCTACGGCACGAAGAGAAAAGGGTAAAAGAGTAAAAGGGCAAAGGGTAACTAAAGAAGTCCTCGAAAACAACACGAAACCCGCCGAAGTAGAGCCAGTTGTCTGGATAGTCCCTGCCGCGGTCGGCGCAACGGAAGTAGACTGGATAGTTATTGAGCCAGGAACCACCGCGCAGGACACGCTTCCCCTGCTTAGACAAGTTCACGGGGTCTAGCATCGCACCTTTGTTCCAAAAACTACTATCATACCAGTCCATGCACCACTCCCAAGCATTTCCCGTCATATCGTGCAAGCCATAACCGTTCGCGGGATAACTTCCGACTGGAACCGTACCGCCACTGTCTCCATAGCGATTTTTAGAGCAACACAACTTGCTAACATCAAAATTATCTCCCCAAGGATACTCCTTACCTACCAAACCACCGCGAGACGCGACCTCCCACTCTGCTTCCGTAGGCAAGTCTCCTCCTCTCCATAACGCATAATCTCGTGCTTCTGCCCATGTCACATTCACTATAGGATGGTCAATCTTACTCCAGTTAGGGTTAAAATCAGGGGCAGGAGGCATCTCCTTACCCGTAGCCTTACAGTACACCGCATACTGCTTCACCGTCACCAAATTGCGAGAGATGTAAAAACTCAACAACGCAACCTCATGGACAGGATTATCGCTCACATTCGCACTCCCCAAACGATACACCCCACTCGGTATATATGCCATCTCGCTACCATCTACAGGGTTCAAAGTGTATTCCCCAGATGAAGGGGATGCGAGCACTCTCTCTCCTTGCACCTTCCCCCCTGCCTGAACGGTAGCACGTAGTAGCAACTCCTTCGGCTCTACATCCTGATTATACACAGGGCGCAACAGACTTTGATGGTCTTCAGGGGCGCGGCTTGCCTGTAACAAAGTGCGTTCTTCCCAGATACGGTGCGCCCTCTCACGAACCATAAGGGAGTACTTTGCATCCTTCGCTATCCCCTCACAATACTCCTCCACACTCTGTACTCCCCTCCATCTACGCCGACGGTAGTCATCGGGTAAGGCTTTGAGAAGTGCGTACTGTATTGCAGAGGAAAATGGAGAGTAGGAGAGTATCTCCTCTGGAGTTGCGAACGCTTTCCCGAAAAGCCCTGTTACAAATGGATAGTTCCCTTCAAACTCTTTAAGAAGTTCGGTAGTAAGCGGAAATTTGGCAGAGGCACTTTTCACTTCCAGAAGTGCTTTCATCGCACTGCGCCGCGCCAGCAGGTTGGTGTCGTTGAGGGTAGTAAGGAGGAGAGGAACAGCAGGTTCTCCCACCTTCACCAGTGCCACTATCGCCTCATGGCGTACCACAATGTCGGGGTTGGAAAGCCGTTCGATGTGGGTTGTGAGCGTGGTATTGTGGTTCATGGTCTGTTAGGCTTTTGCCCTCATCTTGTCCTTGCAGGACATCCTTCCCCCAATTCTGAGGGAAGGAAAAAGTAGAAAGGCTTGCTTGTTACCAGAAAAGTATACCTATACAAAAGGGCGGCGCAATGCACCTCACCTAGCCTCTCCTTACGAAGGAGAGGCTAGGTGAGGTGAAAAATCGAAAGGATGCCCGCAAACCCACAGCAGGTACGAAAAGTCAATCTGCTCCCTACCCCTTCACAGCCCCCGCGGTAAGCCCTGCCACAAACTCCTTTTGCAGTAGCAAAAAGAGAATTACTACCGGAAGTATCGAGAGAAGCGTACCCGCCATAAGGGTTCCGTACTGGTTACTATAGAGGTCGCGCAGTTGGTTGAGGGCGACGGGAAGCGTATAGAGGGTACGGTTGTGCAGAATGATTTGGGGCCAGAGAAAACTGTTCCAAGACCCCATAAAACTGATAAGGCAGAACGCACCTATCATGGGACGCGAAACCGGCATCACAATATCCCAATAGATACGAAACTCCGAACAGCCGTCAATACGCCCTGCCTGTAGCAGTTCGTTGGGTACTTGCATAATCGACTGCCGAAATAGGAAGATACCAAATACGCTCACCGCTCCCGGCACAATAAGCCCCGACCACGAGTCCATCATTCCTAAATGGTTTATGAGTTCATACAGCGGAGCCATGAGTACCTGCCCCGGAATGAGCATGGTAGAGAGCATGATAACGATAATCACGCGCTTCCCCTTAAACTCGTACTTTGCCAGCGCAAAACCCGCCAACGATGAGAAGAACAGTTGCACCAGCACCGTAGTACTCGCCACAAAGAGGCTGTTCATAATGTAGTTTACAAAGGGCATCTTCGTAAAGAGCGAGGTGAAGTTTACGGCGGTAAAATGGGGCGCGAAAAAGGTGTAGTGGAACATATCGTCATTGCTTTTGGTGGTAGACGCAACCAGCCAAACCAGCGGCACGAGGGTAAGTATTGCCCCAACCGCAAGAATGAGATAGACGAAGCCACGCCCCAAGCGTACTGCGGGAGATTTGCTCATGCGTTATCTCCCTTCCAAGCCCCTGTAATCCGCATCTGAAACAGGCTAATCACTAGCACCCCAATCGCAAGAGTCCAGCCTACTGCCGACGCATAGCCCAAATCTCCCGATACAAAGCCCGTTTGGAACAGATACATCACCAGCGTAAGCCCCGACTTGTTGGGTCCTGCCGAGTTGTTCAGCAAAATATAGGGCAGTTCAAACAGTTGGAACGAACCTATCGTCGCCGTTACCAAAACAAATACCGCCACCGGACGTATTCCCGGAACTGTTACCGCAAGGAACTGTTGCCAAGAGTTTGCGCCGTCTACCTTTGCCGCCTCGTACAGTTCCGTGTCTACCCCTTGCAACGCCGCCAAAAAGTATATCATGTTGAACCCAACATACATCCACAACGAGGTGAACACAAGGGCGGGCATAACAAGGCTAGGGTTTTGGAGCCACTTGGTATCGTCGGGCATTCCGAAAACGGCGGCGAGAGCCTGATTCACAATACCAAACTTGGGAACAAACAGTACCCCAAACAGCACTGCCACAAACGCCTGCCCCACCAGTTGCGGCGCGAAAAAGGCAAGCCGGAAGAACTCCCTCCCTTTCAGCCACTTCTGACTAAGTAGGATGGCTAACCCCAAACTAAGTGGCAACTGCAAAAACACCGAGCAGAGCGCGAAGATAACCGTGTTCTTCACGGCAGTATGGAAATCGGGGTCGCCTAGTAGAAACTTAAAGTTTCCTAGCCCTACAAACACATGGTCACTTGGTCCATTGGTGATATAGAGCGAAAGCAGAAGACTCTTAAAAATGGGATAGACCCCGAACACCGAAAACAGAATAATAAACGGCGATACAAACAGGTAGGGCGCGTAACGGTGCTGTAGCCTATGAAAGCTTGCCTCTCTCACTCTGTGCCTCCCTTCTCTTGTAGATAGGCGGCGTACCTCTCTCGGATAACGCTCTCCTCTCCCCGCTCTTGCAGTAGCTTCAGTGCAAACTGGCGCACGGTATGGTGCAAGCGATAGTGAGGAGTCCCCTCCTCTTCCTCGTAAAGCACAAGATTCCTATCCAGCAGTTCGTTCAAAAAGTCCAGTACCTCCCAGAGTTCAATGCGTTCATCAGAGCCAACCGTTTCGGCGGTCTCCAGCGTCCATACCCCGCTTAAAACAGAGAGGCGTTGTAACAGAATCTGTGGAGTCTCCTCTAGTTTTTCATAACTCCATGCAATCACCCTTGCCAGAGTGCTACACGCTTCCCCTACAGAGGAAGCCGCTTCCAACTCTTCGCAAACCGCTTGCAGAGAGGAATCCCGACAGCGCATCGCCGCAAGCTCCAAAGCGTAGGGAATCCCTTCTAAATAGCGGCATATCCGACCCACCTGGATCACGTTCGTTGTATCTACCTGAAAACTCGGAGTGTGCGTACAAACTCTATCTACAAAGAGCGCAACCGAATCGTTCACAGTAAACAGAGCAAGGTCACTCTCTATCTCTTCCGAAGGAGTGGGCAACGGTGGAATAGAGATAACGGTTTCGCGAGGGTGTCCGAAAGGCACAAGGCAACACATCAAGAGGCGTATCTCTGGGCAGTTTTGCAAAAGCCCCTCTGCAAACTCCAATGCCATTTGGGGGTTCTTCTTACAACCATCGCAGATTATTAGGACGCGCTTTTCGCGTAACGTTGCATATAGTTCAGTAGGTGCAACTTCCAACACCTCCGCTAAAATCTGTTCACCACTACGGTTCTCATTCAAATCGACATACCAGACACCTTCCCCCTCACAGAGTTGAACGACCTTACTCACTTCGAGGGCAATTCGTGTCTTGCCAAACCCATCACTACTTATTAGTGTAATGAGCGGATGCAGGGGAATAGCATAGAGAATCTGTTGAACTAGTTCGGCTTGCCCAAAATAGTGGCTAGCATTCTGAGGGAGGTTGTGAGGTACAGGGTTCACAAAACGTAGGCGGTAGAAAAACGGTTCTAGTTCTGGGTGTGTAACTTGGTAGACCTTTCCCACTTCTTGACCACTCAGAAGCGTATAGAAACCTAAATTACGTAACGCAATGGGCGCAGGGATCGCTTCCAACTCCTGCACAAACGCTTCCGATGCAAGTATCTGCCCACCATGCCCCAAACTAGAGAGCCTTCCCGCGTAGTTGACCGTAACACCGTAGTAGGTTCCCTCTATCAAGTCCACCTGCCCACAGTGCAGAGCCATGCGTACATGAAACTCAATATCGTCTTTCCACTTCTGCTTCTCTAAGGTACGCTGAATATCTACTGCCGCCTGTAGTGCCGATACCGTATCGGCAAAGACGATAAAAAGACTATCCCCTGCCCCCCGGTTTTTGATAAGCCAGCCCCCATTCTGAGAGACCACTTCAGTAGCGATACGGGTGTGACGAATCAATGCTTCGCGTATCGCCTCTGGGTGTTGCTCCCAATGGCGTGTACTGCCCTCCACATCGGTCATCAGAAAGGTGACGACCCCTTGCGGCATAACTCTTTGAAACTCCGCCGTCTCCATAACGTTACGTTAGTTCTCACTCCCCTGGGGTTTATGATAGGGATTTCGTGCTACGAGCCTTCTTACTTCGTCTGCGCTCTGCTTGATACGCTTACGGGCATAATCCTCAAAGCCATTTGCACCGTTCGCATTGTAGTACTGCACACAAGAGACCAGTGCCTCTCCAAACTTCGCCTTTGCCGTTACCACATACGGGCTAGAGTACTGCGGTGGAACTTGCGGCGCAAGTTTGGCGTACACTGCCCCCAAAGGCTGATTGCTCCAGTAGGGGCGCGGCTCCTTGAAGGCAGGTTCGTTCCATGCCTCTTTCAGCGGGGGGATGATGTTGGTATCTTTGAATCGGTTCGCTAGATCCGCAGTGTTGAGATAGAGGTACTGAGCGAGTTCCCATGCTAAATCGGGGTGAGTGGTCTTTTTGGCGATGCCTAACATTGTGCCGCCCCATGTACTGGTTCGTATACCGCCTTTAGACACAGCAGGAAGCGGCATAAGAGCCATGTTGCCGCTCATACGGGGAATATCACGTTCCATCGACTTGGTGCGCCAGTCCGGGGCGAACAGGCAGAGCATATAGCCCTGTTCTACGGCTTGCGTAAGTATCTGGTTGGAACCAAGAGTGCTACCGATTTTATCTTTTCCTGCTACCAGTGGCACATAGAAGAGCATGGTCTGCAACCCGATTTCATTATCGAAGATACAGCGTCCTTCCGGGTCGAAGTAGCCACCTCCCCGTTGAAACAGCATCACCTCTAAGTTATCTGTGCCGCTATCCGAGAGCTCTAGCATATACTGCTTACCCGGTATCGTAACTTTTCGCGCCGCCTTGATAAAGTCGTCCCATGTCTCAATGGAGTTGATGTCGATACCCGCTTTTTCAAGCAAGTCGCGTCTACACGCCAACACAACGGGGTGAACATCGTGCGGCAACCCGAAGATATGCCCCTGCATGGTGTAGGTCGCAAAGCGCGACTGTACCATCCTCTCCCATAATCCCGACTTCTTGATTCTATCTGTCAAGTCCAAAAAACCGACGTGTTCCAACGGTCCCCGGAAGAAACTACCTGCCGAGCCTATCTCTACCTCTACCACATCGGGAACGTTCAGGTTCGCATGAAAGGCGGCTTGCAACCGAGACGTTACGGCTTGGATGTTGACGTGCTCTACCTTTACCGTAACGCCCGGATGCGCGGCTTCAAAGGCAGGTAGTGCCTTTCGGTACGATTCGTAGTGGGTATCGGCGAAAGTCCACATCGTTAGCGTGGTTTTGCGTGGCTCTACCCGATGCAGAGTAACAAACAGCCCCGAAACGAGAGCCAAAATCACGAAACTAAAAGCGGCTTTACCATAAGGAAAGGTGGGCATAGAGAGCAGTTCCTAGAGAGCGGGTAGTTTCCAAGGCGCACGATAGGTAGGATGGCAGAGCGCATCTGCCTCGTCGTCGCCTACTACCTGCCATGCCTCCTCCGACCAGTGCAGTTTGCGGTTCGTTTTGAGGGCGATGTGCGCTAGGTTGAGGGCGGTGTGCATGGAAAGGTGCTTTCGGAAACTACAGGAACACTCCTCACGGCTTCTAATTGCGTTCAAGAATTCGCGCTCATGTCCCGGAGAGGGGGGTACTGCCGCAGGGTATTCGGCATCCTCTACCAGGTTTCCTTTTTTGTCTAGTACTTGGCAGATTCCATAGTTTGCAAGCAGGGTTCCCTCAGTGCCATGAAACACGATCCCCAACTTGCGCCCCGTGCCCGGCTGTCCCACCCCAAAATGGAAACTACTCGACTGCATCAGCGTCCATGTCATCACCATGCTGTCCCACTCCCAGATTACGTCCATGGTATCGGGGACATCGGCGATACTGTTGGTGGCATAGCGTCCACCGCTCGCAACTACGTACTTGGGGCAGGGCAAATCCAATGCCCAAAACGGCAAATCGACGATATGTGGTCCCAACTCGTGTAGCCAACTATCCACGTTTTCGGCAAAATAGCGGTGCATCCCGTTACGAAAACGCCCCGGATTGAAGGGGGCATCTGCCGCTGGACCCAGCCACATATCCCAGTCTAGCCCATCGGGGGGAGGAGTGTTTTCGGGGCTACCTAGCCCTTCCGATTCGTCGTTCATGGCGCAGTAGTTGCGAACCGCCGTAATTTTGCCCAGTATCCCCGAACGCACGATATTGACGCACTTGCGGTAGTTCTCCGTAGCATGAACCTGCGTACCCACCTGCGTTACACGGTTATATCGCTCTGCAAACTCCGCCATAACGCGCCCCTCTTGAGGAAAGCGGCACATTGGTTTCTCGCAGTAGACATCTTTTCCCGCTTGCAGTGCTTCGGTTGCCATAATCGCGTGCCACTGCGGGGGAGTCGCGATAACTACCGCCTCCACTCTATCGTCTGCCAGCAAATCACGGAAGTTTTCGTACCCTGTGGCAGTCCCTCCCACAAAGTCGATAGCACGTTGCCTGTGTTCGGGGTAGAGGTCGCAAATTGCCGTTACGTCTACGTCCTCGTGCTTCGAGAACCAGCGAAGTAGCTCCGAGCCACGCCCCGCTACTCCAATAAACCCTAGTCGAATCTTATCGTTAGGAGAAACTGCCATTCTGTGTATTCGCTCCACGTAGTAGTATCGTCGCCATAAGCATATCCCTCTCCATTTCGGGAGAGGGATATGAGGCAAAAGGATATTCCCTATCGGTTGGATAAAATCCTCTATTGGTAAGAGGTTAGGGGAGGGTATTCCCTGCCGCACGGTAAATTTCGTACCACTGAGGGCGCGTTAGGTTTACCTCCGAAGCCTGTGCCACCTGCTTAATCCGTTCGGGGCTAGTGGTTCCGACAATAGGTTGCATCCGTGCGGGGTGGCGCAGTATCCACGCGATTGCCATGGTGGTACTAGAGACCCCAAACTCTGCCCCCATCGCCTCCAAAACCTCGTTTAGTTTGGGAAACTTGGGGTTTCCCAAAAATACCCCCTCAAAAAATCCGTACTGGAAGGGAGACCAAGGTTGGATGGTAATTTTCTTGAGGCGGCAGTAGTCCAGTACACCCCCATCCCGGTCTACAGAGGGGTCTATCTCCATGTTCACGTTCAGCCCATGGTCTATCATGCCGGTATTCGTGATGCTGAACTGGAGTTGGTTCGCCTCTATCTTCATGGGAAGGCTTGCTTGTAGCAGTTCTATCTGCGCGGGGTTTTGGTTGCTTACTCCAAAATGATTCACTTTGCCGCTCTGCTTGAGGGTGCTAAACGCTTCTGCTACCTCTTCGGGTTCTACAAGGGTATCAGGTCGGTGTAAGAGGAGAATATCGAGGTAGTCCGTATTCAACCGCGAGAGGATACCGTCCACCGATTCCAGAATATGCTCTTTGGAGAAGTCGAAGAACCCGCGCCGTATTCCGCATTTGCTTTGGAGAATAAGGTCTTTGCGCGGGATTCCAAGACGGGCAATGGACTCGGCGAACACGGTCTCGCTCTTGCCGCCTCCGTAGATGTCGGCATGGTCGTAGTAGTTGATACCCGCCTCCAAAGAGGTACGAAGCAGGGTATCTACCGCAGAAGGTTCCATCCCTGCAATTCGCATACAGCCTAAAGAAATCTCGGAAGCGTTGAGGGGGCTGGTTCCGATAGAGAGCATTTTCATAGTATAGAGGTCTTCTCCTTAATAAAAGTGGTTAGATTGTACTCTATACCCCCTAGTCTGCCTAGTTTGGCGCATGAGAAAATGCGTTGCTAACGGCTATTTTTCGCTTTTTGCGTGATACACTATACCAACTCAATTTTCTGAGGAGCCAAAGAGACCATGCCGAATCGTACACTGTACCGTATGTTTCAGGAGACGGTAGCCCGTTGTGGTGATAGCCCCGCGCTGGGGTCGCGCCCTAACAAAAACAGCGAGTATATCTACCTTACCTATACCCAAGTAGCGCAAAAAGTAAAGGACTTGGCGCGAGGGCTAGACGCGCTCGGCTTGAAAAAGGGAGATACCATCGGGATTCTCTCGGAGAACTGCCCCGAATGGGTGTTGATAGACCTCGCTTCGCACCTACTGGGTCTTATTGTGGTTGCCCCCTATACAACGTTGCCTACTGCCCAAGCAGGGTACATTATCCGCGATTCGGAGGCACGTGCTGTTGTGGTTGCGGATAAGAAGCAGTTGGCGAAGGTACGCGAATTCCTCCCCAACACTCCCCAACTACAACATATCATCACCCTAGACAGCACTCTTATCCAAGAGGGGGAGGTTATCGGCTTCGATTCGCTACTACAATCGTCGGGGAAATCGGATACAGAGTTGGAGGCACTCGCCTCTGCGGTCTCTCCCAACGATGTCGCGACCCTTATCTACACCTCTGGAACCACCGGAGAGCCGAAAGGGGCGATGCTTACCCACCTCAATCTGCTCCAAACCCCTGATGCCGTAGCAGAGCATCGTATTGTAGAGATTGGGCATGGCGATGTTTTCCTCTCCTTTCTACCCTTGTCTCACATTACAGAGCGTATGGGCTACTACATCGCGGTACGGGGAGGGGCGTGTACTACCTACTCGCTGGGGCTTGCCGCCCTCACCGAAGAGATACAGACCGCAGTACGACCTACCCTCATGCTCTGTGTTCCGCGCCTCTGGGAGAATATCTACTCCAAAGCCGTAGACGGCTTGGCAAAACAGGAACCTGAAAAGCGTAAGAAAGTCGAGTGGGGGCTTAAAGTAGGCGCGGAGTTCTCGGAAAAGCAGAGGGCGGGAAAATCGGTAGGGCTACTGCTACACCTCCAACACGCTCTTGCCGACAGACTTATCCTCTCTAAGATACGCGAAAAGACGACGGGCGGACGGCTACGCTACGGTGTCTCTGGGGGTGCGCCCCTCGATACCAAAGCCTTGAGTCTCTTTTTGGGTATCGGTATCGAACTGCTAGAGGGCTATGGTCTATCCGAAACGAGTATCATCGCTATCAACCGTCCGGGCAAAGAGCGCGTGGGAACCGTAGGAACGCTTCTCCCCAACGCAGAGATAAAAATCGCAGAAGATGGTGAAATTCTGATGCGTGGTCAGGGGCAGATGAAAGGGTACTTCCGCCGTGAGGAGGCTACTCGTGAAGTTATCAGCACAGAGGGGTGGTTTCATACAGGGGATATTGGCGAAATCTCTAGTGATGGCTACCTCAAGATTACAGACCGCAAAAAAGACCTGCTGGTACTCAGCAACGGCAAGAAGGTCGCCCCGCAACCTATAGAGGCAGAACTCAAGCATAGTGACTGGATAGCGGAGGCGGTGCTTTTCGGAGACAGGCAGTCCACCGTAAGCGCGTTAATCGTTCCTGCGTTCGACAAACTACTTACGTGGGCAAAAGAGAACGGGGTAACAGGGAATACGGAGGTACTGATAGAGAACGCGGAGGTACAGAAGATAGTGAAAGCCGAAATAGATAAAATCAACGCCACCTTGCCCGACTACGAACGTGTAAAGCGTTTCCGTCTTCTCCCCAAACCGTTTAGTATCGACAGCGGAGAACTGACCCCCACTCTTAAAGTACGGCGCAAGGTGGTTGCAGAGAACTATGCCTCGATTCTGGCGAGTTTTGCACGGGATTAGTAAGGAGATTCCGCGCTCTACCTTTTGCGAACAAGGAGACAAACCTATGTTTACTCGTGTCATTCTGGGATTAACTGCTATTTGCCTTTTGGGAGGGGTTACAGCCTCTGCTCCAGCCAAAACGAAACAAGAAAATATAAATCTAGCAGTACAGTCGAAACAGTGGGATTTGGTAGAACGTCTTGCTCGTGAAGGTATTCAGCGCAATGGATTCCACTTCTCATTAGGGCATCTATACGTGCTTGCCTTAGAAAAGCAGAAGCGTGCTGAAGAGGGGCTTGCTACTGTACGCACTTGGGCAACAGATTTCAATGGAGCGGGGGGGAAAGCCGTGCTTGCCGATGCATTGATGAGTAGCGGGTACTACAATGAGGCACGAAAAGTACTGCGCGAACTTGAGAATTTGCGCCCCGATGCTCCGGATGCACAGAACTATCTTGAGGGATTAAGAGAGAGGGGGTACAAGAAAACGTACCGCCTCACATGGCAGATAAAGGCAGAAGAAGCCGCCACCATGCCAGAGGAATGGTTTGCTCCTCCTCAAGATACTCTAAATCAACGGCTTCTAAAACTGAATTTACAAGGAGTAGAAGCGGTCTCAGAAAAACGGGATAAGTACGGCAACCGCCTCATAAAACTACGCCCGTTGAAAACCGGCCCCATTGTTGTCAAAGCAGACGTACAACTATCTCCCTTATCCGTCAAAGAACTTCTCCCCCGTCTGAAAGGCAATCTAAGTCCTGAAGTTCAAAAATACCTCAACACCTCCAAAGGTATCGTCACCGATACAGACGAAATCCAAGCGGTGATACAGTCCTTTGCAAAAGAGGCTTGGGAAAAACGGATTTTAGGGGTCATGAACTACGCAAATAGCCGTTTGACCTATTGCCCTCCAGGGTCTCCGCCCGGCATTGATAACTCGGTTGATGTAATGCGTCGAGGAGGTGGACACTGTGAAGCACTCACTTCGGTTATCGCAGCGTGCTTACGCACTACAGGTGTACCTGCCCGTATGATTCGAGGGCAGAGTGCTATCGTCGGTGAGCATGGTGACATGAAGCAACATACTGTTATAGAGTATTGGCTCCCCGGTATTGGTTGGGTGGATTGGGACCACAATATGCCCTATTTCGAGATGCGCTCTAATTTCGTTCGGCTCTGCTCGTATAACGAAGTCGGAGATGAAGGGGTATCTCCGGGTTTCTACTTTCAAGGGCGTGAGTTTAAGGCGGCAGGAGTATACCGCAACGGTCCCTATCATTATGAGCGTATCGCTCGCTCTTTAGACTAAAGAGTTACTCTCCTTTTATAGGGGGTGCCTCCACAGCATGAACAGAGGCGAAAAAGAAGGGCGCAGGAGACTTCTCCTGCGCCCTTACTTATTAGGTTCCTCTCTAATGAGAAGGTGGTTCGTCCAGTTCGAGGATGTCGAAGCGTCTGGAAACGGGATCGAGTACCTCTTTGAGGGCGCGGAAGGTCTCTTCGAGGCGGGTTCGTATCGCTTCCGCGTCGTTTGCCTCCTGAGAACCTTCGGGAAAGCGGCTCGGCTCACAGCGGGTGTACAGGCGTTGGTATGCTGCTTGCACCGTTTGGAAGTCAGAACCGACCTCTACCCCCAATAGCCGATAGTGTGGCAGAAGCGGGTCGTTCTCTACAGCGGCTTGCGGGGTTGGGCTACCACTTCCCGCAGGAGTTCCCCTCCGAATCTCTTCGGGGGTTCTCATGCGGGGCTGTATGTTGCCCAAGTCCGGTGCAATCGTAGAAGAGGCGGGTTTGCGGGGTTCGCCGTGTAGGTCGTCTAGTTCCCGTACTGCGTCCTGCCGCGAGTGCCGTCTATCTTGCGCCGTTTGTAGTTGTTTTAGGTCGTACTCCTCCGCCTCTGCATCCATGTCGCTAATGCGGTCTTTAATCTCATGGAACTTATGGCGAACGATACGAGAGAAGCGTTCTGGAAGGCTCATGGCACACCCCCTACTGCTTCTTGCTGAGGCGGTCTTCCAACTCTTTTAGTTGGCGGTCTAGGTCACTCTCTGGTACGCTGGCAGGTGCGCTCGTACCATTAGAGGCAGGTGCGCCCCCGCCGGTTCCCACTGTCTGCATCTGCGTGGTGCTAGAGGTCTGATAGCGCAAAGCGGGATTGTTGTTCATTTTCAGTTCCAACTCCGCGAGTTGCTGGTCTACCGCCGTATCCATCTGAGCGAGTTCCATTTCGCGCATTTTGCTCTCGATGCTGGTTCCCGCGATTTCAGAACGGGCATCCGCTTCGGACTGCAAGGAGGCGATACGCTCTTTTGCCGCCGTCCAGTTGTTTTCGGTATCGCCGAACTGGAAACTGTCCATCGCTTTGTTCAGTTTGTTCTGAATCTGCGCCTGTTTCAGGTTTGCTTTCAGGGCAAGGGCTTCGGAGGTACGCTGTCGGAAACGCTCCTCTTCGGTGCGAATCGCAATCTTTACTTTATCCACCGACTCGTTGGCACGTACGAGGTTCTCTTTCATTGCCACTAGCGTCTGCTCGTAAGCCGCTTTCTCTTTTAGAAACTGCTTTGCTAGTTCGCGATTGCCACCGGTTAGCGACATCATCGCTTTCTTCTCTAGTTCGGCAACCATGCGCTCTTGGTTATCTACCTCTTTTTGGAGGTTGTTGCGCTGTGTGATAGCCTGTACTGCCATTTCGCGATTCTTGATTTGGCTGTCTTTCATCTCGCGCACGGCTTCGTTAATAATCATCTCAGGGTCTTCCCACTGGTCTAACTTGCCATGCAAAAGCGACTTCAGATACCGCCACATACGCGCAAACGGATTAGAATTGGAACTCATCCTATCCCCTTCTCCTTCCACTCCTCCACACGCTGGTTAAAGGTTGGTTTGTATAGAGTGTTTTGAATTTTATCTCAAATTGGTACGAGTGTTGAAACTTACAAGAAGGCTCTTCGCGAAGCGTTTTTGTTCTTTCGGATGTGCCTTTTTTCAGGGCATCGTACCCCCTCATACAGAACTCCACGAAATAGCATTATCACATTTTTCTTTATCGGTTGTCAACTCTTTAGTACTTACCATTACGAATAGGGTTCCCCTTCCCGTTTCGTAAAATTGGGCAGGTATGAAAAATTCCACACTCTCCTACCTTCTTCCCTCTGTAAACCTTGTTATACCGCCTACCACCGCGCCAAAAAGATAGGGTATACTTCCTCTAAATAGAGAGGAAAACGGATGCAGGGACAAGAAGCAAAAGCGATTTTTAGCGGGTGCTACGTGGCGACGCTCACCCCTTTCGATAGCACGGATAGAGTGGATGAAGGGGCGGTTCGCGCTCATACAGAGTGGCTTATAGAGCAGGGAGTTGCGGGGCTTTGCCCAGTAGGAACCACAGGCGAGTTTCTCTACCTAAGCACCGCAGAGAAGAACAAGGTAGTACGTGCTACCGTAGAAGGGGCACAGGGGCGCGTACCCGTGATTGCGGGGGTGTGGGGCTTGCGCCCGGAACAGGTGCTTGCCCTTACAAAACTTGCGGAGGACGCGGGGGCATCGGCGGTCTTTTTGCCCACCCCTATCTACTATCCTGCAAGCCAGTCCGCGCTTATTCAGTGGTACGAAAACGCCCGTAACGCCAGTTCGCTTCCTGTTTTCGCCTACAATATCCCTCAGTACGCCGCAAATGAAATCTCGTTGGACTGCCTAGAGACGCTCTTTGCAGAGGGTGTTATCGTAGGGGCAAAAGACTCTTCGGGTAAGGCGGAGCGCGTAGGAGAGCAGGTAAAACGTTTTGGGGAGAGAGGCGTGATATTTGCCGCCAGCGACTCCTTTGCCACCACAGGGCGCAAACTAGGCGCAGACGGCTTTATCTCTGCTATTGCCAACGTCGCCCCCTCTCTGTTCGTAAAACTGTGGGCAGGTGACGAGAGTCTACAACCGCAAGTAGACGCACTGCGCGGCGCACTAAAACAGGTAGGCTCTATCTCTGGTCTCAAGCACCTACTCACGCAGAAGGGGTTTGCGTTTGGACATTCACGGATTCCCTATACCGATATTCCAGAGGGTTGGGCATTTGAATTAGAGTAAGAAGTGAGGTCTATCACAATGGAGAAGCACCTGATTTTGTGGGACGGCGAGTGTGAGTTTTGCCGCCGTACCGTAGCATGGATTCAAAGCAAAGACCATAGAGGGTTGTTCGCTGCCTCCCCCTATCAAGAAGTTGCCTCTCCCCCCATGACTCCCGAACTTCATGCCGCCTGTGAGTACGCCGTCCACCTCATAACCACCGAAGGCAAAACCTTACGGGCGGGTCGTGCGGTATTGTATATTTTGGAACGTATCGGTTGGGGTGGGTTTGCGCGTCTGCTCACCTTACCCCCAATGATATGGTTGGTAGAGATAGTCTACAAAATCGTCGCGAAAAACCGCCCCCTGTTTGCTCGCCTCGTCTACGGACTCAAGTAAAGAGAGTAGAGGGGTACTCCCCCCTTACCCTCTTCGTCCAAATCGTTGCGCGAGGAAACTCTCTAGTAGCATGAGCGGGACAATAAGCCATATCAGGGGTCGCCACAACTCCACTCCAAAGCGCGAACGTTGAACAGAAGCCGTAAGCCTCTCCACATTGGTAATCACCGCAAGATTGTTGCTAGGCACTCCCGCCTGTGCCGCCGCTTGAGAGGGGTCGGTATAGGTGAGGTTTGATTCCTGCGAGGGCAGTCCTACTGCAAAGCCCTCTTGCGTCTTACTCCCCTGCACCTGCACCCGATAGATACCCGTCTGACTTGTGTTCTTAAACCCAAACGTCACCCCTTGCGCGTTTAGTACGCTGTTTTGGGAGGAGGTTGTGCCGTCGGGGAGGGTGACTTGCACGGGTTTACCCGAATCGGTGAGCGGGAGTTTCAGCACTAGCCCCTCATCCTGCTTTAAGTTACGCTGAGAACTGACTCCTGCGCCCAAGTACGAGGTAAGCTGGTAGATAAGCGGCACATAACTCGAACGCAAAGGCAGTTGGCTTCCCTCTGTTCCTCCGCTAATCGCCGAGAGAATGACGCGCCCCTGCCCCACTTTACGCTCCACAAAAGCGGGGTCGCCGTTGCTCAGTTTCATCAGTACTAGCGTGGAGTTCAAATCGGCATCGGTAGCCAGTTCCAGCGGGAAGTAGGCGGTAAACCGTGCACCCCCAATATCCATCAACGAGGTATCTTTGAACGGCGCGAGAACCGTCCCCGTGATGCTGGTTGGGTTTAGAGAGAGGGAATCGGTATCGCTGAGAACTTTGCGGGTGGCAAGGTTGGCAGGGAGTAGCCCTGCGTTAGTAAGAGAGGAGTTTAGCGCACTAGGAGAGGTTGCGGTGGAGGGAAACAGCATTAGCCCCCCGCCCGTTTTCACATACTCCGTAAGCAGAGCGGCATCGGCATCGGAGATATGCGACGGGTTTGCGTAGATAACCGCAGAGTAGTCGCGCAGGTTTACGCCTACCAACGAGTCTTCGGTGCGAAGCGTGGGGGCGATACTCTCGGTTTCGGTAGAGGGAGCCATTGCGGTTAGTAAGTAGAACGATTCGCTGTGAGCGGGGTCGGGGTTCGGGTGTGGGTCGATAAGGAGTACCTTGAGTTGTTCGCGCACAGGAACTGCAAAGGGCGCACTGTTATCGGTGACAAGGTGGTCGATGTCTTCGGGGTTCTGTAGTTCGATTCTGCCTGTGTAGGTACGCGGTTGAGAGAAGCGATACAGAAACCGCGCCGTTGCAGATCCGTTAGGGGTAAGGTTGACCTTCGTAGTGCCTACCTTTTTGCCCTCTACTATCAGGTTCACCAGCAAGTCGGAGTAGGACTTATCCGAGAAGTTATCTATCTGCGCCTCTAGCCGGGCGGAGAGTTGGGGAGTTACGAGTTGGTTGGCAAGGATGGGAGGCTCTACGGCGAGATTGTTACGCTCCTTTGCATCGGTTCCCACCGAAACCCATGTCAGACGCGCAAGCCCCCCAAACTCCTTCCAAAACGACTTCGCGGACTCTCGTTTGCTAGATTCCCATGCGTTCGCTTGGTCATCTGTTATCCAGTAGACCTCTTTGGCGGGAATTTTGGAGGCTTTTAGAAGGCGGCTAACAGTTTTTGCGGTCTCTAGGTAGTCGGTAGCGCGGGTACTTGGCTTTGCCCCCAAAACCCGCCTCTGCACAAGGCGCAGGTCGTAACTCGGCGCACCAATCCCCTCTTCGGGTTTATTGGAGAGAAAGACGAGTGAGGCGGCATCTCCGGGCTTGAGTACATGGCTGAGTATCTCTTGCGCGGCAGACTGGGCGCGTTGAAAAGAGGTTTTGCCGTCACTGCCCTTTAGCCCCATGCTAAACGAGTTATCGAGTACCACCACCGCATAGACTCGTGCGTTTACGCCCGGAATGGGAATCCCTAGTGAACGCAGTACGGGGCGCACGAACGCCATCACCACACACAACACAATAAGGCAACGCAGTGCAAGCAGGACTATCTCTTCTATGCGTAGCCGCCGCTTTTGGCGTTCCTGAGAGAGCCGTAAGAACTCCATCGCCGCCCAACGTACTACTACCACCCGCTTTTTACGCAGAAGGTGAATAAGTATGGGGATGCCGATGAGTGCTAATGCGCCCAACATTCCGGGATTAAGAAACGTCATGGAAACGGTTTACCTTCTCGTAGATAGAACCCTAGGGCTGTGTGATATAAGAGCCGAAAACACGCCGATAGTTTCGGGGATTTTTGTTAGCGGCGCAATAGCAGGCGTGCCAGCCCCGTTACAGGCAGTTCTGCAATGGCAAGGCTACGCGGCTCTCCTGCCGCTTCTAGTACACCCTCCGCCGCCCGATAGCCGCTTCGTACCGCCGACTCCATTGTGGAGGGCCAGCCCGTATTCGTCCACTCTCCCGCTACAAACAGGTTAGTAAGCGGGCTACGTTGGTCGGGGCGCAGTGCCTCCAATCCCGGTGCGGGAACCAGTGTCGCTTTGGGCCAGCGCACCACCTGAGAGCGTACTACCTTCGCTTCGCGGGAGGCAGGTAACGCGGAGTGGACATCCTCTAAAACGATGCGAACCAACTCCTCTTTGGGGGTCTTTGCAAACCGATGGGAGGCACTTATCACCATGCTTAGGTAGGTTCCTGCGCCTTTCGGGAGGTTCCAGTTCTTCGTCTTGTTAAAAATCCATTCGGTTTCGCGGTCTAACAAAGCCAGTGCAGGAGGACACTCGATAGGGCGGTCAAACCAGAGGTGTATCCCTGCCAGTGGGGCGAGTTCCATCTGCTTTAGGTTCTCGAAATAGGGAACCCCTTCCGTAACGGAGGTGGGTAGCACCTTGAGGAGAAGGTCGTACTGTAACGCACTAACATAGTGGTCGGCGGTGACACGGGTTCCATCCTGCAACACGATTCCCGTTACTCGCTTACCTTCCACCTCCGCGCGCTCAACAATGGTACGCGGAAACACTTTGCCCCCGCGTTCTTCAAGATACTTTAGCGTCGGTTCGGTATAGAGAGAGCCTAGTGGCACTTTCGGAACTCCGAAGTGGAATGCGTGTGGGTGGCACAGAAAGCCTTCACGGAAAATCTTGAAGGCGTAGGCGCAAGAGGTTCGCTCTAGCTCTTCGTTACAGGCACTCACCAAGATAGGTCGCCAAAAGCGTTGAATAGAGCGGGGAGTCTGTTTGGTACGGCGAAACCACTCTGCAATGGTGATTTGGTGGTGTTCGGGGCGATTACCGGCGCGAAGTATGGCAATCATGGCGTTTGCTACACCTATCTTATCCCGCAAACCCAACGACTTAAACGTCAAAAACGAAAAGGAGGTGTGTAGAGGGGCAGGAAGCCCACACCCCTTAATTTCGGAGTACTTTCCCTCTCCATCCAGAAACGCGAGGGTATCGAAATACTCTATCTGGTCTTGTACCCCTAGCGTCTCTAGTAGGTGTGTGAGGTAGGTACAACACCGCATAGTTCCATGCTGACACTCGTCCAACCGCTCACCGGTCTGAGCATCAATATAGGAGGAGGCACGCCCCCCCAAGAGCGGGCGTTTCTCGTAGAGGGCTACCTCAAAACCTGCCTGAGCAAGCGGGAGGGCGGTTGCAATCCCTGCCACCCCTCCCCCAATAATAACAACAGAGCCTTTACTCATAGTGAGGCTTACCTATACTCCCCTGACTTCCTTGCCTATCAAACTCAAATGCTACTAAAAAGTGCGCGGCGTTTCTAGGGCTTGTTAGTATAGAAACGCCGCGCACACTATTTTGCCTACTTGCGACTAATCGAAGACGACGGCTTTACCGGTTCTGTCCGACTCGTAGATGGCTTCCAGAATTTGAGAGACCACAAGAGCCTGCTCCGGTAGTACCACGGGGTCGGTATCGTTGAGGATAGCCTCAATCCAGAGACGTGCTTCCCGCTCTTCGGGGGCTTCGGAGTGTCCACCGTAGAACGCCGCGCCACCTGCACCGAGTTCTACTGTGGTGTCCCAGAGGCGGCTGTACTCTTCCCCGTTTAGGCGAAGACCACCTATCATATCAGCTCCGCCTTCGGTTCCGTGCAGGGAGCATTTCGCTTCGTCTGCACAGAGGGAGTTTAGTGCCCAACTCGATTCGAGAAGGACGCTTGCACCGTTCTTCATGACGATAAAGCCGAACGCGGAGTCCTCTACCGTAAACTTTTTGGGATCCCAAGAGCCCCAAGCGTTCGCCGCGTTCTCACGCTGAGACAGTTTGTGGTAGGCTTTACCCACTACGATATGTGGCTCGTAGTTGTTCATCATCCAGAGGGTGAGGTCGAGGGCGTGGGTTCCGATGTCGATAAGTGGGCCACCGCCTTGCTTCTCTTCATCCAAGAAAACGCCCCAAGTGGGTACGGCGCGGCGGCGAATAGCGTGTGCTTTAGCGTAGTAGATTTCGCCGAGTTTTCCATCACGGCAAGCGCGGTGCAGGAACTGGCTGTCGGAGCGATGTCGGCTTTGGTAGCCAACAGTGAGTTTTTTGCCGGTTCGTTTGGCAGCTTCTAGCATCGCTTTTGCGTCGTCGGCGCGTTTTGCCATCGGCTTTTCGGACATAACGTGCTTACCCGCCTCTAGCCCTGCGATGGTGATTTTCGCGTGGGAGTCGTTGGGGGTACAGACGTGTACTACGTCGATGTCTTGCGATACCAGTTTCTCGTAGTCAGTGGTGATGTAAGAGTCTTTTACGCCGTACTCTGCGGCGGCTTGTTTGGCACGGTCTTCTACAATGTCACAAAATGCGACAATCTCTACCGCGTCCACTTTCGAGAGGCTGGGTAGGTGTTTGCCGTTTGCAATCCCACCACAGCCCACAATACCAACCCGTAGCTTATCAGCCATAATCGTGAGGTCTCCTAAAATTTTCGAGAGGTGTTGGTGCGTGTTTGGACATACCTTTCAACACACCTGCCCTTATAATTGGGCAACACACCCTTAAAACCCTCCTGCACCGCGAAAAATCTTGGCACAGATGTGAAACGCGGAACACTTTCTACCCGTCTAGTTCCACAGTACCACACAAAGAGAGGGACGAACATGGCGAATTTGAACGAAGACCAGAAGCAGTGGGTAGATAAGATGATAAAGAAACTGGGGCTGAATGAGTACGGCGACCCGAAAGGCACGAACTACATGGGAGGTACTCCGCTTTTCGATGAGAAAACAGGCAACATGAAAGACCGCTACGAGTATATCATCGACAAACATAAGGACTGGCTTCCGCAGTCCAAGAAGTAGTTGGGGTTTTAGGGGAGTTTGATGCGCCTGGCTGGGATCGAACCAGCGGCTTCTTGCTCCGGAGGCAAGCACTCTATCCACTGAGCTACAGACGCATTTAGGTTACTCCCCCATGATACCATAATACCGCCCCAAGTACAAGAAGATTGGAGTGAGTGAGGAAGGCAACCGCACTACTCTCATGTGTTGCGTATTGCAAGGTATTAGCCCTCATCACCAACCTCTTCTCCCAAGTTTGGGCGAAGAGGTGAATGCACGGTATAGTAAAGTGACTACCTTTTGTACAGGCATACCTTTCTAAAAACAAGAAAACCTTACAGCCGTATCCTCCTTCCCCCAAACTTGGGGGCAAGGATGTCCGAAGGACAGGATGAGGGCTAATCCGCTAACTACGGCGCAATGTGAGCAACCATCCTTATCTCAAAGTAATGCGATTGCCCTAGAGTGAGCGAGGAGGGGCTACGACCAGTGAATGTCGCTATCACCAAGCAGGGTCTGCATAAAGTTGAGTTGTCCGCTGTGATACCAGAGGTGTACGGTCATAGAGCGGCAGTGGTCAGCCCTACTCGCATCGCCAAGTACCCCCGGTACAATCTCCTCCATCTCCTCTAAAGACATCTGCTCAATGAGTTGAACAACCTGCTCGGAAGAGGTCTTAAACGACTGAATGGTGGCTTCTTTCGTTCTTAACTCTTCTGGCGCGATAACCCATCCGTTCGGTTGTGCCTCAGAGGGTTGCCGTTGCATATCCCGACAGAGCCGTTCGTTTGTAATACGAACCTCGTGGGCAATGTCGGCGGCGGTACGCGCCTTGCCGCCCAACGACCTATCGAAGACCTCGGCGGGGAGGTTCTCCAAATCTTGTGAAAAGAAACGAAACGCTCTCGTTACGCTATTTAGTACTTTCTCTTTGGTATTCACCATCAAACTCCTTCTATTACAAAGAACCCAAGTGACGGATATAGGCAGTCGTACCTTTGTAGGTTTTGGCGAGGGCTTGCCCCTTCTCTACACCAAGTACGCTAACCGCCGTAGAGAGGCTATCCGAGGTTAGCCCATCCTTTGCGATAATAGTTACCTGTATTCTATCGGTGAGGGCGTAGCCTGTGCGCGGGTCTACAATATGTGAGAAGCGTTTTCCCCCAATATCCACAAACTGCGCGGTATCACCCGACGTAGAGATTGCCGTATTCGCAAAATCGAGGATAGGGGCATCGGTTCCTGATTGTGCATTCGCGACCTGAATCCGCCACCCTTTGCGACCCGGCGGCGGATTTGTTACCACAATATCCCCCCCTGCCTCTACCAAAGCGCACTCTATTCCATGCTGTTTGAGTACCTCTTGGGCGCAGTCGTCGGCATACCCTTTCCCAATACCCCCCAAGTCCAGTTTCATACCCGGTACAAGCAGTTGCACCGTCCGCTTACGAGGGTTTAGAACTACCTTTTGCCACCCTACCAAAGCACGGGCTTTTGCTATCTCTTCGGGGGAGGGCAGAACGTGGGTTTTACGGGCTTTTCGCCAAAGCGTAATTAGCGGGGCGCAGGTTATATCAAATGCTCCCTCACCGCGCTGTGCTACCTCTAAAGAGCGTTGTAGCACTTTGAACAGGTCTCGGCTTACGGGTACGGGCGCACCCCCTGCCTTTGCACAGAGCCGCATCAGTTCGCTGTTGGCACGGTAGTCACTCATAACTGAGTCCAACTCCGCAAAACGGGCAAATGCGGCAGCACAAGCGTCTATCGCGGTGGTCTCGTTCGGCGCATAGACCACCATGCGAACATCTACCCCCATGTGGTACTCAATATACTCAAAACGTTGGAGTACCGGCTCTTGTAGAGACGGCAAGGAGGTATAGAACAGGCAAGCAAGGCATCTTATCAGAACCGAAAGCGGCATAGCATCTCCCCACTATTTTCCAATCCTACTGAGTCTGCTCTTGTAAAAACGCCATCCATTCGGGAGCCGCCCCCGATTGAGAGAGAGCCAGATTGCCGTAGGAGTTTAAGAAAGATGCAGGGCTAGGTACATAGACTGCCAAGCCGTTGGAGTTTCCCTGCCCCGAATTCCCGTGAGAACTTGTAATCACTGCCCCGTTGGTTCCTCTTAGGGCAGTTTGTAAGTCGTCTGCCGCCTGTTTCAAGTTCGCAGAGGCGGTGTTCTGCCTTATCAGTGTGGCGAAGTGATACAGGTCTTTGTTATCGTAGTAGGCGTAGTACTGTGTTGCGCTACGGGCGTTCTTTATCTGGGTGGCTTCAGTGGTCTTTACGGCGCGGAGTTCATGCCCAAACTTGTTTAGCGCAGTAGCCACACCCTGCATCTTGCTTAGGTCGATAATAGATTGGGTGATGTTGTGAAAATCGGGGCGGTTTGCCACGTAGTAGTTCACAAACGTCGTAAGAATGTCGTTACCCGCGTTACAGGGGTCGGAGGGGCTGTTTTTCAAGAGGGTTAGCCACTCATCGTAGCGGTATCCGGCACCGGGAGGACTCTCTTCCGAACCGATAAGCACCCGCGCCGAGTTTCGTAGCTCGTAAGCCACCTCTGTCATCTGCATCAGAGAGCAGTCGAAGGCAATCGCATCTATCGGTTGTGCCAACCCTGCAAGTGCGCCGGGTGTCTCCCAAGTCTCTATCTCGTTGTTGGTCGCGTTGTCTTCCGAAAAGCCGCGCAAAACAGGACGCGCACTCTTTGCCGCACGGGTAGACCGCCATCCTGCCCCATGATCCCATAGCAGAACCATCAGGTGGTCGGCGGGATAGTTTGCCGAACCCCACTGTGCAAAGTCGTGCAGTACGCGCCAATCTCCCATGTCCGACTGTTGAAGAATAGGGTCGTAAAAGTTCGTAGGGGGGGCGAGTTCATCACGCGAGAGGGAACTGGTGTCGCCGTTGGCGATGCTATTTACTTCGGCGGAGGTGTGCTTCGAGATACGATAGCGTTTGGTAGCAGTGAAGGAGGGCGTACCACAATCGGGGCATACTGCTTGCTTCCACTGTAGTACGATATTCAGGTTGGCATCCGAGCCTACCGAAGCCATCTGCGCCACATTGAGGAGGCTATCGGGCTGTAGGTTGTTTGCCGCGTTCATATAGATAAGTACCGTCCAACGTGGGTGACCTGAGATATGTGGATTTACAGCACAAGCCGCTCTCTCTGTGCCTCCTCCCGTATCCTTCGTTCCACTCCCAGTAGTACACCCCGAAAGCGAAAGCGCAAATAGCCCCAAAAGGCACATACACCCGCTCAGTTTCTGTCCGATATGTCTCAGATACATAGTACAAAAGTTTCCTTTTCTGTTGCCAATTTTCCCATATACATACCCTGAAAAGGCTTGCACTTTGGGGAAGCGATTTGCTATAATGAGCCTATTGAGGCAATGCGGGGGGAGCAGTAAACAGTGAACTGTTTTAGGCACACCTCTGCATTTTACCATAAGGCTCCCTCTTTTTGTCGCCTCCTAGTTTTCTCGTTCCCCGAAAGGAACCTCTATGCAAGCGGTACGCCGTTTAGACCCCGAACCAAACCCTTTTTCGCAACCGAACCCAGCACCGCAACCCTCTTCTAAATCGCAAGCAGAGAGAGTTTGGCGGTACTATCGGGTTTGCCTGTTTGCGGTTGCATGGGCAACCCTAATTGCCTACTCCCGCCAAACGGCTTTTGGGATAGGGGTGGGGCTACAGGCTCTGTTTGCGTTTTTGTGGTTGGGAACCGTTCTCTCGTTAAAGGTACTAAAAAGAGAGGTGAACACGGTCTGGATTACGGCTCCGCTTCTGTTTACATTTGCGTTGTGGCTTGCGCGTCCTGTTGCCCCTTGTGTAGCACTGGTAGGCTATTTTCTTGTCTCCCGTATGGGTAAACGGCGAGAGATAACTCGTGCAAACCTAAGACTGCAAGGCGCAACACTAGCTATTGCGTTGATTGCCTCCCGTTTCGCCTTCGACCAGACCTTTCTGCACCTCAAAGGGCTAATTCACTCACAATCCATCCTCCTAAATAGTGCTTCTATGCCCATAGAGTTCTTGTGGCGGCTCTGCTTGGGAAGTGTTGTGGGCGTGGGGGTGTTGGGGGGAGTGTACTTTCTACTGGAAACACTCTCGCACTCTCTGCATCCGGTGCATGGGGCAGAGCAGAAGCCTGAACGTGTTACCCTAGAGAAACTACTCTATGGAGACCTGTTACTCCTCCTGTTTGCGCCGCTAGGGATGCTTTTGGGGGCGGGGACAGCTCTTCCTTTGGGGGCGGTGCTGGTGTTTGGGGCGGTTGCCTTCCAAACAAAACAGGCGGCATACCAACTCTATGGCAATCTTAAAGTAGCACAAGCCATTGGTAAAATCGCCCTCATGCAGACACCCGAAGACGATGCCGTTACCCTTAGCCAACGCTTCCTAAGCCTTATGGCGAATCTACTCCCCGCAGAAACCGCACAAATCTGGATGATGGATACAGAAACGGAGATACTCACACCTCGCGCCTCTCTTACCTTGCACGGTTTTCAGAGGGAAGCAAAAGCGGTCTATGGGGCGGGTATCATCGGGAAAGCGGCAATGACTTCCGAGCCGCGCCTTATCCCCGAAGCCTCATTAGACCCCGATAAACTTAAAGGCGAATTGGCAATGGGGGCGTGGCTTCTCTATCCTATTCGCAGTAAAGGGGAGTTGCTTGCGCTGGGGCAGTGGGTACGCCCCGCCGACTACCCGTTTACCCAAGAGGATTTACAGAGTATCGAATCGCTTTTGCCCTCCTACGCAATGGCACTAGAGAACCTCCATATTCGCGAGACCATGCACCACCTCGCCTCTACCGATGGGCTTACAGGGTTGTGGAACCATAGGCGTATGCAGGAGATTTTGCGAGATGAGGTGCGCCGCTCTGCACGTTACCATCACCCCCTCTCTGTGCTGATGTTTGATGTAGACAGTTTCAAGAGTTTTAACGATACCTACGGACATCCACAAGGCGATAGGCTCCTCTGCAAAGTCGCCGAAGTGCTGGAAAACAGTATCCGCAACGTCGATTTTGTAGGACGCTACGGTGGGGAAGAGTTTATTATTGTGCTTCCCGAAACTGCAAAAGAGGACGCTTGTATGCTTGCCGAACGCATACGCTACGCGATAGAGGTGGAGGCAGTGGTCGAGATAGAGCAGGTCTACGTATCGCGCACCGTAAGTGTGGGGGTAGCCTCTTACCCCGATGATGGTCTAAATGTACAAGACCTTGTAAAACGTGCCGATGCCGCCCTCTATACCGCAAAACGTACTGGTAAAAATCGCGTGATGTGGTCGTAGGGCAGACGGGTTTACCAGAAGAGAGGTTGGGACGAGAGAGCCGATGGGAAGATACCAAGGTGATGTTTCTAGGGAGCCACACAGTATGCGGTGTGGCTTCATTAAGTTACGTCTCCTCTTCTCTTGTCTGGTGGTTTTGGGCATAATAGGGGGAGTAGCTTTTGTTTTTGTGCGCCCCATACTCGCACGGCGCGTATCTCCTGCCGAGCAAGAGATGATGGCGCAACAGATGCTATTTGTTAATGAGACTATTAAGGGGCAACTGCGCCAACTACAAGCCACCCATACCAAATGGGCGCGTTCCGATGCAACCTACGCCTGCCTAAAAAATCACGGCTCCGAGGTATCACGTAACGAGTACGAACGTCAGTACCTGTTGCCTAGTACCCTTGCGAAAGCCAAAGTAGATTACGTGTTTATGATAGATGGCAAGGAGATTTCGTTTCTGCGCCGTGCTATCAGTCGCATCTCACAGCACGAAATAAGCTCTTTTCCGGATAACCTGCTCGAAGACTTCAAAAACCTGCGGCAGGTGGGCAACGACTTCTTAGAGAAACCTATCTCTGCTCTGCTGTTTCGCCCTGATGGTATCTACTTTATTGTAAGCGCACCCATAACCCACAGCAACGGAACTACCGAAGTCGATGTACAAGGCGTTGTTGTGTTTGTGCGCCAACTGAAAAAAGCGGATATGGAGGCGATAAACAACGAAGTGAGAATGGATGTAAAACTCGCCTCTGTCTACGATACCAACCTCTATCCAGAACTATCAGAGATACTAGAGACTCTCTCTGCTAGCAAGCCTATCGCGGTTCGCTCTTCCGATGGAGTACACCTGACCGCCTATATGAAAATACGCGATTTTGCCGAATCGAACGACTATGTTTTAGTAGGTACGCGCCCCCGCTAATCCGTACCCTACCACTTTATGAAAGAGATATATGACCACCGAACCCGTTTCTAGTACCAATGAGGTAGCCCAACTAGAGGAAGATAGAACACTACGCAAGGACTGGGCGAAGTTTATCACGCTCAATTTCCTGTTTTCGTTTGGGTTTGCTGTCTATGCCAGCGTATTCCAAAACTTCTTCAACGATATAATACACGGTACTCCACGCGGCTTAGGCGCGATGGAGTCGATACGCGAGATTCCCGGTCTGCTTACCGCCATTACAGCAGGAACCCTCGTTGCGTTGGCAGAAGCACGGGTCGCCGCTCTGGGCTTGGGTATTGCGGGAATAGGTATCGGGGCGACAGGAGTTACCAGTACCTACGTTCCTCTGGTGCTTGTTACTGTTTTCTGGTCGGTGGGTTTTCACCTCTGGGCAGGGATGTCTAATGCCATTACTCTCACCCTTGCGAAAGGGAAAGAGGGAGGGCGGCACCTGGGGCGTATTAACTCCGTCTCGGCAGTTGCTACCATGACCGGCTTGGGGCTGGCACTGCTCTGTGCCAAAGTTGCCCCGCGCTTCGCAATTACGAACGAAACTCTCTATCGGTGGGACTTTGTGTTGGGGGGACTATGTATCTTTGTAGCAGGGCTACTCTGTGCTACCCTCTCTCACCATGCCGCAGGGGCTACTCGTGCACCCATTATCTTCCGCAAAGAGTATCGCCTCTTCTACCTTCTCACCTTTTTGGAAGGTTGTCGGCGGCAGATATTCAGCATCTTTGCCTCTTTTGTTCTTATTAAGGTATACCATCAACCGCTAGACCGTATGCTCTTACTACAGTTTGTAAACAATATCCTCATCTCGCTCACCGCTCCCAAAATGGGAAAAATGGTGGACAAGCACGGCGAACGCAACCCGCTTACCCTCTATGCCGTTGGGTTGATACTCGTATTTTTAGGATATGCTGTCTCGAATAGTGTGGCTATTCTGTGTGCGCTCTTTATTTTGGATAACGTCCTCTTCACGTTTGGAGTGGGCTTTACCACCTATCTTCACCGCATTGTGCGCCCCAATGAGCTTACCCCCTGTCTCAATATGGGCGTTACCATGAACCATATTGCCGCCGTTACCGTACCTATTGGTGGGGCTTGGCTTTGGGAGCATTTTCAGAACTATCGTATTCCATTTTGGATTGGAGTTGCGGTGGCAGGCATTTCGCTTATCTCCACGCGCCAACTTCCCGTACACCGTAAAACTGCGTAAGGAACACCCGCTCTTAAACTCGCGAAACATAAAAACAGGTATTTCCCTCACCGTTACAAATACGTGATTCAACAAGCACTCTCTGCGTTTGACAAAAAGTTCCGCCATAATGGAAGTGTGTCAGAATCCCTTAATATCTCAAATAATCCTGTTACGTTAGGCAGCTATGCCTATTGCGACAGGGAGTTAGCCCCTTTGCTGGGGGTATTTAGGTTATAGAACAAGGCCTTCTTTTATGGAGCCAACCCAACGTAAGCAAAAAACTACACGCCCTACAAGGAGTACTGCCCCAGAGACGCGCAACGAAAAGCGCGGCTCTGTGAAAGTGCGTCTTG
>OMJJ01000372.1 GCA_900299305.1 bacterium | reverse complement strand
TCTTGCACGGCTAGAGCAGGAGAACCTGAAACCCTCTCCCTCCGCCGATAGGCGTACCCTTATTCGTCGCCTTAGCCTTGATTTGCGGGGACTACTGCCTACCACACAAGAGGTAGCAGAGTTTCTAAACGATAAGCGCGAAAACGCCTACGAACGGCTGGTAGAAAAGTTCCTAGCCGACCCTCACTACGGCGAGCGCATGGCTCTTCAGTGGTTAGACTTGGCGCGTTATGCCGACACACACGGGTTCCATATCGACCCGCACCGTGATATGTGGCGGTGGCGCGAATGGGTTATCTCCTCATTTAGTAAAAATCTTCCTTACGATAAGTTCCTACTCTATCAGATTGCAGGAGACCTACTTCCCAACCCGACTCTTGAACAGAAAATCGCGACAGGATTCTCTCGAAACCACCCCATCAACTTCGAGGGAGGCGCGATACCCGAAGAGTATCAAACCGCCTACGTGGTGGATAGAGTAGACTGCTTCTCTACGGCGATGCTAGGCATGAGCCTACGCTGTGGTCAGTGCCATAGCCATAAGTACGACCCCTTTACACAGAAAGAGTACTACAACCTCTACGCCTACTTCAATAACATCCCCGAACAAGGTTTGGACGGCACGAGAGGAAACGCCGTTCCCTTTATCAAAGCTCCCAGCGAAGAGCAAGCGATGATGCTAGGGCAGTACACCCAAAAGGTAAAAGAGTTTGCGGAGAGCCTAACAAAACGGGCAAGCGACGCAAAGGGAGAGCAAGAGGAGTGGGAGAAGAAGACCGCGCCTACCCTCGCTACACTAGGAAGCAACACCGCCCAACTCGCCGCCTACTTCAACTTCGAGGGGAGCGCAGGAACGGTCAACGATGCTCCTCAAGGGCAACGCATCTCTGCAACCATTCAAGGTAATGTGGCATGGGAAGAGGGTAAAGTAGGTCGCGCACTGAAACTCGAGGGCGGTAGTTATATCGACTTAGGAACAACCCTTCAGTTTGACCGTAAAGATAAGGTCTCTTACGGCGCATGGGTCTACCCGCAGAGCAACGATTCGATGGTTCCAATCTCCCGCATGGACGGTACGAGCGATCTACGAGGGTGGGATGTCTATCTCGCGGGGGGGCGTGTCTTTGTTCACCTTATCCACAAATGGGACTCGAATGTGATACGGGTAAACACCAAAGAGATGCCCGCAACTATGAATAAGTGGTCGCACGTCTTCGTAACCTACGATGGCTCTAGCAAGGCGGAGGGAGTAAAAATCTACGTCAATGGTAAACTGCAAGAACTCGACAGAACTCACGACAGCCTGACCGATACTATTGTCGCTAATCACCCCGTCTACATTGGGCGGCGTAGCAATGCCGACTTCTTCAAAGGGAAAATCGACGAACTACGCTTCTACCATCGGGAACTGAGTGCCGAAGAGGTTGCCGCTCTGGTAACAGTGGACAGTGTGCGTCCTCTTCTCGCAACTGCCCCCGAAAAGCGTACCGCCGAGCAGAAAACGACGCTTGCCAAGTTCTACCTAGAGAACTACGACCCCGAATACAAGTCAATTAACAGCGACTACACCCGTTGGGAGAAGAAGCGTAAAGAGATGGACGACGCAATTCCTACCACGATGGTCATGCTCGAAAACGAAGCTGGTAAAGAGCGTAAAACGCATATCCTTATGCGGGGCGAATACGACAAGCCGGGTGAAGAGGTAAAGCCGGGGACTCCCGCCTTCCTCCCCGCCCTCCCACAAGGTGCACCTGCGAACCGTTTGGGCTTGGCGCAGTGGCTTATCGCACCCAATCATCCGCTTACATCGCGAGTTGCGATTAACCATTTCTGGCAAATGGTATTCGGAACCGGAATTGTAAAGACCGCCGAAGACTTTGGTATTCAAGGGGAACGCCCCTCCCATCCCGAACTACTAGACTGGTTAGCGACGGAGTTTGTGCGGTCTGGATGGGATGTAAAGCACATTATACGCCTTATCGTCACTTCGTCCACCTATCGCCAATCCTCACGAGTTACCAAAGAACTGTATAACAAAGACCCAGAAAACCGACTTTTGGCGCGAGGCTCCCGCTACCGTTTGGCAGGGGAGTTTATCCGAGACATCGCCCTACAATCTTCGGGGTTACTTGTTTCTAAAATTGGAGGCATCTCAGTACGCCCCTACCATCCCGCGGGGCTTTGGGAGGAGATAGGTTTCGGTGGAGAGTTCTCGGCACAGACTTACGTACAAGACCATGGGGAATCTCTCTATCGGAGAGGTATGTACACTTTCTGGAAGCGTACCTGCCCCCCGCCCTCTCTAGCCACTTTCGACGCACCAGAACGAGAGTTCTGTATCGTGCGCCGCTCGGTAACAAATACCCCACTTCAAGCCCTCGTGCTGATGAACGACCCTACCTTTGTAGAGGCTTCACGTAAACTAGCAGAACGCCTAATAACCGAAGGCGGAAGCGTTACCAAACAGCGTATCCAGTTCGCCTATCAGACGCTACTCTCCCGATACGCCACCCCACAAGAGGTACAGGCGATAGTTCGCGTCTTCAATAACCAGATGTCTGTTTTCAGAAAAGAGCCTAAACTCGCGGAAAAACTGCTGATGGTAGGTGAATCGAAGCGCAACGACAAACTAGATACTACAGAGTTAGCGGCGTGGACGATGGTATCCAGTATGCTACTTAACCTAGACGAAACCCTTACACGCAACTAAGAGGAGATATTTTAGTATGAACCCATTACGAGAAGCTGAACTAATGATGACGCGACGTCAACTATTCGGGCGCACTGCCGAAGGGATTGGGGTTGCCGCACTCTCCTCGTTGCTGGCAGGGGAGGCACACGCTGACACCAGTGCCACCGCGGGGCTACACGGCAACCTGAAAGCGTATCATATTCCCCCTAAAGTGAAGCGCGTTATCTATCTGTTCCAATCGGGCGCGCCCTCTCATATCGACATCTACGACCACAAGCCACAGATGCAGAAGTATCACGGAATCGAACTACCCGCCTCGGTACGTATGGGGCAACGTATTACAGGTATGACCTCTGGGCAGAGCGCTTTTCCCGTTGCGCCTACCGTGTTCAACTTCAAGCAGTACGGGAAAAACGGCACCTATCTTAGCGAACTGATACCGCATATCGGCTCCATAGCGGACGACATCTGCATTATCCGCTCGATGAACACGGAGGCGATAAACCACGACCCCGCCGTCACCTTTACACAAACGGGCGCGCAACAACCGGGACGACCTAGCATCGGCTCATGGCTTTCTTATGGGCTTGGGAGCGAAAACCAGAATCTTCCCGGCTACGTTGTGCTTATCTCACAAGGAACAGGCAACCGCAACGACCAACCCCTCTTTAACCGCCTATGGGGAAGCGGTTTTCTACCAAGTGTGCATCAGGGCGTAAAACTGCGTGCTACTGGCGACCCCGTACTCTATCTAAATAACCCAGAAGGGATTTCGGCAGAGGCGCGGCGCAAAATGCTCGACGGACTCTCTGAACTCAACCACATCGCGGGGCATGAGTATGGCGACCCCGAAATCAATACCCGCATCGCGCAGTAC
>OMJJ01000371.1 GCA_900299305.1 bacterium | reverse complement strand
TTCAAAGGTACTGTGTCCTGTAGCGGAGCAGGCGACTTTGAAGGTAGTAGCAGAGCCACTAGAGCCGTTTGCAAGGGTGTAAGCACCGCCAGTAGGACACTTGGGTACGGCTTGCAGGTCGGCGAGGCTTGCGGTGGTAACACCCGCGGTGATAAGGGTGCTATAGTCGTTGGCGTTTGCTTTTACACGAGCGGACTGTACCGCGTTGGAGATGGTCTGCATATTGGCGCGACAGGTCTTCTTCTGAGAGTCGGTAACGGCTCCAAGATAGAGGGGAGTGGCTACTGCCATGAGAACCGAGAGGATTAAAACCACAACCAAAAGCTCAATAAGGGTGAAACCCTTCTTATACATCCGATAACGGAATTCTAACCAAGTCATCTTCGTTTTCATCTTTTTTCTCCATTTTGAATTTACGAAACTAATTTTTTGATAGTGTCGTCTAATTTTGAACGACTTACTTTGATTATCCAACACCTTTCCCAAAAGCGCAACCTAGTAATTATGCCAGTTTCCTTGCGGAATGTAGTTGAGTCATTAAAAAGGGGTTGCAAACTCGTAAAAGTACGTTAAAATGGAAATGTGGGAAGAAATCGCTCCCCACCTTAAATCAGTAAGTACAGACAGTTAAGTAATGAAGTGCCGGTCTCGCCCACACTTCCCCGTCGTTCACTCTCGTAAAGTAAAAATTAGGTTTGCCTACGCCCTTGTATGCCTTCCAACCGAATATCCTACTCTCTTTAGGGTTCTTTTACTAGGAGCCTTTTGAGATAAACCCCGTATATCTTTGGGTAAGAGAGTCTGTTAGTTTTGCCGATACTCGCTTCGTGGAGTATTTGTAGGCATTTGGATAGAGGGCGTTTTCGCATTGGGAAGGAACTCGAATCAATGATAAAAAGTGCGTTAAATACTATTATGCAGCCCCAGAGGAAACAGACAAGGCTAGGGATGCGCCTTGTTCAGAGCGGACTCATCACCGAAAGTCAACTACAAACTGCCCTAGAAAAACAGGCAAGCAGTGGGCAGTTTTTGGGAGAGACCCTCTACGAACTGGGCTTGATAACCATTGAAAGCCTTGCTCCTCACCTCGAAGCCACTACGGGGGCACCGTTTGTACGCCTTACCGATACACTGGTAGATGGGCAGGTTGCCCGTTATATCCCCGAACAGATGGCGCGTACCAAACTGATTCTTCCCTTCTATGAACAGGGCGATATGATCCATGTCGCTTTTGCCGACCCACTTGACCTCACTACCGCCGACGAACTCCGCGCACGCCTTAAAAAGCGCATTATCCCCTATCTCGCGATGTCTAGGGACTTGCAAGAGGCGTATGACCGCATCTTTGGAAACAACTTTAAGACGCAGAGCGTGATTGAGGAGATGGGTTCCAACTCCGATGATGGTAACGGTACGGAGGGGATGGACAAGGAGAGTTATAACGACTCCGACGATGCCCCCGTAGTACGCCTTGTTACCAGTATCCTCGACGACGCGGTACTGAGCGGAACCAGTGACATTCATATCGAACCCCAAGAGGAGACGGTACGGGTGCGCTTCCGACAAGACGGCTTACTGTATGAGCATAACGTTTTTCAACGGAATCACCTCGCCTCTATGGTGCGCCGCGTCAAGATTTTGGGACACATGAATATCGCAGAGCGGCGCAGACCCCAAGACGGACGCTTTACCTACGTCGCCAGCAATAACGAAGAGTTCGATTTGCGCGTGAGTATTCTGCCCGTTATCTTTGGCGAAAAAATCGTTATGCGCGTACTGCGTAAAACCAATAACCTCACCACCATCGAAAAACTGGGCTTTAACCCAGAGCAGAAGCGCGTCTTTAATAAGTTTATTCACCACCCGCACGGGATTGTACTCGTTACCGGTCCTACGGGGTCTGGTAAGTCTACTACCCTCTACGCCGCGCTCAGTCAAATCAACGACTCCACGCGCAATATCAGCACTATCGAAGATCCAGTGGAGTACAACTTCGCAGGTATCAACCAGATACAGGTGAACCACCAAGTAGGGCTAAACTTCTCGGCAGGGCTACGTACCCTCATGCGCCAAGACCCCGATGTGATAATGGTGGGTGAAATCCGCGACAAAGAGACCGCTGAGACCGCCATTCAAGCCGCTCTTACAGGACACCTTGTGTTTAGTACCCTGCACACCAACGACGCGCCCAGTACCATTGTGCGCCTACAAAATATGGGCATAGAGCCTTTTCTTATTAGCTCTGCCCTACTGGGCGCGTTGGGGCAACGCCTTCTAAGAACGATATGCCCGAACTGCAAAGAGTCTTATGTGGGCGATAGGATGGTGCTAGAGCAGCTCGGTGTGCGCTATCAGGAGGGCGATATTCCGCTGATGTGGCGTGGAGTGGGCTGTCAGAGGTGTGGTGGGCGCGGTATGAAAGGGCGAACGGGAGTCTATGAGATGATGCCCGTTACCGATGGAATTAGGAACCTGATTCTTGACCGCCGCTCAGGAACCGAACTCTACCAACAAGCCATGAAAGATGGAATGATAACGATGGGGCAATCCGCCGCCGAAAAGATACGGCTTGGTCAGGTAACAGCGGATGAAGTCGTGCGTGTTCTCTACTCGGAGTAAAAACGAATGCCAACTTATGTATACACAGGGCGCAACCAGCAAGGTCAGACCGTTTCGGGGCTTATTAAAGCAAAAGACCCCTTTGAAGTCCGCGATAACCTACGCCAAAAGAGTGTGTTCCTAACTACCGTTACAGAGCAGATAGGCGACGCAAAAGGCGGTGCAAACACCACTGCCCCCTCTCTGTTCGCACGAAAAAAGGTGCGATTGGAGGACATGGTGGTTATGAGCCGCCAACTTGCCACACTGGTACACGCGGGTATCCCCATTGTTCAAAGTCTAAGCGAGATTGCAGAGCAGACGGAAAGCCCCATGCTTTCTAGCGTTTTACACCAGATTCGTACCGAAGTGCTGGGGGGCTTAACACTGGCGAAGGCGATGAGCAAACACCCTAAGATATTCCCCGTTACCTTTACCACACTGATTGCGGCAGGAGAAGAAAGCGGAACCCTCGACCAGACCCTCGAAGCCGCCGCCAAGCAGTTCGACGGCTCGGCGGAGCTGCGCGAAAAACTAAAAGCCGCTCTTACTTATCCGGTTATCGTGGTGGTTGCGGCGGTGTTAGTGGTCTGCTTTATGCTCGTTTTTATTGTTCCTGCCTTCTCGAAGGTGTATGAGCAGTTGAATATGACGCTACCCGCCATCACCCTTTCGCTTGTGAAGGTAAGCAACATCCTTACCAACTACTCCCTCATGGTGATTATCTGTGTGTGGGCAGTAGTCAAGGCGTTACGCCGTTACGTAAGCACTAAGCAAGGACAACGCAATCTCCACGCTCTCCTGCTCAAGTTGCCGCTACTAGGGAAACTGATTCGCAAAATATCGCTGGCACGTTTCACCATGACGTTTGGGGGTGCGATTAAGGCGGGTGTTCCTCTGCTACAAGCACTCCATGTTGCAGGAGAGACTACGGGCAACGTGATTTTGCAAGAGGCTATCGCAAAGGTAGCCGAGTCGGTCAACCAAGGTTCTACGCTCCATGTCCCCATCGAAGAGACCAAGCAGTTCCCCTCTATGATGACCCGCATGATTGCGGCGGGAGAGCAGTCGGGAAACCTCGATGAGATGCTTTCCGAGATAAACCGCTTCTACAAACGCGATATAGAGTACTCAGTAAACAAACTAACCCGCATGATGGAACCCCTAATGACGGTGGTAGTGGGTGGTCTGGTTCTAGTTATCTTGCTCGCGCTCTATATGCCGGTGTTTAGCCTGTCAGGTGCGATACATAAGTAGGCTTGGCAGCAATCAACGAGAGGTAGTGGTATAAGGCTTTCGCTGTAGTCACTAGAATAAAGATACCCATGACAGAGAGAATACGGCTATAATATCTATTAGAGGCAAGTAACCATGCCTATTCTTACCCTACAGATACTGCTACCAAAAGAAAGAAGGAGCGTACAACCTTTGCATCTACCACTATCTTATAGGAAGCCTAGCCTATTTTGTCTGTTTGCATTTTGCCTACTGTCGTTGTCCCCATTGGCAAGTGCCCAAACCCTACAGTCCTTTAGTGTGAACCCTACCTCCGTTGTGGGAGGTGCGAGTGCCACAGGTAAAGTTATCCTCACAAAAAAGGCTCCTGTTGGTGGATGGGTCGTTAGTATCAGTTCCGACAAGGGGTTTGCCACAGTACCCGCTACCATAACGGTTCCAGCAGGGAAACTCACCACCTCTTTCAAAGTAACCACCACGCCTGTACCCTCTGATGATGTTGCCACGATAACAGCATCTGATAGCAGTACTTCAAAAACCAGCCCCTTAACGGTGCAACGTGCTGTGCTAAGTAGTATTGAATTGAGTTTGACCACTGTGTCTGGCGGCACGAACATAGCGGGAACAGTACGCTTGACAGGTAAGGTAGCAGGTGCTAGTGCGATAGTAACACTGAGTTCCAATAGCATCCATGCACAGGTTCCCACCTCTCTTGTCATTACGCAGGGGAACTCCAGTAGGTCTTTTACGGTAAAGACAAAAACGGTACTACATACCGAAATAGCAACACTAACGGGGCAATCAAGCGGAATCACAAAAAGCGTCGCAATGGCAGTAGTACCCGTAGGAGTACCTTCTTGGACACGCTTTCGCGGGAACAATCAGGGAACGGGGTTAGGTGGAGGTTCTGGTGCTGTAGGTACTCTCAAGTGGCAATACGCATCAGGAGACGTTATTGTTAGTTCGCCTGTAATTGGAGCCGACGGAACGGTCTATATTGGCTCTTATGATGGTATTCTCTATGCCCTAAACCCTAACGGAACCGTTAAGTGGGGCTTTCAAACATCAGGAGCGATATATAGTACTCCCGCCATAGCCCCAGATGGCA
>OMJJ01000370.1 GCA_900299305.1 bacterium | reverse complement strand
GGGTAGATGACCTCTACTTGCGTTCTTCCATGCCCACAAAACTCGGAACTATCTGTATCTAGTACCACTTTATAGTCTGCTCTATCCGGAACGGGCATGCGCCAACCGTTTACCGACTGGGAGGGGTGGAAGTTGACTGCAAATACCAATGCCCCCCGCCGATACACCAGCAGTTTCTGCTCTTCCCACAGTCCCAGCATCTCTATAAAGGTGTCTTGTAGTAGGGAGTAGTGCGTGTCGAGAGAGAGCATGGCGGCATCGAAGCGGTTTAGACCTGTGTAGCGGAGAGCCGGATTATCTACCAGCGACCACTGACGGCGAGCATGGAGATAAGACTCCCCATTGCCTTCACGGGGAAAGTCTATCCAGTCTGGATGTCCGAACTCGTTGCCCATGAAGTTCAGGTAGCCCTCTCCTGCTAATGAGAAGGTGAGGAGGCGAATCATTTTGTGTAAAGCGACCCCCCTATCTACCACAGGGCTAGGATGGAATAGCCCCATGTTTTCATACATCTCGCTATCCATCAGCTGAAAGGCAAGCGTTTTGTCGCCTACAAGGGCTTGGTCATGCGACTCTACGTAGCCGATATGTTTTTCGTGCGCCCTGCGGTTTAGGAGGGTATGCACTATCTCTCCCAAGTCCCACTCCTCGTCCTCTCTCTCCTTTACGGTTTTTATCCAGAAATCGGGTACTCCCATCGCTAGGCGATAGTCGAACCCAATCCCGCCTTCGGAGGTAGGACGCGCCATTCCCGGCATCCCCGAAACATCCTCCGCAATCGTGATAGCGTTGGGGGCTACGGCGTGTGTGAGGTCGTTCGCGAGCATAAGATAGGCAAGGCTATCGGTATCCGTGTTATCGTTTAGGTAGTCGTCGTAAGAGGTGAAGACGCGGTTTAGTCCATGGTCGAGGTAGAGCATACTGGTTACGCCATCAAAGCGGAAACCGTCGAAATGAAACTCCTCCAGCCAGTAGCGCACATTGGAGAGCAGGAGGCGTAATACCTCATACTTGCTATAATCAAAGCAGAGGGAGTCCCATGTGGGATGTTCGCCACGCGGGGGGGCATGAAAGTAGAGGTGGTCGGTTCCATCGAACTGATTCAGCCCCTCAAACAGGTTCTTTACCGCGTGAGAGTGGACAATATCCATAATAACGCGAATACCCATGCTGTGCGCCGTGTCTATTAGCGTTTTGAGGTCTTCGGGAGTTCCAAAACGGGAGGAGGCGGCAAAAAAGTTCGAGACATGATAGCCGAAAGAGCCGTAGTAGGGGTGTTCCATAACCGCCATAAGTTGTAGGGCGTTGTAGCCCAGTTTTGCGACGCGAGGTAAGATGTTCGCGGTGAACTCTGTATAAGTCCCGACCCTCTCCTCCTCTTGCGCCATACCGACGTGCGCCTCGTAGATGCGTAGCCCACCCACAGTAGTAGGGGCAGGGTGGTTCCAAGTAAAGGAGGGAGGGTTCCAGTACTGACCGACGAAATGCGGAGAGTTTGGCTCTTGCACCACGCGCCGAATGTAGGCGGGGATGCGGTCAAAAGCCCCGTTTTGGGCGTAGATATGAACCTTGACGTGGCTACCGTGTGTTAGGCGATGCTGGTAGACGCTATCGGGCAGGAATACAGACCACACGCCCCATTCATCACGAGTAAGCGGATTTGCCCCTCTATCCCACTGGTTAAAGTCACCGATAAGCGCGACATATTTCGCTTGGGGTGCCCACTCCCTATACCACACACCGCCTTGACCTGCGTTCTCCCCTCGATTGAGTCCAAAATAGTGATGTCCCTGACTAATCTGTCCCAGTAAACCCCCATGCTCTTCAAAGGAGGCTCTACGCTGGAGATAGTGGGAGTACCGTGCTTTGAGTACGGGGGCAAACGGCTCTAGCCATGCGTCGAGAGCGATAAGACCGGTTCCATCGTTGGGCATAGTCGGCTCCTTAGAGGGGTTTTGCACGTAGCCAGTGGGTCTCTACACCTTGCGCTTGTATCCACCGTTGAAACCCTTCGAGAATGGAAGGAGTGTTGCGAACGGCACGGGGTGTGGTACGATGCTGTACGCAGTAGAGCGCGAGTAGTCCCGCAGACTCGCCGATGTTCCACTCTACAGGGTGGAGGCGGTAACAGCCATTAGTAATGTGAGTTACTCCCAGATTTTTACAGGCAGGAAGCAGGTTCTCTACCCGTTGCGGTATCAGCGCACCTAGTGGAATCTGGAATGGGAGGCAACCGATGTCGATATAGTTATCGCCCCCAGTGCTAGGGTGCAAATCAATACGATAGTGTCCCACCCCCACCGAATCGGGGAAGGGGTATGCCTGCACCTCATTTTCCGGTAGGTTGGTTATCTCCATTCGTGCTTGCGTTCCTACGTGCTGTTCACACACCGTAAACTCTGCCTTTATACGCCGTGCCTCCCGAATATAGGCGTACTTCGCTAGTCCATCCGCGGTATCGGTAATATCGGGGCGGAGGCGTAGCCCTTTCCAGCCTTGCGAACCATCTGGGCGAGGTGCCTCTGTCTGTAGCCAGTAGAGCAATGAGAGGCTGAGTTGCTTACCGCGTTCGAGATGATGCTTCTGCTCTGCCTCCGATACCCCTACAAGGTTTCCTAGCAGGTAGTCGTTTTGGGGCCAGTTTACGAGGCAGATGTCGCTTCTAAAAGCCGAACCAGAAAAGTTAGTTTTGTCTAGGATACGCCGATAGAGCCAGAACCCCCCCACCTCCCCATTCGCCTCCCGTATCGGGTCGAAGTGTATAGGGCGGGGCTTTAAGGTCATGGGGTGCGACATGGTAAGCGAGAGCAGTTTTCCTGCCCATGCGGGGGTTATCTGCGGTACATAGTTGCGCCAAAAATCGTACTCTGTCGGCTTTTCAATAGTATGGTCTTCGCCCTCTAGGTAGTCCATAGCGAAACAGTAGGTAAAAGCCTGTTGGTTGTCGGGTTGTGCGATAGAGGGGGCATGAGGCTCTTGGGTGTCGCTCTGTGCCTCCGCCCCCGTTACAAACTCCGTACACGTATGCGGAAGCAAATCCCCTAACTCCGTAGCATCAAGAAAGTAGGGCGCGTGTAGTGTTATCTGGTCGCCGGTACGGGTCTCTTGCACCGTTACAGAGCGCACGGTATCGCCAACGGTTTCGGCGTGTACAGCGCGGTAGTGGGTGAGGAGGGTTATCTGTCCACTGCTGAGGTAGGGCTGAAGCCTCTCTTGTAGCACTGCCAACGCTACTCGCGGTTCGTGGCAGAGCCGCGATACAGAGCCGTTGCCCGGATTGAGATAGGGGGTGCGGGTCGCCTCACCTGTCAAAGGGTAGTTACGCCTATAGAAGTCACGAACTCCATTCCGAAACTCACGGTAGGCGCGAGTACATCCAAACTGCTCAATACAAGGGTGTTCGTCGGGAGGAACCGCTTGAGAGGTGAGTTGCCCCCCAATCCAGTCGGTCTCTTCGGTCAGCACCACGCGCCCTCCATTTCGGGCTACTGCTAGTGCCGCCGCGCACCCCCCAACGCCTCCCCCAATAATAGCAACCTCCGCAGTTAGTTCTCGCGCCTTCGTGGTCATGCGCTAACGCTCCGCTTTGGAGTGAATGGCGATTCTCTGCCCGGTACGAGACGATTCCAGACCCGCAAGCAGAATTTCAGTAACGTGCCGTGCCGCCCAAGCGTTACTGCGTTCGGGGTGTCTGCCCTCGTTAACGCACTGTACCCAGTGTTCGTGTGCAGAGCCGCGGCTATGTTGGCTGGCATCTATGGGCGTAGATTTCGGAGGTGCGTCTTCACGGGTGTAACTGGTAGGCTCCCACAGGGTCATACTCGCCCCCGCGTCGCCGGGAACCACGATTTTACCGCGAGTGCCATGTACCCGCATCTGGAAAGTACGGGCGGGGTCACACCAACCGGTCTCCATACACCCCACTGCGCCGCCTTCAAACTGAAGAATGAGGGTTGCGGTGTCTTCGAGGGTGGTCGGCTTATCCATCGTTGCGACTAAACCCATCACGCTCTTCACGGTTCCTAGCGTAGCCACAAGGTTGGCAATCGCATACACACCCATATCGAAGAGCGCACCCACAGAGGCATCCGATGCTTTGAAGAACCAGAGTTCGTCCCCCGTCTCTCCGAAAGCGTCACGAATTTCGGCATAGTAGACTTCAGGACCGCCATGACTCACACGACAACCCGCTCCCGACACCTTCCCAATCGCACCTTGCTCAATCAGTTCCCGTGCCTGATAGGTCTCTGCACCGAAATGGGGGAGAGCCATCACCGTTTTCTGCGTCTTCTCCACCGCCTCCACAAACTGATTTGCCTCGCTCATATCGCCGCAAAGTGGTTTCTGCATAAGGAGGTGCTTTCCTGCCTCCAGCACCTTTAAGCCTAGCGGTACATGGTGCGGGTGTGGGGTAGCCACAATTAGACCGTCGATGCTATCATCGGCAAGCAAATCCTCGTAGTTGGGGCTAGAGTGGGGAATATCGAACTTCTCGCAGAGCATTTTAAGGCGTTCGGGCTGTTGCCCTGCAATATGGGTCACTTTTACGCCCGGTATCTGGACAAGTTGAGGAAGGTGGAGTTTGTAGGCGATGCCTCCGGCTCCAATAATGCCAACGTTCAAAGAGTTCTCCTTTGTTCTGTTTTTTTAGGTTAGAAACCCCCTCTGCCTATTGGGGAAGAGGGGGTTCGATTAAGTAAAGCGAGTGATTAGCGTCCGCGTCCACCGCCGAATCCGCCGAACTGCGGTCTGGGGTGTGCTTTCTCGTAGTCATCTAGTGTCTTTTTCTGGGCAGGGGTCAGTACTTTCACTGCCTCCGCGTGTAGTTTTTCACGCATCTGGCGCATTGCCCCAAAGCCACCCATGCCGCCCATCATTCCACCACCCGGTCTACCACCGCCAGGAGGGGGACCACCAAAACCACCGGGAGGTCCTCCACCACCGGGAGGAGGTGCACCCATTCCGGGAGCCATAGATTGACCTTTGGAAACAATCTCTCCGATTTGGGCTATCTGCTTATCGGTCAGTTTGAGAGAGGGAACGACCTCCAAAGGAAATCCTGCATTTCGGAGGGAGCCGAGTTGCTTGAGGATAGGAGCGAGTGCCTTCTTTTGGGGGGCAGTAAGAATGGCATCAATGTCTTTGTCTGCCTTCTCATTCATGGCTCGCATCTTCTCGAACATCGGGCGCATGGCGTTAAAATCGGGAGGAGTGCCAGGTTTGGGCATCATCTTTTCGCGCTCTGCTTTAATCCCGTCTTGAATGGCTTTGATTTGCCCCTTCTGCTTATCGTTCAGTTTGATAGCAGAGGCATAGGCATCAACGGGTGCGCCTGCCGCAGTAAGCTCACGAGGGCCACCTCGCCCACCACCGCCGAAACCGCCGGGAGGCCCTCCGCCAAACCCACCGGGAGGCTGTGCCAGAGTTCGGGAGGCGGAAGCAGTACCCAATAGTGCTACGGTGAGTAGCAACGCGCCTTGTGTTACGAAACGACTTTTCATGGTGTCGTCCCTTTCTGTGTATGAAGTACTAAGTGAAACAGGTTCTATCTGTACTTGCCTACTACGCCCATTAGTTTTAAAGACGCAGTAAGTCTACCATATATGACAGGCAGAGGCAAGTTTGGCAACTCTCCTTTATTGTGCCTTGACAAAAAAGGGAGTATATTTTATAATCGAATATGGATGTTTGAGATTATGTAAGGCTAATCTATAGAAATCACCTTTTAGGAGCAAACGATTCTTATGAGCGAACGTATCGCGATAGTGGGGCTAGGGTATGTTGGACTACCTCTCGCCCTCGCACTTGCACGTAAATTTCCCAATACCGTCGGCTTCGACATTAACCAAAAGAAAATCGACGAACTCAATTCGGGTATTGACCGTACTGGTGAGGTCACTGCCGATGACCTAAAGAACACCACCCTCAAAATTACCGCCAACACCGCAGATATGCAGGATATAACGATGTTTATCGTGGCGGTTCCTACCCCCATCGACGACTTCAAAAACCCCGACCTTAGCCCCGTGCGCGGCGCAACCAAAACCGTCGCCTCGGTTCTCAAGCCCGGTGCTGTTGTGGTCTACGAGTCTACCGTATGGCCCGGCGTTACAGAAGATATTTGTGGGCCCCTCTTGGAGCAGGTATCCGGTCTCAAGCAGGGAACCGATTTCAAACTCGGCTACTCCCCAGAACGTATCAATCCCGGTGACAAACTGCACACCCTAGAGAAGATTGTCAAGATCGTATCGGCAGAAGATGAAGAGTCGCTCGACCGTGTGTATGCGGTGTACGATAGGGTGATTGAGGCTGGGCTACACCGCGCCAGCTCTATCAAGGTGGCAGAAGCCGCTAAGGTTATTGAGAACACCCAACGCGACCTCAATATCGCCCTTATGAACGAACTCGCCCTGATATTCGACAAACTCGG